>CAZJAG010000078.1:0-2997 GCA_964543735.1 uncultured Porphyrobacter sp. | reverse complement strand
AAAACCGAGGTTAGCGTTTGGTAAACCATGTGCGGGTATTCACGCGGTGTGATGGTTAAAAACTTGTCCTACGAGCGCGCTCTCGCGCACGTGGTGATCACGCTTTGCGCGTGCATCGCCGGTGCCTTTGCGCAACCGCTTTTGGCTCAAACCAGCGACTGGTCACTGGAACCCTATGCTCGCGCAGAAGCGGGTGTCATCTCGGCGGAAACCGAAACCGATGATGAGGAATTCATCGTCAATGGTGACGGCGCATATCTGCGCGGTCAGGCAGGCCTTGATTACGAGGATGACGATAGCCGTTTCCGGATCGAAGCCGACCGGATCGAAGTCTTGCGTTTTGGTAGCGGGCGCAGCAATTCCAACCGCGACCGGATCACCGCTCAGTTTGATCAGGACTTTGGCGAGGATTGGGCGCTCCAGCTGCGCGCACGCTATTATGATGATCTGTCGAGCGTAGAATCGTCGAACGTCGACGAGCTGCAAGGCTCCGTCCGGATTCGTTATCAACCTGTTCGCGAGCACCGATTCCAATTGCGAGGCAGTTGGCGCAAGCGCGAATATGATAACAGCAGTGATCCGCAAACGCATGGCGACGGGCCGCGCATGGACGCGCAATACCGCCACCGGTTTGGCCGGTACAATTATCTGACCGTGGACGCCCGCGCCGAGCGTATTTCCTCGGATGACCCGCGCCGCGGCTATGACCGCGAGTCCGCGAAAATCTCTTACACCCAGCCGATTACGCGCGATCTGCGCGTGCGGCCTGCGGTGGAATATTTGCACACATTGTTCGATGGCCGGATCACACCGGCTGGCGAACGGCGTGAAGATCACCTCATCTCTCCCGAGGTCGAGCTCCATTGGTGGCCCGGCCCTTGGCGAGTAGAAGCTGAGGCGAAATACATCAACTCGAACAGCAATTTCGCATCGCGCGACCGTGCTGGCTATCGGCTGACAGTAGCCGTCGGGCATGTATTCTGATCTGAAGGCCAAGATTTCGCGCGCTTGGGTGCGCGCAACACCACAGATCAGGCGTCCATTCTACATTGGATTGGGCGTCGGCTTTGTGCTGCTCGGCTTAGTTTTGCTCGGGCTGTTCAATACAGACCAGTTCATCGCTATGCCATCGACGCTCGACGGCGTTGCAACATCGCAAGCGATCTGGGGATTGAAGCCATCCAATTTGATGATGGTCTTGCCCTTGGGCGCGTTCCTCGTGGTGCTGGCGCGAAGTTTCATCGGGCTGAAGGCCTTCGGGCTCTTCACGCCCATGCTTGTTGCCCTCGCCTTCTTGCAGATCGGTCCGATCATGGGCCCTGTGGTGCTGGCATCCTCGATCCTAGTGGGGATGATTGTGGCCCCCGCCCTCCTCAGGCTGAGGATGACGCGGGTCGGCTTTCTTGGCGTGCTCATATCGCTGATCGTGCTGACCCTTGTGGGCTTGCAGATCATCTTTGACACAGAGCTTCAGGTGGACGCGTTCCCCGTGGTTGTGTGTGCATTGGTGGTTGAGCGCTGGTGGCGACAATGGGAGAAGGATGGGCCGCTGGAGGCAGCCCATATCGCCTTCAATACGCTAATGATCGCCGTGATCATCCAGTTCGTCATGGTCTCGCATTTCGCACTAATGCTGATCGAGGCATCCCCGCTGCTTATGCCAGCTGGCACAGCGGTCGCGATTGGCATTCTTGGGCGATACCGCGGATTGCGCCTGACAGAGATCCGGCGCTTCGCACCTATTTGGCTCGAACGGCGACGTATAGCGCGCGAGCAGAAGATCATCACACGCACCGATACGGAGGAAGAATTCCTTGCCGCCTGGGAAAATGCTCCACCGTTTGAAGGGATGTGGGTCATCAATTCGGTAGACGATTTTGATCCACGCAACCGCCGATCAATTCCGCAACGCCGCCCCAATAGCGAAGCTCAGTTCGAGCCTCGCATTGGCGCATCCAAGCGCCCTTTGAAACACAATGCGTGGATCATTCGCTCAGAGGAGGACGTCTAAGATGGATCTTGGTTTCCATAAACGCTTCTTCGGATCAGGGCCGTGGCAAAGGCGCGAGAACCTTGCGCCGCGCCCTGTCGACGAGATCTTGGGCATCAACCTGCGCAATGCGCTCATCGCGAAGTACAATCCGCGTATCGCTATCGAGCGCGCGCGCGACAAGGTTGCCGCCAAAATCGCGCTCGAAAGCGCTGGCATTTCGTGCACCGGAACTATCGCAGTGATTGCTGATTACGGCACTTTGATGAGCTTCAAACCGGCCAAGCAAATGCCCGATGCATGGGCGATCAAGCCTGCGCGCGGATCACAAGGTGACGGCATTTTGCTGGCCGTCCGGCGCGAGGGCAATACCTGGTTCAAGGGTTCTGGCACGCCGCTCACCGAAGCCGATGTACTCAACCATATTCGCAAAATCGTCGATGGACAGTTCTCCGGCGATTCCGCAGCAGAAGACGCAGCACTGATCGAGCCACTGATTGTGGCTGACCCGCGCCTTGCAAGACTGGTCCCCGACGGGTTGCCGGATTTGCGCGTCATCTGCCTTCATGACGAACCGCTGATGGGCATGGTGCGCCTGCCCACTAATGAATCAGACGGTAAAGCTAACCTGCACCAACGAGCAATCGGTGCAGGTGTCTCTCTCGAAACCGGCCAGATCACTCGCGCCTTGCAAGGCGGCGAGCCGATCAACCATCACCCAGACACCGGCTCGCGTCTGGTCGGTTTCGAGATTCCCGATTGGGAGCGTGTTCTAGAGCTGGCGGGCAAATGCGGCCCAGCCGTTGGCCTTGGCTATAGCGGCGCAGACATTGTTCTTGATGAGAATGAAGGCCCGCTCGTGATCGAGGTTAACGCCCACCCCGGTTTGGAGATTCAGAACATCAACCAATTGGGGCTCAAGGCGCAGATGAAGCATCTGGGCGAGGATTTTAAGTAATGCTGGCCAGGTTTTGATGGCTATCATTCGCGGCCGGTAGATGGCGGTG
>CAZJAG010000077.1:0-11193 GCA_964543735.1 uncultured Porphyrobacter sp. | reverse complement strand
ACCGCGACCATTATCGCGCCTGTCACGGCTGAAGCTGTTGCCCAGACAACGGTTGCCGAAACTACGGTTGCCGAAACAGCGGCTGCCGAGACAACAGTTGTCGATGCCGCAGTGCTCGACTCTGATTTTGACCGTGCTGTTGAACAAACGGACGCTGACAAGGTCAGCTATGTCGACGATGAGGGCGGCAGCGGTTTCGAGCTTTCGGGCAATGTTGCTCTGGTAAGCGAATACCGTTTCCGCGGTGTTGACCTGTCGGGCGGCGATATCGCTGTTCAAGGCGGTGTTGATCTGGCGCACAGCTCGGGCTTTTATGTCGGCACATGGGGCTCTTCGCTTGACGAAGACACTGTCGGCTTTGGCCATACCGAGCTTGACCTTTACGGCGGCTGGAGCGGTGATCTGACCGATGGCATTTCTGCCGATGTTGGTGTGATCGCCTATATGTATCCCAATGCTGGGCCCGGCGATTTCGACTATGTCGAACTTTACGGGTCTGTCGGCTTCACATTTGGCCCGGCAGAAGCAACCGTAGGCGTTGCTTACGCGCCCGAGCAGGATTCGCTCGGCAGTCAGGACAATTTCTACATCTATGCAGATGCAGGCTTTGGCATTCCGGGAACACCGCTCTCGGCGACAGCGCATCTTGGCTACACCGACGGTTTCCTCACCTTCACGAACGATTCGAAGGCTTTTGACTGGTCGATCGGTGTCGAGATGGAAGTTGCTGGACCTGTCAGCATTGGCGTTGCCTATGTCGGCGCTGAGGGAGACATTCCCGCAGGCTCATACGACTTCGTCGATGACGCAGTGGTATTTACGTTGAGCGCGAGCATCTAAGCTCACGCATCAGCGAAAAAGCGAACGTCAGTTTCGCACGAGGAACACCACATGATTGGGGCGAGGGTCGATGCGGCTCTCGCCCCTTTTCGTTCTGCTTTTCGCGCCGCGTCCGGGGTGCGATATCCTCGCTCATGCGGTCTTTTGCCTTCGCAAAAACCGCGTCGCTGCGGACGGGTAGTCACCCTTGCGGTCGCGTGCACGACCGATTATTCGCTCCAGAGCAGAGGAGCGCTTCTATATGGTCAAATTTCTCCACTCGATGATCCGCGTCACTGATCCTGATGCGACAGTCGCATTCTTCAAACTGATCGGTCTGGAAGAAGTGCGCCGGTTCGAGGTTGAGGCGGGACGCTTTACGCTGATTTTTCTGGCTGCGCCCGGACAAGAAGACGTGGCCGAGATCGAGCTTACGTATAACTGGCCGCCCGAAGATGGCAGCGCTCCTGAGGATTATGACGGGGGCCGCAATTTCGGCCACCTCGCCTATCGCGTCGACAATATTTACGAGACGTGTCAACGGATCAAGGATGCAGGCCACACGATCCACCGCCCGCCGCGCGATGGCCATATGGCTTTCGTGAAATCACCCGACGGCATTTCGGTTGAGCTGCTTCAGGAAGGGCGGCTTGACCCAGTTGAACCGTGGGCGAGCATGGAAAACGAGGGCAGCTGGTAAGCTCGCTTAAGGCTGGTTATCCAGCTTCGCCGCGCTTTCAGGATGCACAGTTGAGAAACGCAGCGTCACATAACCCATGATCGCCGATATGGCCGAGCCCATCAGAATACCGATCTTTGCCTCGTCAATCAGGAACTGGTTGCCGGGGAAAGCGAGCAGGGCGATGAACAAGCTCATCGTAAAGCCAATCCCGCAAAGCATGGTTATACCCCACACCTCTTGCCAGCTGGCATGTTCGGGCCGCGGGGCAAAACCGATCTTTTCGGATATCCAAATTGCGGTGAAAATACCGAATTGCTTACCAAAGACGAGGCCAGCAGCAATCGCCACTGGAAGCGGATCGAGCAGGTTTTGCAGGGTCAGCCCCTCGAACGAAACGCCCGCATTGGCGAAACCGAAAACAGGAACGACCAGATAGGCGCTCCACGGCGCAAGTCCATGCTCAAGCCGTTCGAGCATGGAATTGCCATCCTTGCGATGCATCGGGATTGTCAGAGCGGCTAGAACACCGGCAATGGTCGCATGCACGCCTGAATTGAGGAAGCACCACCAAAGCACAATCGCTAACAGAATGTAGGGCAGGAAGCGGCTGACATGAATGTGATTGAGATAGGCCATTAAACCAAACACAGCCGCAGATGCTCCTAGCCAAAACAGCGAAACTTCCGGTGTGTAGAATATCGCGATAACCATCACCGCGCCCATGTCGTCCACAATAGCGACCGTTAGCAAAAAGAGACGCAAGGATGCCGGCACGCGGTTGCCGAGGATACCCAAAACACCCATTGCAAAGGCGATATCTGTGGCTGCTGGAATAGCCCAACCCTTGGTGTATTCTCCTCCACCAGACACAGCCATAAAGACGAGCGCAGGCACCGCCATACCGGCAATAGCGGCGACGAGCGGCAAACGCCTTGATTGTGCATCAGCTAACTGTCCGCAGACGATCTCTCGCTTTATCTCTAGCCCGACGACGAAGAAGAACAGCGCCATAAGACCATCATTCACAATGTAGTGGATCGAAGACAGCTTGGCATGCGGATACCATCCGAACTTACCATTGATCAGCTGGTCATAGGCATCTGCAAACACCGAATTGGCTGCGAGCATCGCGCCGGCAGCAACAAGGATGAGCAAGATACCCGCCGATGCATCGCCCACAAACAGGGCGCGCACAGGAGCGAATACAGAACGAAGCGGGAGACGAGTTTGTGCCATGATTGAGCAACTCTCTTTCGCAAAATTTGTTCCGTTGCAAGCAAAGAGTGTTCTCGATACGGTACTTGACTGTTCACAGGTGGAGGACAATAAAAATGGGATCTCTTTCGTTAATATCTGAAGTAGTTTCAGCTATTCATACGGAATTACTCATATTTGCAGGAGTATTCTTTCTTATTGGCGCCTTGGATGACATTGCTCTCGACCTGTATTGGTTGTGGCTAAAATTCACCGATCGGGCAAAAACGCGGGTGATTGATGGTGAAAAATGGGCTCGCGCGCCGCTTGAAAGCAGTGCTGCTGTGTTCATTCCGGCTTGGCAAGAGGCTGCGGTCATCACCGATACGATCGCGCATACGCTAAGCGCTTGGCCTCAATCCGACATGCGGCTCTATGTGGGCATCTATCGCAATGACACCGCAACGCTCGAGGCGGCGATTGCAGGGGCGCGCGGCGATGCGCGGGTGCGGCTGGTGATCCATGACCGCAAAGGGCCAACGACCAAGGCGGATTGCCTCAACCGGCTGTTTCTTGCGCTCAAGGATGACGAGCGGCGCTATAGCCAAAGGGCACGTATGGTCGTCTTCCAGGATGCGGAGGATATGGTCGATCCTGCAGGGCTGGCGTTAATGGACGAAGCGATGGAGACGGCTGATTTTGTCCAGATTCCGGTCGTGCCCTTGCCGCAGAGGGGAAGTCGCTGGCTCGGCAGCCATTATTGTGACGAGTTCGCCGAAGCGCATGGCAAGGAGATGGTGGTGCGCGGCGCGCTGGGAGCGGCGCTTCCGTCGGCGGGCGTTGGCTGTGCGATTGCGCGCGACATGCTCGATGCGCTGGCGATGCGGCGGGCTGACCGCCTGCCGTTCGTAGCGGATTCGCTCACCGAGGATTACGAGATGGGCATGGGGCTGGGTGCTTATGGCGCGCGCTGGACGTTTTTGCGGGCGCGCCACGCCAATGGCGATCTGGTCGCAACGCGGGCATTCTTTCCTTCGCGGCTGGAAGTTGTCGTCAAGCAGAAGACCCGGTGGCTCCACGGGATTGCCTTGCAAGGCTGGGATAGGATCGGTTGGCCATCGCGCAAGAGCGCGCGCTTCAATCTTGCCGAGGTCTGGATGCGTGCGCGCGATAGGCGCGGGCCGCTGTCCGCTGTGGTCTTGTTCGCAGGCTATAGCGTTTTTGCACTCACCGCGCTTGGTCTGGGCGCGCACTATATGGGCTGGGGAGAGGCGCTGGAGCTTACGCCATTTGCAAAGGTTCTGCTGATTGCCAACGCCTGCGCCTTTGCTTGGCGGGCGCTGATGCGGTCGGCCTTTGTGATGCGCGAGCATGGCTTTGCTGAAGGGCTGCAGGCGATCATGCGCATCCCGCTGGCGAACGCTATCGCGATTATGGCGGGCCGCAGAGCGTTGAGCGCCTATATCCGCACATTGGCTGGCGCTGCACCGCAGTGGGAGAAAACGCCGCATGATACCCATCCAGTGCAGCTTGCCGAGAAAGTGGGTGCGCGATGAACATGCAAGATTTCAATGAAGCGCTTGCCGTCCCCCACGACGGTGGACGAACGCGCAAGGGTGCACCCCTGGTCAGCCTATGCGCGATATTGGGCGGGTGGACATTGCTAAGGCTGGGGATGTGGGAGCCGCCGACTGTTTCAGCCGAAGAGCTGACGCCTTTGTTGATGCCGCCCGTGATGGATCATCTCTCCTATTCGGTTGTCGAGGATATTGCAGACGGGGCAGCGCTGATTGATCGGGATGAGCCTGCGGCGCTGCGCCATGGCTTTTTGGATCGGACGGACACTACCTCGCCGCCGCTCATGGGCGCATCATACAGGCCGCGCGCTGAGGTAAACACGCCTGAACCACAAGGCCAATCGCTCTTCGCTGAGCGCGCACAATTGGCAGCTAGCCACCAGCTCGTCTGGTCAGCGGCGATGGCCTATCTCCCGATGCCGCGCGCGCTTAGCGATGCCCTGAAAACGCGCGAGAAGACCAAGCCCTTGCTGGCTTCGGCTGCGACACTCACCGCGCTTGCCCCGTTTGAAGCTGCGGCGGGCAAACGGGAGATGGATCGCTGGTCGCTCGATGCATGGGCGTTCTGGCGGCAGGATTCAGGCATGTTGCCCGCGCGCAGCCTTGGCCGCGCTCCCAGTTATGGAGCCAGTCAGGCAGGTGCGGTTTTGCGATACGAATTGCAGCCTGAAAGCGCGCATCGTCCGCGTGCTTATGCGCGCGCTTATGCAGCGCTGTCTGATGCGGATGAGCAGGAATTTGCCGCAGGCTTTTCTGCCAAACCCATTCCCTCGCTTCCCTTGCGGGCGCATGTCGAAGGCCGCGCACTTCGTTCGGGCGATGATACGGAAGCGCGCATGGCGGGGTTCGTCACCACCGAATTGCAACCGCTCGATCTTCCGGCTGGCTTGAAGGGCGAAGCTTATGCGCAGGCAGGCTATGTCACAGGTGATAGGGCGACGGCATTTGCAGACGGGCAAGTGCATGTGATGCGCGAAGTGGCAGACTTTGATCTGGCAAGAGTCGAACTTGGAGGCGCTGGATTTGCAGGTGCACAAAAGGGGGCAAGCCGCGTTGATATTGGGCCAAGCATGCGGGTTGATTTGAAGCTGGGCGATGTACCTGCAAGGCTTTCGGTTGACTGGCGCGAACAGGTGGCCGGTGATGCACAGCCTGATTCCGGGCTCGCTGTGACGCTTTCAACCCGCTTTTGAACGGTTTTAAGCCGCTTATTGATACGCAAATGAAGCTATTGGCTTGCCTGCATCTTTAATCGCGTGCCGCGCTAGGCTAGGCATGAGGGTATGGATGTCTATCTGCCCATTGCCAATCTTTCGGTAAACGGTCTTTGGATCGTGCTTCTGGGCGGGCTGACGGGTGTGTTGTCCGGCCTGTTCGGTGTGGGCGGCGGGTTCCTCACCACGCCTTTGCTGATCTTCTATGGCATCCCGCCAACCGTTGCTGCTGCTTCTGCTGCAACACAGGTGACCGGCGCCAGCGTTTCAGGCGTTTTGGCTCATAGCAAGCGTCAGGGGGTCGACTACCGAATGGGCGGCGTGATGGTGGGCGGCGGTATTATTGGCGCGATTTTGGGCGCATTGCTGTTCCGCTTCTTTCAGGCAGTCGGGCAAATCGATGTGGTGATCAACATCCTTTATGTGGTGATGCTCGGCACGATAGGAGCCTTGATGGCGCGCGAGGCGATAGAGGCATTGCGCCCGGGCTCGGGCGAAAGCAAGCCAGCCCGCAAACGGCGCCACCATCCGTTGATCGCTGCGATGCCGATGCGTTGGCGGTTCTATCGCTCGGGTCTCTACATCTCGCCGCTGGCGCCCGTATTGCTGGGGGTGATTGTGGGTATTCTCACCATGCTGATGGGGGTCGGCGGCGGATTTCTGCTGGTGCCCGCCATGCTCTACATTTTGGGGATGAGCGGCAATGTGGTTGTCGGGACCAGCCTGTTCCAGATCCTGTTTGTGACCATGGCGACCACCATCATGCACTCACTCACCACCAAGGCGGTGGACATTGTGCTGGCTGGATTGCTGCTCTTGGGGTCGGTGATGGGCGCACAATTCGGCACGCAGATCGCATTGAAGGCAAGGCCGGAGATTTTGCGGCTGGTGCTCGCGGCAATCGTGCTCGCAGTGGCTTTGCGGATGCTCTACCAATTGGGTGTCCAACCGGACGAAATTTTCACAGTGGCGCCGCTATGAGATGGGCGTTCCTTCTGCTCGCAGCCCTCATGCTGTCGGGCCAGCGCGATGCGATCCTTGTTCCAGAGGTTTCGCAAAACGAGGTGCAAGTGCGCCAAGGCTTCACCGGAACAGAATTGCTGTTGTTCGGGGCGATCCTCGATCCGGCGGGCAGGCGAGCAGGGGCGAGCTATGATATCGTCGTCGTGCTCAAAGGGCCGTCTTCTGCGATCCGTATGCGCGAGAAAGAGCGCTTCGCCGGTATCTGGATCAATGCGGAAAGCTCTGACTTCCGCTCAGCCCCGTCCTTCTTTGCAGTCGCTGCATCACGCCCGATCGAGCAAGTGGTGGATGACCGCACGGCCGCGATTTATGAGCTGGGCACCGATTTTATCCAGCTGAGCCCGTCGGGCCAGATCGATCCTGACAAGGAGCGGCATTTTGCCGCAGGCCTTGTCGAACAGCGCCGCCGCCAAGGTCTTTACAAAGAGGATATGGACGGCGTCGAGATCAGCGAGCAAGTGCTCTATAAAGCGCGCATCTCGCTCCCGTCCAATGTGACAACCGGCAAATATACGGCAGAGACATTTGCCATCACCAATGGGCAGGTGATCGCCTCTGCCGTTGCCGATGTGCAGGTGCGCAAGGTTGGGTTGGAGCGGTTTGTGGAGGATGCCTCGCAATATTGGTCGCTCACCTACGGGATTGTCGCTGTGTTGCTTTCGGTTGGAATGGGCTGGATCGCAGGACGCCTTTTCGCAATGATTTGAGCAGATTGCTTGCAGGCGCCTCGCCAACAATCTTGACCGCTTATTAACCTTATACGCGCTATGTCCTTAAGTCAGATATCTAGCAGAGGACAGCTCTCTTCCATGAATGACATGAGCAACCATGATTTCCCCGATGATCCCGGTGCTGCCCGCACAACTGCGGCGCAAAAGCCACGGCATGATCCATCTATTGCGAGAAATGCAGCGGCGGCAAGGCCTGCCGCAAAAGTGGATCAGCCAAATGTGGTCCATGATTCGCAAGACAATGCCGCCCAGCCCATAGGTGTAGTTCTGGAAATCGCGGGCTCCGGGTCGCAAGTCGCGCTCGACATGAAGCGCTTGAACCAGTGCATGGAAGATGCTGACCCTTCGATCGCTCTTGCAGGACAGGTTGGCAGCCAGATCAAGATCCGCGTGGGTGACAATTGGTTGCTCGCCAGCGTGCGCAACCAGCGCAAGGATCGCCGCTCCAAAGGCGGTGTCATCGCGGATATTGATTTTCTCGGTGAAGGCCGCGAGGAGAAGCTGACCGGCCGCATTCACGGGTTTCGCCGCGGTGTGACCCGTTATCCTGTGCCGGGCGCTTTGATCTATCCGAGCACCACCGCAGACCTCAAGCAAATATATGCAAGCGATGGCCGCGCCAATATCACGATCGGCAAGGTCTATCCGACCAAGGATATCGATGCAGGCCTCTATATCGATGCAATGCTGGGCAAGCACTTCGCCCTGCTTGGCTCGACAGGTACCGGTAAATCGACCAGCGCCGCGTTGATCCTGCACCGCATCTGTCAGGCCGCACCGCTTGGCCATATTGTGATGGTCGATCCGCATGGCGAATATTCAGCAGCATTCCGCCAGACCGGCAATATTCTCGACGTATCGAACCTCGAAATGCCCTATTGGCTCATGAACTTTGAAGAACATTGCGAAGTGCTTTTGACGAGTGATGGCAATGATCGTCAGGTTGATTCTGATATCCTGTCCAAATGTCTGCTCAAAGCGCGTTCGAAGAACCGGCTGGCTGAAGTGATGGGCAAGATCACGGTGGATTCGCCGGTTCCCTATCTCCTCTCTGATCTTTCGACTAATATTCAGGACGAGATGGGCAAGCTCGACAAAGCCACCTCGTCCGCGCCTTACATGCGGATCAAGAACAAGCTCGATGAGCTCAAGGCCGATCCGCGTTACCAGTTTATGTTCTCTGGCATGCTGGTGGGCGACACGATGGCGGATTTCATCTCCAAGGTGTTCCGTATGCCGGGTGAAGGCAAGCCGATTTCGATCATCGATGTGTCGGGCGTGCCATCTGACATTACCTCAACCGTTGTGGCTGTTCTTAGCCGCTTGGTGTTCGACTTTGCGATCTGGGGCCGCGACGAGGAAACCCGTCCGATCCTGCTGGTGTGCGAGGAAGCGCACCGCTATGTTCCCAGCACTGCCAATGAAGATGGTTCTTCGGTTGGCCGCATCCTCTCCCGCATCGCGAAAGAGGGACGCAAATACGGCATCAGTCTGGGCCTCATCACCCAGCGCCCATCTGACCTTGCCGAGGGCGTCTTGTCGCAATGCGGCACGATCATCTCGATGCGCCTCAACAATGACCGCGACCAGGACTTTGTCCGTGCGGCCATGCCCGAAGGCGCACGCGGCTTCCTCGATTCCATTCCCGCACTGCGCAATCGCGAATGCATCATTTGCGGCGAGGGTGTTGCCATTCCGATCCGCGTCTCTTTCGACAATCTCGAAGAGAGCAAGCGGCCAGCGTCTGAAGACCCAAGCTTTGTGGATCTATGGAGCAAGAGCGGCGATGAGGAAGATACTGTGCGGCGCGTCGTTCAGCGCTGGCGTTCGCAGGGCTAGGCGGCGTGGACGAATTGCGCGCGGATCACGGTTGGAACCAAAATTTGTCGTAACAAGGCGCCAACGCACAGGAAGTGCAGGGCACTTTCAAGCGTTTGCAACGGCGTTAGGGCGGATTTTGGCCCAATGCCTTCGGGACGTGCCGAGAAATCCCTATTTCAGCGTCTTTCGTCCTCGAATATGCGCCGCATGTCCTACGTCCTCACTCCTCGAAATAGGACTTTCTCGTCCCGCCGTGACCGCGCGCAATTCGTCCACGCCGCCTAGGTTCCTCGCGCGTCCCCATACAGATGGATGTGGAGCCGGTCGGACATGCGAAAACCATGCGTCAGGCATAGCGGGGCAAGCCACCTCGCGCGTTTGCGCAAAGTCTCGCTATCGGTTCCCTCGGGCATTAGAAACACCCGTGCTGGCGCGATGTGATGCTTGCTTTGCAGGGCTAGAACCTCGTCCACATCGCGCGGCTGCGATATTACAAATTTGAAGAATGCGCGCGGGTCTGACGCGTAGAAATCGAGCCGCTCGTCTATCAGCGCCAACTCTGCTGAATTGCCTGAATGCGCAAGTTTCGGGCTGACATTATATTGATCGACACGAATATCGACATGGGCGGGCGCTTTGGTCGTGCCATTGGTTTCAATCTCAACCGCTATGTCGGGTAGAAGCGCGAGCATATCTGCCAGAGCGCTGCCTTGCAGCAAAGGTTCACCGCCTGTGATCACAAGGCGTTTCTGGCCAAGTTCAAGGATGCGCTTGGCGGCCTCTTCAGGAGTGAGTTTTACCTGATTGGCCGTGCGGTTGAACACCTCGCCACCGCGATGCGGCTTTGTCTCATCCCACCGCCACGTATAGGCTGTGTCGCACCATGTGCACGCGAGATTGCAGCGCGACAACCGGATAAACGCAACCGGCATGCCAGCTGATGGCCCTTCGCCTTGCAATGACGCGAAAATCTCGGGTTCGCCCCCAAACGCATTGGAACCGTCTGTTGCAAGGACGAGATCGGCCATTTTAGCCGAGCCTCGTCAGCGCCGCTTTCAACCGCTCGATCTCTCCTGCGTGATGCGCAAAATCGGCTTTCGCCTTTTCGACCGCTTCGGGTTTGGCGCGCTCAACAAAATTGGCGTTGGAGAGCCTGCCATCCAAGGATTTCGCCTCTTTCTCTGACGCAGCCAGTAGCTTCTCAAGCCGCGCTTTTTCTTCCGCTACGTCAATCACGCCTTCCAGATCAACCAGCACCACGTCTGATCCAACGGCAATTTCCATCGCAGGTTTGGGCTCTGGCCCGCCTTGGGCAAAGGGGCCGACTTTTGAAAGCCGCTGGATGGCTGCTGCGCCATTGCCATGGAAGACTTGGGCCGCGGTGGGGGAAAGGTCGCTCGCCAATACGGCGCGCAATTCTTGACCCGGCGCAATGCCCAGCTCGTTGCGCGCGGTGCGGGCAGCAGACGTAAACGCAATCGTCCAGTCAATCGCATCGGTTGCTTCTTTGCTCACTGACCCGCGAGGATCAGGCCATTTGGCAGTGATGAGCGGATATTTGCTCCGATCAATCCCGCCGAGCTCGCCCTGCGCGTGCCACAGCTCCTCGGTCACAAAGGGCATGAAGGGGTGGAGCATGACGAGGATCTGGTCGAGCGCCCATCCGGCCACTTCGCGGGTTTCGGCAACGGCTGCTTTTGGCGCGGGGGCTTGATCTGCATCCTCGATCAAAAGCGGCTTGATTAGCTCCAGATACCAATCGCAAAACTTGCTCCACGCAAATTGATAGATCGTGTTCGCTGCTGCATCAAAGCGCAGATCGGCCATCGCTTTGTCGAGCGCTTCGCAGGTTTGCTGAACCTCGCCGATGATCCATTGGTTGACCGCAAGCTTGGCTGCGGGCGCTTTCAAAGTGGAGGACGCGCCAATGCCATTTGTCTGGCAATAGCGCGTTGCATTCCACAGCTTGGTCGCGAAATTGCGATATCCTTTGACCCGCTCATCATCCATCTTGATGTCGCGGCCCTGGCTTTCCATCGCGGCCATGAAGAAGCGCAAGGCATCAGCGCCATATTCGTCAATCAGGCCCAGCGGATCGACGACATTGCCTTTGGACTTGGACATTTTCGCGC
>CAZJAG010000076.1:5680-11383 GCA_964543735.1 uncultured Porphyrobacter sp. | reverse complement strand
AAGAACTGGTCGCGCAGCATGGTCTTGAACTGTCCGGTGTTCATTTCGGGCACCAGCACTGTGTCATAGGACTTGAGCAGCTCGCCCAGATTGGCAGGCATCGGCCAGATATGGCGCACATGGATATGGCTAACGTCATGTCCCTTGGCGCGCGCGCGGTTCACCGCTTGATGGATCGGGCCATAAGTGCTGCCCCAGCCTACGACCGCGAGCTTTCCGCCAGCTTCACCCGCCGCGATTTCCTGATCCGGCACAGTCACGCCCGCGACTTTGCCGACGCGCGCATCGGTCATCGCTTGGTGGTTTTCCGGCGAATAGTCGATGTGGCCTGTATCGACCGCCTTCTCAATTCCGCCGATACGGTGCATCAATTCAGGCGTGCCCGGCTTGATCCAGGGCCGCGCGCCTTTTCCATCGCGCTTATAGGGAAGCAGAGTATCGTCTGGCCCGTTTTTCTCATCTAAGAATTGCGCAGGAAACGGAGTAAAATCAGACGGGTCTGGCACCGCCCATGGCTCGGCGGCATTGGCGATATAGCCATCCGTGAGCAGCATTACTGGCGTCATATATTGCGTCGCAATCCGGCAGGCTTCAATCGCCACTTCAAACGCATCGCCGGGCGAACATGCCGCGATCACGGGCATCGGTGCATCGCCATTGCGGCCGTAGACGGCCTGATAAAGGTCGGACTGCTCGGTTTTGGTCGGAAGGCCTGTCGAGGGGCCGCCGCGCTGCGAATTGACGATGACCAGCGGGAGCTCGGTCATGATTGCCAAGCCCATCGCCTCACCCTTAAGAGCAATTCCCGGGCCGGAGCTGGACGTTACGCCCAGCGAGCCAGCATAGGATGCGCCTATGGCAGCGCAAATCGCGGCTATCTCGTCTTCGGCCTGAAAGGTCGTCACATCATATTCTTTCAGCCGCACAAGATGGTGCAAAATGGCCGAGGCGGGCGTGATCGGATAGCCACCGAAGAACATGGGTAGCTCGGCCAATTGCGCGCCTGCGACAAGCCCCAGCGACACTGCTTCTGCGCCGGTAATCGTTCGATAAAGCCCCGGGTCTGAGGGCACTGGCGGCAGGGAAAGCGGCTGCACTGCGCCGGCTCGTGGCCCCGCAATCTCTGCTGTCTCACCATAGGCGTGGCCGGCATTGAGCGCAGCAATATTCGCATCCGCAATCTCGGGCTTGGACTTAAACTTAGCTTTCAGCCAATCTTCAATCGGCGCGCGCTCACGGTCAAACATCCAAAGCGCAAGGCCCAGCGTCCACATGTTCTTCGAACGCAGCGCGTCTTTGTTGCCCAGACCAAAGGGCTTGACCGCCTCAATCGTTAAAGCGCTGATGTCGAACGCCAACACGTCATATTGCGCGAGGCTGTCATCCTCCAATGGCGAGACGTCATATTTCGCCTTGTCGAGATTGCGCTTGGTGAACTCGCCTGTGTCGATGATTATGAGGCCGCCCGGTTTGAGCGCATCCAAGTTCACTTTGAGCGCGGCAGGGTTCATCGCCACCAGCACATCGGGCGCATCGCCTGCCGTGTTGATAGAGCGGCTGCCGAAATTGATCTGGAAAGCGGAGACACCGAACAAAGTGCCTTGCGGTGCACGAATTTCGGCAGGAAAATCGGGAAATGTCGCTAGATCATTACCTGCAAGCGCGGTGGAAAGCGTGAACTGCCCGCCGGTCAATTGCATCCCGTCGCCGCTATCGCCTGCAAAGCGGACGACCACTGCATCGGGTGCGCTTCCGCTTTTCCCTGTAAAATCAGGTGCTTGAGATGATGGTTTGGCCTTTGTCGCCATTGTCATTCCTTCTACGCGATGCCTCGCCAAATGCTCGGCCCGCAGCTTTGAGGATGCATCTATGTCCGCGTTCCCTTACTCGCAATGAAGTTTTTCTAGCCTTTGCACAAATGTCGAGTGGAAAAGCACGAAAGCAACGCCTAACCTATGGAAATGGATAGCCTGAAGGGGGCAGAAAACGTGAATAAAGCGAAGCATTATGTGCGGCCGGATATGCAGGCATTCCTCAAAGGCCTCGAAGCGATGGAAGGACCAGCGCTGGCTGATATGACTTTGGAGGAAGCGCGCCAAAGCTATGTCGCTTTGCACGGTATGGCTGACGCTCCGGCGCGGGAGTTGGCTGTCATCTGTGATCTCAAATGTCCCGGGCCGGATGGGGACATTCCTTTGCGGCTTTACGATGCTCGCGAGGAGCGCGTGGCTGGCCCCGTGATCTGCTTCTTCCATGGCGGCGGCTTTGTGATCGGAGATCTCGAAACGCACCACAATCTGTGCACCCAAATCGCCGCGCAAATGGATCTGCCTGTGATTGCGGTGGATTATCGCCTCGCGCCAGAGCATCCCTTCCCCGCTGCGATTGACGATTGCGAGGCGGCAGCGCGCTGGATAGCCTCATCCCCTCAAGAGTTGGGCCGAACTGCCAATTCGCTGGTTTTCATCGGCGATAGCGCGGGCGGGAACGCCAGCATTGTGGTCTCTCAATTGCTAGGCGATACGCCCGCCGATGTGCCGGTCGCTCTGCAAGTTCCGCTGTTCCCGCTTGCAAGCGATGCCATGGGTTCTGAAAGCCTTGAGGAATTTGCCGAAGGGTTTGTCCTCACCAAAGCTGCTATCGAATTCTTTGATGCCGCCTATCAGGCCGACCGCAACGATCCGCGCGCTTTCCCGATTTTGAGCGATCATGCAGGCGCGCCAGCGACCATCCTTGTCACCGCCAGCCTCGATCCGATCCGTGATTCAGGCCGTGAATATGCAGCGGCCTTGGCCAAAGCCGGTGCTGACCATATGCATATCGAGGTAAAGGGGCTGACCCATTCCTTTAGCAATCTGCGCCTGGCTGTCCCCAGCGCCCAAGGCGAAATGGAGCGCATCTTTGCAGCAATGAAACTGATGCTGGAGACGAGCGGGTGAGTAATACCAAAGAACCCACTGATTACCGCCCCTGTGTCGGGGTAATGCTTGTCAATTCGGATGGCCATGTGTTTGTCGGCAAGCGCATCGACACACGCGAAGGTGATTGGTGGCAAATGCCTCAAGGCGGGGTCGACAAGGGCGAAGAGCTTGAACCCGCAGCATTTCGCGAATTGGCCGAGGAAACCGGAATTGAAGCGAGACATGTCACTCTGATCGCGCGCACTGCCGAACCCATCCGCTATGATTTGCCGCCCGAATTGCTCGGCAAGTTATGGAAAGGCAAATATCGAGGGCAGGAGCAAATCTGGTTCCTGATGCGGTTCGAAGGCAGCGATGCTGACGTGAATCTAGAAGCGCATGATCCGGCGGAATTCTGCAAGTGGAAATGGGTCGAGCCTGACACTTTGCCAGAGCTGATTATTCCCTTCAAAAAGCCCGTTTATGAGGCGGTCTTGAGAGAATTTCTAACGCAAATATAGTGCGTTAGTTCTGCCCGACTTCAGATGGCTTCGAGCTGGTTTCAGCGGCCATCATCGCAGGCGAACCGCGCCGGATCGTCGCTTGAAGCGCAAGCGTTTCATCGCATTCATTGCCGCATTTGCTTTTGAGCAGCGCAAGATTACGCTTGGCCTTTTCCAAAGCGCCTTTCTCGACCAGAGCCTCCCCCTCACCCGAAATCGCAGCGAAATTGCCGGGATCACGCGCCAAAGCCTCCCGGTAGTAGCGTATCGCCTTACCCTGCAGCCCTTCGCGGCGCGCAGCATTGGCGAGCTCCAAAAAAACATCGGTGAAGCCCGGATCAACCGTGAGCGCAGCCTCGAACGCGTCAATCGCGCCTTGCGTATCATTGGCTTCCAACGCAGCGCGCCCTTCCGCCACAAGAGCCGCAGCGCGCGGGCTGGGCTTGTGATTGTCTGCAAAGCCGACACTCGACGTGACAGCAAGAGCAAGCGAGAGAGCAGCAGCAGCGGGTGCGAAACGCATGATCAATTCCTTCAAGGCTGCCGACGTAATTGATGAAGGCTTAGCCATGTGCGAAGCCTATCACGCCGGCATAAGATTGGCGACGAAAAATCCGTCCGTGCCGTGCTGATACGAGGTAAGGCGGGTTCCTTGCCCGTGGGCATCTCCAAGAGCCAGCTGCGGTGCGCGCGCTTGCCAACCCTCATGGCGAGTAAGAAACGAGGCTATCCGGTCTGACCCTTCAACATCAAGCAGTGAGCAGGTGACAAAAGTGATCTGGCCTCTTGGCGAGACAAGTTCTGCCGCAATATCGAGAATGCGATCCTGCAACTGTGTGTATCGTGCAAGGCTTTCAGGTGTCAGCCGCCACTTCGCCTCGGGCTTGCGGCGCAATGTGCCTGTGCCTGAACATGGCGCATCGACCAGAACAACATCTGCCTTGCCGCGCCATTGCTCAAGCGCATCCAGCTCCTTGCCCGGATCGAGCAGCACTGTATGCGCGATCTCGGCCCCGGCACGCCTTGCTCGCGGCGCGAGATTGCCCATGCGGCGCTTGTCCGTGTCGGCAGCGATGATTTCAGCGGCATTGCCCAGCTTGGCTGCCAGATTGAGCGTCTTGCCCCCTGCCCCTGCGCATAGGTCAATCACCAATTGGCCCGCCTGTGCTTCGATCGCCTCGCACACCAGCTGGCTGCCGTGATCCTGTATCTCAACGTGGCCTTCGCGATAAGCGTCCCATTGCTCTACCTGCGATCCAGCGGGAAGCCTCAAAGCGTAAGCGGCTTCGAGCGGTTCACCCGCAACCGGAAGCTCTATAGTCGAACGGTCAGCCTTGAGCGCATTCACCCGAATATCGAGCGGCGCGCGCGCCATAAGCTCAGGAAATTTGTCAGCCGGAACCCCCGACGCGGTAAGCTGCTCTTCCAGCCATTGCGGCGCCACGCCGCCAAGTGCTGGCTCTTCGTTTTCTTGCACAGGCGCCGGGCCGTGCTCTGACCCGTCAAACAGATCGAGCAAGCTGGCATCGTTCTCAGCCAAGCGCAGCAAAGCCGCGCGGCCAGATGCAGGGACAGGCCCACACGCACGAATGGCGGCATAGACCATTTCGCGAACTGCGCGGCGGTCTTTCGATCCGGCATAGCGGCGCTGTTTGAAATAGGCAGCGATCAGCCTATCGGCGGGCGCGCCCTCTTGGCGAGCGGCATCGATGATCTGGTCAAGCAGCTCAATTGCGGCTTGGACGCGGGCGGCAGGGCGCATCTAATCAGGCCTAGCGCGTGGGATAGTTGGGCGCTTCGCGCGTGATCGCGACATCATGGACATGGCTTTCGGAAAGCCCTGCATTGGTGATCCGCACGAACTGAGCGCGTTCGCGCAAGTCTTCCAAACTGGCAGAGCCGGTGTAGCCCATCGCCGCTTTTACCCCGCCGACGAGCTGGTGCACGATATCTGCAGCTGGCCCCTTAAACGGGACTTGCCCCTCGATACCTTCAGGCACCAGTTTCATCGCGGAGACATCCTGTTGGAAATAACGGTCTGCACTGCCGCGAGCCATCGCGCCGACACTGCCCATGCCGCGGTAGCTTTTGTAGCTGCGGCCTTGATAGAGGAATGTCTCGCCCGGCGATTCTGCTGTTCCGGCCAGCATTGATCCGACCATGATGCTCGACGCGCCCGCCGCCAACGCCTTGGCTGCATCGCCGCTTGTGCGCAGCCCGCCGTCTGCGATGATCGGAACGCCCGACTTTGCCGCTTCCTCGCTGCTTTCCATCACAGCTGTGAGCTGAGGCACGCCAAC
>CAZJAG010000076.1:0-5580 GCA_964543735.1 uncultured Porphyrobacter sp. | reverse complement strand
CAGCTTTTCAATGCGTCGCTGATGCAGCAGCTTGCGCGCCTCGTCCTGCGAAGTGCCCAGCGCAACCGTTGCCAGATTGTCTGTCGTCATCAGCTCGCGCACGGGCTGTTTCGGATTTTCTGCAAAACGCACATCGCGATTGGTGAGAATGCCTGCAAGCTTGCCAGAGGCATCGGTCACAGGGATGCCGCTAATGCGGTTGGCTGTCATCAATTCCTGCGCTTCGCCCAGAGTGGCCTCAGGCGTGATGGTGATCGGATTGACGACCATGCCGCTTTCAAATCGTTTCACCGCCCGCACCGCTGCGCATTGTTCCTCAATTGTCAGATTGCGGTGGAGCACACCCATCCCGCCCAATTGCGCCATGACAATCGCCATATCGGCTTCTGTAACCGTATCCATCGCAGCAGAGAGAACCGGAATGTTGAGCGCGATCCCCTTGGTCAGCCGCGTTTGCGTATTGGCCATTGAAGGGAGCACTTCGCTCTCAGCCGGACGCAGCAAGACGTCATCATAAGTCAGGCCAAGAGGAATATCCATAAGCGTCACTTTCGTTTGAGTGGCCCTCCGCAAACAGATGCTTCGGGAGAATCGTGACAGCCCATGTAACTGTGCTTTGTGACAATCGCTAGGGGTCAGCGCGAAGGTGTTCCCGTTTATTTCGCATTTGCGGGATAGGTTCGCGCATTGGCAATCCGATTGACGAGAATTTCGTGCAGCAAGAGGTCTTGCACGGCCCCGCCAAGCTCCATGCCGCCGATCTCGTCATTCGACCTGTGATAGCGTGTGCGAAGATAGGATTTCATCGCTGTCTCATTGCCAAATGCGCTCGAGAGCAGAACCGCTGGCACCCCCGCCTCAAGCAAGGCCCAGCCATCTTGCCGCTTTAAGAAGCGGCGCGGTAGCCCCGGTCTGCCCAGCTCCAGACCCGCATCAGCAATCGCCTCTCGGATCACATTGTCGAGCGCGGTGCGCCCCTCTCCAATCAATCCGACCGCGCTGCCACGCGGGGCAATTGCGACACTGTCAAAGTTGAAGGCGGCAACAATGCGCTGAAGCGGGAAAGGGGGATTGGCAGCAAAGCTACGTGCCCCCACTAGCCCCTGCTCCTCCGCCGTCGTGGCGAGCACATAGATGTCGCGATCATGCGGCCCGCTTGCCGAAAGCCTGCGCGCCAGCTCTAACATCGCAGCTAAGCCGCTCGCATTGTCGACCGCGCCATTGCAAATCCGGTCTGCATCCTCAGGTTTGCCACAAGTTCCATATCCGTCCCAATGGCCGAGCAACAAAATCGCGCCTGTTTCAGGCCGCGCACCCGGCAATTTGCCGAGCAGATTGTATGAGATACCGCCTGCATTATGCGCTTGCGACCAATGCGCATGACTGCTGGGCAGTCTGACGGGCAAACGCCAGCCATAATCGTCACTGCCCGCGACAAAGCCGGCTTCCTCAAAACCGTTCTGGAGATAGGAGAGCGTCTTTTCCTCGCCATCTGTGCCCGGTCTGCGGCCCGCGAAATCATCGCTCGCCAAAACTGCGATATCGCGCATTAGCACAGCCGAAATGGCATCAATGCGCGGATCAGGCGGAAGCGGCGCCGGCGCAGGAGTGCTTGCACAAGCCGACAAAGCCAGCGCGCCGACAATGGCAAGCCCTATCGAGCGCGCGCGTTTCATCACTCGGCTGTCCAACCCCCGTCAATGCTCCAGTTGGCCCCCGTCACATTGCCCGCTTCCTCCTTGCACAGGAACGCAGCGAGTGCTCCTACCTCTTCGGGCTGGACGAATTTCTTGGTCGGTTGCTTGGCGAGCAGGACATCATTGATGACTTCCTCACGGCTTAGGCCGCGTGCCTTCATCGTGTCGGGTATCTGCCCCTTGATCAGTTCCGTCCAGACATAGCCGGGCGAGATGCAATTAGCCGTTACGCCCGTTTGCGACAGTTCCAGGGCGACCGTTTTGGTAAAGCCGACAATACCGTGCTTCGACGCGTTATAGGCGCTCTTGAAAGGGGATGCGGTAAGCGAATGCGCGCTTGCCGTATTGATTAGCCTGCCCCACCCCTTCTCGCGCATGGCTGGCACGGCGAGGCGAGTGGTGTGAAAGGCAGCGGTCAGATTGAGGCCGATAATCGCTTCCCATTTGTCGGTCGGGAACTCGTCCACAGGGGACACATATTGCATGCCGGCATTGTTGATCAGGATATCGACCGCTCCGATATCAGCCATCATCGCCTCAATCTCTGCGACGTCGAGCAAATTCGCGCTAGAATGCTGCGCGCCCAACTCGTCGCATAAAGCGGCAATCTCAGCCTC
This sequence comes from uncultured Porphyrobacter sp., assembly GCA_964543735.1. Lineage (GTDB taxonomy): Bacteria > Pseudomonadota > Alphaproteobacteria > Sphingomonadales > Sphingomonadaceae > Erythrobacter. The sequence goes on along the minus strand of CAZJAG010000076.1, from coordinate 3,266 downwards.
CTCACCAAAGCCATTGAGGATGATTTCAGCCCCTTCCGCCTTGAGCGAGCGCGCCATAGCGAGCCCAATTCCAGACGTTGATCCGGTGACAAGTGCGCGCTTTCCTGCAAGTGACATGGCCCTGATTCTCCCATGAAAATTCCAACTTATCTCAGCTTTCGCCTTCGCAAATGCCGCTGTCCAGCGTAAAGCTGGTCAATTCATGTAATTCGCGCTGGGTAAGAAGAGGGGAATCCAATGCGCCTTAATCCATTTAATACGTCCAATATCGATGTGCGTGGCGGCGGCGGTGGACGCCGTGCGGGCGGCGTTGGCTGCGGTGCGATCATTATTGCACTGATCGGAGCTGTTGTTTTCGGAGTTGACCCGTCGGCAACGCTTTCAACGCTGGAAGGGCTCGATAGCGGCCAGCAAACAGCCGCGAATGACGGGATGGGCGAGCAAGAGCTTTGCACGCAAAATACCTATGCGACCGAAACCTGCAATGCGCTTGATTCGCTCAACACTACATGGGCGCGCGTCTTTCAGGAGCAAGGCGTGCAGGGTTTCAAGCAGCCCTCACTCACCTTCCTGTCAGGCGGCAGGGTACGCACCGGCTGCGGCGCAGCCTCCAGCGCCATGGGCCCGTTCTATTGCCCCGCTGACAATGGCATTTACATCGACACGCGCTTTTATGATCAGCTGGCCCAAATGAGCGGGGACAGAGGCGACTTTGCGCGGCTCTATGTGATTGCGCATGAATATGGCCACCACATTCAGAACATCACTGGGATTGCCAGCGCGATCCGCAGCGCTCAGGCGCAAAACCCGCGCCAGTCCAACCAGCTGCAAGTCCTGATGGAATTGCAGGCCGATTGTTATGCAGGCGTATGGGCAGCGAAGAACTCGAACCTGATTGATCCGGGCGATGCTGAGGAAGGTTTGCGGGCCGCCGCTTCGATTGGCGATGATACGCTGATGAAGAACTCTGGCCAGCGAGTTAATCCGGAAAGTTTCACCCACGGAACCAGCGAACAGCGGATGCAGGCGCTCCAGCTTGGTTTTCGCGGTGATGACCGGCAGTGTGACGCGATTACGCAAATCCGTTAGGCCAAGCCTCCACCTTGCAAAAAGGGCGCGACCAGCGATGGCCGCGCCCTTTGTCTTTTTTGAAAGGATGGCTCGCTTAGGCGGTGACCATTTCCGCCTCTTCATCGGGCCTGCGCCCTACCGATGACCAATCGATGTTACGGGTAGCGTACATCACGCCTGCCAGCGCCACGAAGAGCAGCACCGATCCGATAAGCAGCGCGTATCCTTCAAGGTTCAAGAGGACAAAGAGCAAGGCGTAAAGCCCCACCAAAAGCGCGCCCATAAAGCGCGCACGCTTCCAACTGCCCAATACCGCTGCGCTATATGCTGAGAGCAATCCAATCGTCGCTGCACTTGCCGCGATATAGGCAAATGTGAACCCGATCACTTCGGCAAAAGCTAGCAGCAATACGAAGAAAAGCACCAGTCCAGCGCCGGTCAGCAGATATTCCGCCGCTGCCACCCGCGCTCCTCCGACAATGTCGAACAAGAGGTAGGCAAGAAACGTGAAGCCGATGAACAAGAAGCCATATTTCACAGCCCTGTCAGCCTTGGAATAGAGGTTGACCGTTTCGATCAGATCGACGCTAATTGCTTTGCTGTTACCGGAGATTTCCTCACCGCGCTCCTGCACGGAAGAGACCGCCTCAACATATCCCGTCTCGTCAAGGGGCACGCCGTAATCGCTCACCGACACCGGCGGTTGGCCAAGGGCCAGCTTGTCGACGACCCAGCTCGCTGCAAATCCGGCTTCGCCCAGCGTCTTCTTATCGGGCAGGAAATCACCATGATAATTGGGGCTGCTCCATGGCGAATTGACTTTCCAACTTGTCCGGCCACCGCGCGGCACGAGACTGAGCGATTGACTGCCCCTTAGGCCATAGGAGTAAGTGACCGGCAGTTCGCCCTCGCCATTCCAGTCGATAAAAGCGAAGAAGCCTTGGCCGCGAGTGGCTGCTGGCCCAGCACCTGGCCGCAGTGCTACGTCCTCTCCGCTAACGGTCAGCTCGCCGCCATCGGTCAGCCCGCGCGCATCAGATACGCCCAAGCGCAGTTTTGCTTTGTCCCATTGGAGCGATGCCGGATCGACCCCGAACCGCTCCAGATCGCTTGGCAATGTGAAAGACGCTGTGCCCGTTACGTCCGCATCGAAAAGCACCGTTTGATAAATCGATTTGCGCCGAACTTCGGGCTCCATGCTGGTGGTCACAGCATTGCGTTCAGCCGAGATATAAAGCGTCTTGTCGAGCTCTACCGTGCGCGTCACGTCCTTGCCATTCTCGTTCAGCGTCTGCCGCTCGGTCGTCGTGAACGGCACGGTGATAATCGGCCCAGCAATCGTTTGCTTGCCGCCCCACCCTTCAACAATCGAAGTCTGCGCGGTCTGCGCCTGGTTCTGCCTGTCCCACACCAGCCCATAAACCAGCATCAGTGGCACCATAAGTATGCCAGCAATCAAGCCTGCAAATAGCAGCTTGATACCGGGACTTCGTTCTTCTGACATGCTCAAATCCTCCATTCACCTCACGATGAACCGTGCATTAGGAGCGACGAATGAATGCGATGTGAATCCCCTGTTTGACCCTCCGCGCACAAAAATCAATATTGCAGCAAAGACCAAGGAACATCGACAATGTCGCCAATCAACCTAGCTATCGCTCTGCCCCTTATCATGCAAACAGCATCGGTTGAGCCCCAACCATCTGCGGAAGAAGCAGCGGAGAAAGAACCGATCATCGTCAGCGGTTCACATGAGGATGACGAAAGATCGCTGCAGACGGGATCGCGCATTCCACGCAAGCCTGTCTTTGGCGAATTTGATCTCAACATCCGTTCATCCACGGGAGTGCGCGGGCTTGGACCGGGATCGGGCATGGAACCGTTCAATCTCCAAAACCCGGTCATGCGCAGCACGATTGCGACCTGCAAATCCGACAATGACGCGATTGGTGAGCGCGCATCATGCTTGCTACTTTCTGCACGCTCGAGCGCCAAAAAGGGCGAAACCGAGCGCGCTGCTGACCTTTATCGCTATCTGGTTTCGTCCGACGATTTTTCCTCGCAAGAACGGGTTGCAGGCGGCGAAAGCCTCTATGCGCTCGGAGAAGCAGTTAGCGATCCGGTTATGAAAGAAGAGGCTCTCTTGCGGCTCATCAAAAGCGAGGCTTTGCCGGTTGAGCGTGCGCAATTGGCGC
>CAZJAG010000075.1:5612-11400 GCA_964543735.1 uncultured Porphyrobacter sp. | reverse complement strand
AGTAACAATTCACCCCCAAGTCTAGCGCCGAACCTGATCCTCACTAGAACTTGCCCAACAGGTTGATGAAGAAGCCATTGCTGTCAAAACTCTGGTCGGTGAGGTCATCTGAGAAATCTGCGAAGGAATAGCCAACGCCTACCTTAACATTCTCGTTAATGTGACGATAGACCGCGGCCAATGCCCCCCAGCGGGTGTCGTCGGCAAGTGGTACGGAAAGCACTCGACCTTCGACCAGCACATCCCAGTTGCGAAGCACTTCATAGTCTGCGCGGATCACTCCCAAATGCGCGTCAGAGCTGACGAACTGGTCGCTATCGCGGCCAAGAGAAACGCGCCCTTCGCGATAGCCGTATTTGCCACCGACCGTAAGCCTGTCAGTCAGGTCATAGTTTAAGTCAATGCTCAAGATCTGGCTGACCTGCTTGGGGTTCTGCGTTGTCCCTCCACCCGAAATCTGGCCAACAGGGCCAAGGTCTTCGAAGTAGGTGTAACGGAACAAGGCATTCAGTCGCTCATTGTCTACCGGGCGATAGGCAAAGCCTGCAACGCCTTCGACAAAATCAGCGGCGCGGACACTTGGTCCATCCTGATCAGCAATTGCAAAGTTCAACCGGCCGATGAAGCGCCAGTCAGGATTGACCGAAATATTAGCACTATTGCGCACAAGCCAGACGGTTTGATCGATGCCGATCCCGTCTTCAAAGCGGGCCTCAAGACCTGTTCCCAATTGCAATCCAGGTGCAGTGTAGCCAACCGAAAGACTTGCAGCTGTGCGATCAAAAAGGCCTGTGGTTACATCATCAATCCGTCCATTCTCGAACGAACCACTAATCGCAAGGCGCTCTGTCGGATCCCAATTGAGGCCGAATGAACGGGTGACGCTGGGTGCTCGCCCCCCGATGCCTACACGGTTTTCGCCATAGACGGAGAGAGCATCGCTAAATCGCTGGCGCGAGCCAACTGTCAATGTGCCGCGGTTTGAGCGCGTGAAAAGATTTTGCGGTTCGAGGGCTGCATCGGTTCGATCTGCATAAAGCGCATAACCAACATAGGCTTCCGAGCCATCAGCCAACCGGTGGTTAAGCTGTGCATCAACACCAAGGCCGCCATTGCCTCCGGAAACTTCGGTATCGAGGCTCAAACGCTCCGAGATTTGAGCATTTCCGCCCAAGCCGAACCGATTGTTGCGTTGACGTGAAGCATCCCGATCCAATGTGGCCTGACCAAAGACATACAACTCGCTATTGCCGAGTGGCGACTTATAGCCGATTTGTGCTGCAGCATCTAGACGCTCGCCATCTTGTGTGGAATTGAACGAAACACCAGGGTTGCGATCTTCATAGCGCAATCCAAGACTGCCAGAAAATCCTCCACTAAAGGTCTGTTTCAGATCGAAGGTTCCGGTGCTGTTGTCGCCCAAATTCGTAGAAAGCTGGCTATAGGCGGCAGCCACGCGGGTTTTCTGGCCAATCGGCAGATCAGCCTGAAGTCCCCAACGCTCGGTATCGCCTTCTGACAAGCGAGATGTCGACCCAAAACCTGCATCAAAATGCTCAAAGTAAGCAGCTAAAGTTCCCAAATCCTGGGATTTTCCAGCCAGCTCGCCGAGATTTGCCGCAGCTTCAAAGCGATAGGCTCGCGCCGTTTGTCCATTCACGCCAGGCGCGTTGATGTCAGTAAAGTTGAGACCGCCATCAACCGAATTGGACTGGCCAAAGCCAACGCCCTTGGTTTGTGCGAACTCCGCCTTCAAATAGGTTCCTGCTGTCTGACGGAACATGACGTCAGCGCCGAGAAGCGTCTGGTCTGCGCCTTCGAGAGTGTCACGCTGTGCAGTGGCTCCGAAACGGAGCTTGTCGCCCAACCACGCTGTGCCACGTCCACCGATCGTATACCCATCGAGGTCGAGGACTGTTGGCGTGTATTCATAACGAACCACAAGCACCGGAACATGTCCATCAGACGCGCCAGCACGCACTACGTTGGTGGTCGAAGCAATCGACGCCAAAGGTCGCAATAGAACAACCCGCCCTTGGAACGCATCGAAATCGTAATCCTGTTGTGGATGCAGATCACGCGATTCCAGAACGATCCCGGTATCCCGGTCACGAATTTCAACACGCACTCGCTCTGATCCAACGGTCAGGTCTTGACGTTGAAGGAAGTAGAGCGAACCGCCCGTTCCTCGGAACTCGTCGCGGCCCGGAACTGTGCCCGGGTCAGAAGCAAATGCTGTCAGTTCAAACTTCCGTTCACCAAAACTTGTCGTCGTTTGGCTATTTAGATCAATCAAGGCTCCAAACAGGCCTCGATCCAATTGGGCAAGCTCTGCACCGCGAATATCAGCTATGAAGTTACCGATCACAAATTGATGATCGTCCTTCTCAGCCCTAAGGTAAAAACTGCCCTGCGTTGGTGCATCTTCAACCAAAGTCGAATCATCGCCAAATGTCGGATAGAATTGATCGCTATCGAGCCGGCGTAGCAATTGGCGCGGATCCTTGCGATCAAGATTGGAGAAGACATCCTTCAGCAGCTCTTCACCAGTGTCGAGCGATGCCGTAATGCGCACATCATTGCCGACGACACCTTTCGCATAGAATGCCGCGCGACCCAGAGCATAATTATTGCTATCTGCAGGATCACCGCTCACAGCGCGGGAGGGACCGCTGCCGAAATTACTACCCAGGGTAATGTCACCTTGGCCAACAATGAACCAGTCATCTTTGGGAATGGCAAAGCTTTGACTGACTTCTTTGACGGTCTTACCATTGCGCGAAACTTCGACTGTCATACCAGCTTCTGCTCGCGGCACGACGTATTGTGCGGCCCAGCGCCCGTCAGGTCCAACAGGGACATTCTGGCCCGAAACCCGAACACGGTCATCTACTCCAGCCCGACCAGTCACAGTCGCCATCAGGCCTTCCAGGCGAATATTGCGACGAGCAGCTTCATCGATCTGGCCGAAATTAGCGTATTTGCGCTCCAATTCTTCGGTTTCGACAAGCGGCTGAACTTCTTCCCCAACTAGGGTCAGCTCTTCAGCCTCAGTCTCATCGAAATTGCCGTCTTTGCCGTAAACTCTGAATATATACCCAAGAGCGTCCGGCGCATCTTCACCGGGAAGCCAGGATGCGTATCCATCAGTATTCACCTTGAGCACAGCCAATGGCTCTGCGTCTGGACTATCGCCAGCACGGATGATCCGCACCTCCATCTTCTCGATGAATCCAGGATAGTTGTTGTAGGTTTGGAATTCTGCCTTTTCACCGCGCACGACGGTGCGCGGCGACCCAATCAGACCGATATTGAGCACCGGTTCCACAACCAATGTGTCCGCACGGAAGCGTACTTCAAACTCATCGTTCGGTGCCCACTCTTCACCGCGAGTATCGCTATAGGCAATACCGTCAGCGGCGCTGCGTGTGGCACTGGCATCTTGAGCAATTGCTTGCGACGTAGTCGCCATTGCAATGGCGAAGGCGGAACTTTTTACTAACATGCCAAATTTGCGTGCGTTCAGAGCGTTTTGAGTGTTGGTTTGCTTTTTCATGGCTATTACTCCCCCTCCTCTTCTCGTCTGGTGCGGGGCTCCGAAAGCGGCGGTGCTACGCCGAAGTTGAGCTCACCAAACTTGCCTCGGGTCAGGCGGATTGATTGTGGGTTTTCGTGGACGGTCTTCCAGCCAAGCGGCAGGGTTCTGGTGTCCACTTTGAGAACGAAGTTGGAGCCAATGCGGGAATTGGGAACCGCTGCACATGCAATGTGATAACGGCCAAAGGCATCGGTAGTGACCAGCAGTCCGTTGACGGTTGCCAAACGCACGCCAGGCACGCCGGGCTCTCCTTCATCCTGATAGCCGTTACGGTTGCGGTCTTCGAAGACCTTACCCAGCAGCTCAGAACAGTCGAACACAGGGCTTGGCGCGATCTGGATCGTGGCTGTGCCGCGATTGGAGATCGGGCCTCCTTGTCCATCCTGGGCAAGGCCAGTGTTGACTTTCTGTCCATTGCTAACGCCTGAGCCAACGACCAAAGTCAGGTTGTATGTCACCGAGCCATTGGCCGGGATCACCTGATTGCGCCATTCGAGCTGACGGTTGAAGTTGGTAGCGACAGGTTCGAACGCGATGCCATCAACAGTCGCAGTGCCAAGCACATATTTCAGGCCAGCAGGCAACACATCGACCACAGTCACACCGGCCCGCGGTGCACTTTCAGCGTTGCGAACAGTGATCTCGTAAGGGATCAGATCGCCTACGCTTGCCGAGCGCTTCGGACTTGTCTTTGAAACCATCAGCGGATCGCGCGAAAGGAACGGATCGATCGGAATGTGGTTGTTCACGACATCCGGATCACCTTGTTCCAATTCGAACCGTAGATAGTAAATTGGGTTTGCTTCCGTTGGCGCCATATCACTTGGCGAGATCTGCACTGGCGATGTTTGACCGGTTGGATCGAATGCGTCATTTTGCGGAGCGATAACCGTTGACACAAATGAGAAACCCTGCGGAGGCACAATCTCGATTGTGTATTCGGTTTCGCTTGTTGGACACTGCGGCGCTGCACCTGCAACCACGTCGAAACGGTAGTTGCCATCTGCAGCTGTGATCTGGCCTTGTTGCGACGGATCGACAAAGCATGCCATTGGCAAGGGATCACCGTTCGGGCCCAGCAGGCGGGCCGTGGCGCCAGCAACCGGATCGCGTGTGATGCTGTTGTACACAACACCAGATGGATCAATCGGCAGGTCCTGATTGACCATGAAATCACCCGATTCCAGCATTACCTCATCGATTCGACCGAATGCGACATTCGTGTCTGGATTGCGGAAAACAATCGAGTATTCACCGACCGGAAGTCCTGTGGCTTCATAATAGCCATTGGAATCGGTCACTACGGTTGCAATCACATTGCCATCCGTGTCCAAGATATCGACAATCCAGTTTGGCTGAAGCGTCTCGTCTGGATCGAAGATGTCATCCTCATCTTCGTCGAGGAATACAACACCACTCACTGCAGCTGTCGTGGCCTCAACCTGGATGGTAATCGTTGCGGTCTCACAATTGGTCGGGTTGAGAACTTCACAGATCTCATACTCGATTGTGTAAGTGCCGTTGGGCGTGCCCGGTGGAACAGAGACTTGTCCTGTCTCGGGATCCAAGACCGGTACTGGTGCACCTGGTGTTACAGGTGTCGCTGGAGTAAGTACGGTGCCCGTGATATTGTTTGGGTCAACCGGTTGGCCGTTGATTGTGTCGTTGGTATAAGCATTGCCTGCGTTGGGTTCACCGGCTGCACCATCAACTGGGCCTAGATTGTCATCACTTGCCTCAATCTCGGCATAATCAACCACAACCTCTTCGCTAAGGTCATCACCGGCCGTCGTGGGATCAGGCTGATCGCCTGAGGCCGCTGTGGTCACATTGCTAATCGTGTTGCCACCCTGGCCTGCATCCACAACGCCTTCGATGGTCAAGGTTGCAACGCCGCCATCGGCCAGCGTCCCGAGCGACCAAAGACCCGTGCCAGCATCATAAGAACCAGCGCTCACAGTCCCGTTGTTCGCGGTCGCTGTAAGACCTGAAGGCAACAGATCGGTAAGGCTCACATTCGTGGCCTGGGCAGCGCCATTGTTCGTAACCGTAATCTCGAACGTAACCGTATCACCCTCTTCAGGGGTCGCATCACCAGACGCCAAGACCTTCGCGGTCACAAGATCAGCACCGTCATCAACCACAACCTCTTCGCTAAGGTCATCACCGGCCGTCGTGGGATCAGGCTGA
>CAZJAG010000075.1:0-5512 GCA_964543735.1 uncultured Porphyrobacter sp. | reverse complement strand
ATCAACCACAACCTCTTCGCTAAGGTCATCACCGGCCGTCGTGGGATCAGGCTGATCGCCTGAGGCCGCTGTGGTCACATTGCTAATCGTGTTGCCACCCTGGCCTGCATCCACAACGCCTTCGATGGTCAAGGTTGCAACGCCGCCATCGGCCAGCGTCCCGAGCGACCAAAGACCCGTGCCAGCATCATAAGAACCAGCGCTCACAGTCCCGTTGTTCGCGGTCGCTGTAAGACCTGAAGGCAACAGATCGGTAAGGCTCACATTCGTGGCCTGGGCAGCGCCATTGTTCGTAACCGTAATCTCGAACGTAACCGTATCACCCTCTTCAGGGGTCGCATCACCAGACGCCAAGACCTTCGCGGTCACAAGATCAGCTTCGGTTCGGATCACCTCGACCGTCGCTGTCGCTGTTGTACAGTTGGTCGGATTTGCAGTCTCGCAGATTTGGTAATCAAACGAGTAAGTGCCCGCAGCCGTATTGGGGTTCACACCCACTTCGCCCGTTGAAGGGTCAAATGTGAGTTCCGGCGGGACAGTCTCGCCTGGGGCAAGCGTCAAAGTCACATTGCCAGAGCCGGCAGCTGCTCCATTAACAGTGTCGGCAGTAAACACATTCAGCACACTAGGGTCACCGGCAAGTCCGTCGACGCCAGTCTCTGTATCATCGACAGCGATGATATCTGCCCAGATAGTGTCGCTATCCATAGCCGAGTTGTTCGACAAGTCTGGGTCAACAGCGCTGCCAGGCAATGCAACAGAGCCCGAATTCACTGCGTCCTGAGCCTGCGCGCTCACAGGCACATTCAACGCAAGGATAGGCAGAGCAACAGAGGCCAAGCCAGTGCTTGTGGCGAGCTTGCGATTCAAAAGAGAAGTTGAGTAAGCCATAATCAGTTCACCTGACAGTCGAATGAGAGGGTTGCCGCTTGGCCGTTGCCAAGCGTTCCAAGAGTGATTCCGGCACCAGTGAGGTCAGCAACAGTGAAGCTGCCTGAAGGGACGCCGTTTCCAGAAATCGTCACAGGGTTTGCGCCAGGGCAGGTGATGCCCGCGGCAGGAGTATCGGTCACAACAGCACCGGCCACGCTATCGGGCCCGTTATTGGTGACGGTAATTACGTAAGTTGTGGTGCCACCCGAGGTGACAGTGTCGCTTGCTTGATCGACTTCACCATTGACGCCCGGCGTATTGGTTTTGGTCAGAGAAACATCAGCAGTAAATATGACGGTCACCGTGATCGTGGCGATCTCGCAATTGGTAGGGAAACCGATCTCGCAGATTTGATAGTCCCAAGAATAGGTTCCACCGGGTGTGCCAGCTGCGACATCAACGTTGCCAGTCGCGGTATCAAAGCTAAGGCCAGCAGGAACAGTCTCGCCGGGCGCTAACGCCAATGTCGTGTTGGTTGGCCCCGCAGCGACACCATTCAAGGTATCGCTATCGTATGCATTGAGCACTCCAGTCGCACCCGTCGTTCCATCGATCCCAGTGGCACTGTCGTCAACGGCAACAATCGTCCCAGCGGTTGCTGTCAACTCGATGAAATCTAGCGCGAACTGCACCCGCGCACCACGTACACCCTGGACATCATCGAACAGGATCGAAAAGTCGGGCCCCGGCATTGCAAGGGCAAATGTAGCGGTTTCATTGATTGGATTATTGCCTGCGTCGTTTGCAAGGAAAGTTCCGACGGCACCTGCCGCAGTCAGGCGCCCAGCCTGATCCGCATAGGCGGGCGGCGCAGCAAAAGAGTGGATTTCAATTGTCGGCGATGTCCAAGTACCAGGCACATTGGCTGCGAAGCTGTCTCGCGGAGCCGTGCCATCCATGTCATCAATATCGCGATAGATAATGCTCTCGATCGCAAAACCAGAGGTAGTGAACCTCATCTCAATCGTTTGGTCGCAAGCAGCAATGCTACTACGCGCAAAAAGAGTAGCGACACCTGCACCATTGATAGAAGCGCATGATGTGTTGCGCGGCTCCATAGTAACGGTAATGGTCCGTCCGGTGCCGTCGCCATAGACTGCGGTAAACGCGTCAGGGTTGGATTGCAGCGTGAATGTTTGCGCCGAGGCGCTGCTGGGCAAAAGAGCCGCAAAGCAAGCCGCGCTGACGATCACAAGCCATTTGGAAACCCAAAGTTTGTGAGTATCAGAGGTTAGTGCTTTCAACCAAACTACAATCTGAAAGTTTAGAATTCTCGTCATACTCAATCCCGATCAAGTCGTTCTAGAAACGCAGCGGGAAGAGACATTCTGGTGTTCCGCAACCAGCAGAGCTGGCGTGACATACCCACCAGAAGCCTTGGAATTTTACTTCCGAAACCCCGTCAAAATTTCGATTATGAAAATGAGGGATCAGGGTTAATACCGAGTAAAAATACCAAGTCGTTTACACGCTTTAACATCATTAAAATGTAGATATTTCAGATACTTGTATATCTAACACCGATTAACACCCCAATTGACAAACTTAACGAGGGATTCGGCAAACTTTTTCAACAAGCCATGAAGTCGAATTTGAAAGAGGGTGGAAGTATAAATGACACACTTCTTGGCCTGTTCGACAACTATATAAAACGACCTGAGCCGTTCATTGTACAGCTTGAATATAGCTTGTGCGAGGGCCGACGAGGAAAGCTAAACAGTCGCCTGCCCGTCCCTCGGTTGCGGATCTTGCAGACCCAGTTTTTAACTGGCGACTTGCTCTCTAATTTACCGTGCAGTCAAAAGTGAGCGTAGCGCTTTGCCCGTTGGCAAGATTGCCTAATGCTATTCCCGAACCAGTGAGATCAGCGACAGTGAAACTCCCGCTGGGCACACCATTGCCGGAAATGGTCACCACTCCGCCTGCTGGACAAGTAAGGCCAGCAGAAGGGTTGTCTGTAACAATCGCGCCCGAGAGACTGTCTGGACCATTGTTGGTCACAACCAAAGTGTAAGTCACAGTCTCGCCCGAGACCACATTGTCGTTAGATTGGTCGAGCTCGCCGTTTACACCGGGAGTATTCGTCTTCGTGATCGAAAAATCTGCAGTCGCAGTGATTGGCACAGTGATGAACGCAGTATCGCAATTCGTCGGGTTCACAGTTTCGCAAATCTCGTACCGGATGGAGTAATTGCCAGCAGGCGTGTTTGGCGGAACCGAAATCACGCCAGTTGCAGGATCGAGTTGCGGCACCGGCGCACCTGATGATTGCGGGGTGGCGCCGGACAATACTGTCGTCGTTAAATCGGCCGCGCTAACAGCCACGCCATTCAAGGTATCATTGTCAAAAGCATTTGCGACATTGGGATTGCCAGTGACGCCGGTCATAGCAGGCTGCGGATCGTTGTTAGCGACGATCTCAGCTGCGATCACCTCGACAAAGATGGTGGCAATATCGCAATTGGTGGGGTTGGAAGTCTCACACAGTTGGTAATCGAACGTGTAGTTCCCCGCAGCAGTGCCGGCCGCGACGTCCACATTTCCGGTCGCTGTATCGAACGTTAGTCCGGCAGGAACTGTTTCCCCGGGCGCGAGCGCCAGAGTTGTATTGCCGCTATTCGCAGCTGACGCATCCAATGTATCGCTATCAAAGGCGTTGAGAACCGCTGTCCCGCCAACCGCACCGACTATGCCGAGCACGTCATCATTCACAGCGTCAATCGGCGTGGCCACAACTGTGACAGTAGCCGTCGCAATATCGCAATTAGTTGGGTTGGCGATCTCGCAGATTTGGTAGTCAAACGAATAGACGCCCGGAGCCGTGCCAGCAGTCACGCCGACAATGCCGGTCGCTGTATCAAAAGTAAGACCGCTTGGCAGTGTTTCACCGGGAGCTAAGCCAACAGTCGTATCGCTTGGAGAGGTCGGATCGTTTTGGAGCGTGTCACCATCATAAACATTAAGAGCATTCGTGCTTCCCAGATTGGACTGGATATCAAGTGAGTTGTCGTCATTGGCGACAAGCACGAGCGGAAAGACTACGATCGACTCGTCAAGGTCGTTTCCAGCATCGGTTGGATCGCTCTGATCGCCTTCTGCTTTTGTGGTGGTATTGGTCAAAGGCTGTCCGGCTGAGCTTGCTTCGACAACGCCTTCGATCGTCAAGCTTTCGGTCGCCCCGCTGGCGATGGTGCCCAAAGTCCATAGGCCCGTCGCTGCGTTATAGTTTCCGGTTGTCACAGTGCCATTGTTTGCAGTCGGCGTAAGGCCCGCTGGAATGACATCGGTCAGTGTCACACCGGTTGCAGGGGCAGGACCATTGTTGGTAACTTCAATAAGAAAAGTGACCGTGTCACCAATCTCGGGATTGGAGTCTCCCGAAGCCAGCGACTTTACAGTTACTAGATCAATCGGTGGTGCGGGTACAGTAATCGTGACAGTAGCTGTGGCGGTTAGTCCCGTAGCGTCTGAAATCCGATAAACGAAGGTATCGGTGCCATAGAACCCCGCATTGGGAGTATACGTCATCGATCCATTTGCATTGAGCACCACCGAACCATTGCTCGGCAGGGTAACAGGTGTGGTGTCGACCGTAACCGGGCCACCTTCTGGATCGAAATCTGGCCCGTTACCGTTATTGACTAGAATGTCACGGGTGATCGCGGTCTCAAACGGCGTATTGAAGTCATCATCTTCTGCAACAGGTGGCAAATTCGGGAATGGTGCATTGGGGCAAGAAAAGCCGTCATTGTTCCCGCTAGGGTCACCCTGAGCAGCGAATTCCGCCGTGGGAGAACCGGAAAACACGTCGAATAGCTCGTAAATGCGGCCCGTGTTGTTGTTGAAAGTGAATATCCGGCCGTTAAAGTCAGTCCATGTAGCGCCATAGCCGCCGCTGGCTAGACCCGAAATGTTGTATCTAACCGATACGAAAGTGTTCAGATTGATAACGCCAATTCGAGTGCTCGAAACAACAATCAAGTGCGGCACGCCAGCGCTGTCGCGGACGAAGACAATATCAGCGCCACTGACCGTCTGACCAGTAATGCTGAAGGTATCAACGGCGCCAGTCGCCAAATTTACCCGGCTATAGCTGGACCCGGAACGACGCAGCCAAAGATTGTTGCTGTCATCAACGTCGCCCGCAAAGCTGCTGAATCCTACGTTATAGACTGTTTCAATTGTCCCATCACCATGGATGCGAATGACATTATTGCCTTGCGAACCATAACCATAATTGTCGAGCACGTTGTAACCGGTAGCATTATAGCTGCCATTTTGTGGGCCAACATCGACATAACTAGAGGAGATCGGGTCAAAAACACGCAACTGTCCGGATTGCACCTGGTAGATTTCACCCGAGCACACAAATGGCCCAGCAATTGCTGGGGTCGCGCTAATTGCGGCCATCAAGGCCATCGAGCTAGCGGTTTTGCGGATAAGAGCACTCTTTGCACCTCTTAAATCCATGCTTTTCGAGCGCATCTTCTGATTCCTTGGAAATTCAGAACCTGACATTTCAAAATATGGTTAAGTTTGTCTTAAGTACTGACATCCGCAATCGGAGTTTACTTCCTCA
>CAZJAG010000074.1:1237-11669 GCA_964543735.1 uncultured Porphyrobacter sp. | reverse complement strand
CTTCCCCGCGGGGAAGGGAGCCATGTTGTGCAATGTCAGTGCGTTTGGGCATTAGAGTAAGCCAACAACTATTGTTCCTAGTGTTATTAATAGACCGACTAAGAGAGCTTGGTATGCATCCTCAATTCCCTTCTCGATCACTTTCGTTATTCGATCCCAAACCAAGAACTTGAAAGCATCAACCGCAAAGCTCTTGCTGTCCTGAACAAGCCTATTCCAAGCGGAGATATTGCCTACGGCGTCATCTCGGTCGTCAGCGTCCAGTTGGTTGCTCGAACGAATAATCTCTCGCGCCTCGTTGACGGCAATCAACAGTTGGTCTTTCTGTTCTTGATTGTCTCCGAATGACACCATTCGTCCTGCGGCAGGAGCTAATTTACGTTCGAGGCTCTCCACAGGGTCGGCTTCCGCCTTTTCTGATTCAACTGCATTCAGTCTAGCAAAATAGGCTTCTTCAACTTGCTTGTAGCCGCTTTCAGTAATCTCATATTGTGAAGGCGCGTCGATGAAATAAGAACCGCGTAGAAGTTTTGCATCTGCGAGAGCCTGAATTGCCAACTCCACACGACGCCCGCCAAAATTCCCATCAAGTTTCGCCTGCACGTGACCAACATTAAGTTCGCCATCTTGATCCCGTGCGTGCTTGTAGAAAATCTCAAGAACTCGCTCTTCAAGCTCAACTTGGGTGACATTCCCACTCATCCCAGCCCCCCGACAAATTTCTCAAAGAGGTAGAAGCTGTCCATTGGACCCGGCGACGCTTCGGGGTGATATTGCACGCCGAACGCCTTCTTGCCCTTAATCGTAATCCCGCAATTCGAGCCATCGAACAGGCTCTTGTGCGTCTCAACCACATCTGCCGGAAGCGTGTCACCATCCACCGCAAAACCGTGGTTCATGCTGGTGATCTCGACCAGAGTTTCGCTATCGCCCCAATCACTGCCCACACGCTGCACCGGATGGTTCGCGCCGCGATGTCCTTGGTGCATCTTGACGGTCTTGGCTCCTGCGGCGAGCGCCAACATCTGATGGCCCAGACAAATGCCGAAAAGCGGCATATCCGCATCGAGCAGCGCCTTGATCACGGGCACGGCATATTCGCCGGTTGCCGCCGGATCGCCCGGCCCGTTGGACAGGAACACGCCATCGGGCTTGTGCTTCATAATCTCGGTATAGGTGGCCTTGGCAGGCAGCACAGTCACGCGTGCACCCGCCTTCACCAGATTGCGGAAGATATTGTCCTTCGCCCCGAAGTCGAGCGCGACGACATGCGGTTTGCCCTTGTCAGAAGCGCTGGCATAGCCCTCTCCCAAGGCCCAAGCACCGCCGCTCCACTTTTGCTTGTCCTCGCGCGTGACGCGCTGGGCCAGATCCATCCCTTCCAGCCCTGCCCATTCCTGAGCGCGGGCAAGCAGAGCGGGAATGTCAAAATTGCCATCAGCCGAATGCGCGATCACTGCATTGGGCGCACCGGACAGGCGGATGCGGCGAGTCAAAGCGCGCGTGTCCACGCCTGACAGTCCGATCTTGCCGCTTGCTGCCATCCATTCGGCAAAATGCTGGGTCGAGCGGAAATTGGCAGGATCGGTCACATCCTCGCGCGTGATGCAGCCCACCGCTGCCTCGACATCGCTTTCCAGATCTTCCTCATTCGTGCCGACATTGCCGATATGCGGGAAAGTGAAAGTGACGATTTGCGCCGCATAGGACGGGTCTGTCATCACCTCTTGATAGCCGGTGATAGCGGTGTTGAAGCACACCTCGCCCACTGCTGTGCCTTGCGCGCCAAAGCCCCTGCCCCAGATTACCGTGCCATCGGCCAAAACGCAGACTCCTGTGGCGTCTTTGGGCTGCGCAGGAGAGGATGCGGGGTCGGCCATAGGGCGCTCCGTTGGAAGGGTTTTCTATCGATGTCGCTAAGACCCACGGGCTAGGCTTGCGCATCCCTTCCGTCAACCTATCTCACAGGGGAAATCTGGGCTAAGGCACATCAAAGCCCAATCCATCCACAGGAAAGAGAAAATCATGTCGCTTAGAGACGATATCAAAGCCGCCACGATCACTGCGATGAAAGCGAAAGAGAAAGAGCGCACGGCAGCGCTTCGCCAGATTTCTGCGAAGATCAAGGACAAGGATATCGAGCTGCGCACCTCGTCCAAAGAGATCGAGGATGATGATCTGGTGACGCAGGTTTTGCAGAAAATGGCGAAGCAGCGGCGCGAATCTATCACCATGTATCAAGATGGCGGGCGCGAAGAGCTGGCAGCTGCTGAACAAGCTGAGCTGGCGATTATCGAGGAATTCCTGCCACAAATGATGGATGAAGGCGCGACCCGCGCGGCGATTGAGGCGATTATTGCCGATACTGGCGCGTCTTCGGTCAAGGATATGGGCCAAGTCATGGGCCAGCTTAAGGGCAAGCATGGCGCGGTTCTCGACATGGGTTTGGCCAGCGGATTGGTGAAAGAGGCGCTTTCTTGAGGCGTGATTGCGCCGAAACCGTAGACAAGGCTGTGGAAATTGGTTCGACACTGCCCCATCTGACAAGGTATTAGAGCAAATGGCTCTTTCCCCACAATGGCTCGATGAACTGCGCGCGCGTGTGACGCTGTCCTCGATCATTATGCGCACGGACAAGCTGCAGAAGGCCGGGCGCGAATGGAAAGCGTGCTGCCCCTTTCACGACGAGAAAACGCCAAGCTTCACGGTCAATGACCAAAAGGGTTTTTACCATTGCTTTGGCTGCGGCGCGCATGGCGATGTGATCCGCTGGATGACTGACCAGCGCGGGCTCGGCTTTATGGATGCGGTGAAGGAGCTGGCGACAGAGGCCGGTATGGAAGTGCCTGCGCCTGATCCGATCGCTGCAAAAAAGGCGGAGAAGCGCGCAGGTCTGGTTGACGTCATGGAGGCAGCGCAAGGCTGGTTCTTTGACAATCTGCGCACGTCTGATGGGGCTGAGGCGCTCGATTATCTCAAACGGCGCGGTTTCAGCCGCGAGATTTGCCGCGAGTTCGGGTTCGGTTTTGCGCCCGATAGCAAAACAGCGCTGAAGGGCGCGCTGGGTAAGTTCGATCCGCAAATGCTGGTCGAGGGCGGTCTGCATATCCAGGTCGAAAACAAAGCTCCCTATGACCGTTTTCGCGGGCGGCTGATGTTGCCTATTCAGGATGCGCGCGGGAGAGTGATCGCCTTCGGTGGGCGCATTCTGGAAAGCCGCGATGGTGTCGCGAAATACTTGAACTCGCCGGACACGCCGCTCTTCGACAAGGGACGCACGCTTTACAATCTCCACCGCGCGTCGCCAGCCTCGCGCCAGTCTGGCCGCGTGGTGGTGGTCGAAGGCTATATGGATGTGATCGCGCTCGCGAATGCGGGGATCACGGATAGCGTTGCGCCGCTCGGCACAGCGCTAACCGAAATGCAGCTCGAGATGCTGTGGCGCATGGTGGAAACGCCCATACTGTGTTTTGATGGTGACAAAGCCGGCCAGCGCGCAGCCATGCGGGCGATTGAGCGCGCTCTGCCCATGCTGCGCCCTGCCCGTTCCTTGCGCATAGTCCGCTTGCCCTCCGGCCTTGATCCTGATGATCTGATCAAACAGCAAGGTGCGCAGGCGATGGAGACGCTGCTGGGCGATGCCGCCAGCCTGCTCGATACAATCTGGGATTTCGAAGCGCAGGCGCAGCCGCTCAATACGCCGGAAGACAAGGCAGGCCTCAAAGCGCGGCTGATTGCCCATTGTGACCGGATTGAGGAGCCCGATATCCGCGCGCTTTACCGCCGCGAATTGCTCGAGCGTTATTCCGACTTCGCCTTCCCCAAGCGCGAGTTCAAACCCGCTTTTGGCGGCAGTAGGAATGGCGGCCCATGGAAGGGCGGCAAACAGGCCCCCGCCCGCCTCTCGCAAGATGCAGCACAACGGCTTGGCAAGCTCATCCAAGGCGGCTCTCGCGATGCGCTCAGCCGAGCCGTTTTCGCCGGATTGATGCGTTGGCCCGACGAAATTTCGCGCCACACAGATGCGCTTGCAAAACTCGCTCAATATGACCCAAATACCACCGATCTGGTGGAAACTGTCTTTGATCTTGCAGAAACGCTTGATTCTGTAGGGAATACGCCCATATTCCCCAATGAAGGCCAACCCGCCCCACCGGATTTATCCCGATACGCTTTCCTCAGAGAAAGCACCGACCCGGTAGATGCGCGCGAGGAACTGGCTGAAGCTGTGGCGTTACTGGTTGAAAAACCAGCGCTCGAAGCTGCTATCAAGGCGGCCGAAGCGCGCTTTGATGAGGACCCGGAAGGGGCCTTTGCCGAGCAGACCCGTCTTCGCGAACAGCTCCACGCAATGAATGAACGTCTGAAACATTTCGGACGCAAAAAGGCCGCAGGTGCGGCGCGAACAGACACTAGCCCCGCTGCTGACGAGCCGCGCGGCGACATGGAAGAAACGGACTAAGTCACGCTTATGGCCACCAATGCGAAATCTGCTGACAAGGATGATGCTCCGCTGATCGACCTCAACGAGGCCTCGATCAAAAAGCTGCTCACCAAGGCAAAGAAGAAGGGCTATGTCACTTATGACGAGCTGAACGCTGCCCTGCCCTCTGGCGAGATGAGCCCTGACCAGATCGAGGATATCCAGACCGCTCTGTCGGAAATGGGTGTCCAGATTGTCGAGAGCGACGAGGAAGCCGAAGCCGAAGCCGAAAAAGAGGCCGAGGTTGAGGAAATGTCGGTCGCGGCTGACAAGAAAGACGCGAAGAAAGACGCCAAGGCTCCGGCGAAGAAAACCGGCACGGGCGAACGCACCGATGATCCTGTTCGCATGTATCTGCGCGAAATGGGCGCGGTCGAACTGCTCAGCCGGGAAGGCGAGATTGCGATTGCCAAGCGGATCGAGGCTGGCCGTGACACTATGATCATTGGCCTTTGCCAGAGCCCGATCACTTTCCACGCGATCATCCAATGGTCGGAAGCTTTGAACGCGGAAGAAATGCAATTGCGCGAGATCCTCGATCTTGATGCCATGCTCTCGAAAGAGCCCCCGCCGGACAAGATGGAAGAAGACGCCGAGGATGATGACGGCGAAATCTCCGAAGAAACCGCTGGCCCTTCAATCCGTGATGATGACGAGGTTGAGGACCACAAGGAAGACGGCGAAGACGAGGACAGCGAAGACAGCTCTTCCAAGGATGACGAAGAGGAAGAAGAGGACAACACCATGTCCTTGGCGCAGATGGAAGCGGCGCTGAAACCCGATGCAATCGAGCGGTTCGCGCGCATTACCTCGCTGTTTAAGAAGTTCGAGAAATTGCAGATCGAGCGGGTCGAGACCATGGCCAAGGGCGAAGTTCTGCCCAAGGCGAAGGAAAACCGTTACGAGAAGCTGGGCGAAGAGCTGACCACCGAGGTGGAAAGCATGCAGTTCCACGCCACAAAAATCGAATTTCTGGTCGACAATTTGTATGCCTTCAACCGCCGTCTCACCGCGCTGGGCGGGCAAATGCTGCGTCTGGCAGAGCGCCACAAGGTCAAGCGGATCGATTTCCTCAAGGCCTATGTCGGCAATGAGCTGGATGAAAGCTGGCTGATTGAAAACGCCAAGAAGGACAAGAAATGGGCCGCTTTCGCCGAAAAAGAGGCCGATGCGGTTGACCGTATCCGTACCGAGATTGGCGACATCGCGGCCAATACCGGCATGAGCCTCACCGAATTCCGCCGCATTGTGAACATGGTGCAAAAGGGCGAGCGTGAGGCGCGCATTGCGAAGAAGGAAATGGTGGAAGCCAACCTTCGCCTCGTGATCTCCATTGCCAAGAAATACACCAATCGCGGCTTGCAATTCCTCGACCTTATTCAGGAAGGCAATATCGGCCTGATGAAGGCGGTCGACAAGTTTGAATATCGCCGCGGCTACAAATTCAGCACCTATGCGACCTGGTGGATCAGGCAGGCGATCACGCGTAGCATCGCTGATCAGGCGCGCACGATCCGCATTCCGGTCCATATGATCGAGACGATCAACAAGCTGGTTCGCACTTCGCGCCAATTCCTCCACGAGGAAGGCCGCGAGCCGACCCCTGAAGAGATGGCAGCGCGCCTCTCTATGCCGCTTGAAAAGGTTCGCAAGGTGATGAAAATCGCCAAGGAGCCGATCAGCCTCGAAACCCCGATTGGGGATGAGGAAGATTCGCATCTGGGCGACTTTATCGAGGATAAGAACGCGGTCATTCCGGTGGATGCGGCTATTCAGGCGAACCTGAAAGAGACCGTCACCCGCGTGCTCGCCTCGCTCACCCCGCGTGAGGAGCGCGTGCTGCGTATGCGTTTCGGCATCGGGATGAACACTGACCATACTTTGGAAGAAGTTGGCCAGCAGTTCTCGGTTACCCGCGAACGTATCCGTCAGATCGAGGCGAAAGCGCTGCGCAAGCTGAAGCACCCATCGCGGTCTCGGAAAATGCGGAGCTTCTTGGATCAGTGAGGACGCTCCGCAAAGCTTTCTCTGTTTCGGTTTTGTTGTTCGCTTTTGCTACCAGTCCTGCACTGGCGCAGTCATCAATGGGAAGCGCTATAGAAGTGAGCGCGGAGCAAGCCGATCTCGCCGATGATGCCGAAGCCACAGCCTTGGCTCAGCAAATCATTGATATTGGTATGCCGGAAGAGACACGCGAGGATGTATTCTTCAAGGCCATGGACGACCTCATGGTGCAAATGCGTGTTGCGATCGAACCGAAGTTGCCCAAAGATGACCCCGAAGTTATCAAAATTCTTGATACTTGGCTGCTTGAGTTTCTGGACGATTCAAAGTCTCGCCTGCGCTCTCACATACCAGCGCTCATCGATGGAATGGTTCAGGGTTACGTTAATCTCTATTCCAATGAAGAGCTCCGCGACATCCTGGCATTCGTCAAGACACCGAGCGGCCAGAAATTCTTCCAGACGTCATCTGAGATCATTGGCCAACCGGAATTCGCTGCTGCTAACCAAGTCTACATGGCCGAGGCTATGGAAGCCGTTGAACCTGCTCAAGAGGAATTGGTGAAAAGGCTAACCGACTATTTCGAACAAGAAGAAGCGGCGCTAGACGGCGCTAACGCCTCTTAGTCAGCAAACAAAACCTACCCTTTAAGCGCTTCACCCAGAATATATTGCGTGCTTGCAATCACCGGCATGGGCTTGGCGAAGAAATAGCCCTGCCCGTAATCCACGCCCAATCCGGCCAGCGTAGCGCGCTCTTCCTCGCATTCGATCCCTTCAGCCACCAGCCTGCTGCCGATTTCATTGGCAAAGTGGACCATCGCAGCGGTGAGCGCCTGTCGCGCCACATCCTTATGAATGTCCCGCGTTAACGACATATCGAGCTTGAGCAGATCGGGTTCCAGATCAACAAGGTGGCGCAAACCGGCATAGCCAGCGCCCACATCATCAATCGCAATGTCTGCATAGGGGCGGATGCCATCAATCGCCGTTTTCAAAGCACGGAAATCATCAACCTTTTGGTGTTCGGTAAGCTCCACCACCAACTTACGCCCATCTTGAGCGATACCGCCTTGCGCCAAGGCTTCGGCAACCTTGCCCGACATCACAGTTTCAGGCGAAGCGTTGATCGAAAGATAGGTGTGCGGAGCTGCATATTGCTGCGTCAACAAAGCAGCGCGCACCGCCAGCATTTCCAGATCAACGCCTAGGCCCACTTCGCTCGCCTCGTTAAACCACTTGTCCGGCCCTCGCTTTTGCGCGTCTGGAAAGCGCGCAAGACATTCTGCGCCAGTGGGTTTGCCGCTGTTCAGATCGACAATTGGCTGATGCAGGATTTGCATTGCATTGCTTGTGATAAGCTCGGAGATGGAGCGCTCCAGTATAGAGCGTCGCTCATCCTCTTCCAACGCACCTTCGATCTGCTCTACTGCCAAGGCAGCAAAAGCTTTGAGCACGTCCAGATCACGTTCGCCCATGGATCGATCCGGCTGGCGGCTCAAACAGCAAAAGCTGCCATAGACTGTGCCATCTGACAATTTGAGCGGCACGTTGAGGTGGCAGCCCACTGGTAGGATGCGGGTAATCTCCATCGACTGCGTCATCGGATGATCCGCAGGGTCCTGGATCAACTGCGGCAAGCGGCCTTCATAAATGTGCCAGCAATAGCTGTCTTCGCGCGAATCGCGATATCCCGGGCCCATCGGCAGATCGAGATCGCTATCGACATGCGTCAGCTCTTTCTCGTGATTTTCGACATATCGCGAGACAAAGGCAATCTCCGTGCCCAAATGTTTGCGCGTTGCCTGAAGGATGCGATCAATCGAGCTGTTCTCTATGCGACTGTAGTGTGCAATCGCGGGGGCAGGCGAGATCGTGGACGTGGGTTCAACCATTTGTGCTTGCATAATGCTCGCCGGACTAAAGTGAAAAAGTAAATATTCTAAGACGCGCAGCCCAGTTAAGCTGGCGAGGATGAGCGCATTCCGGCTCGATGCAAACTCCAATGCTACGTCCCTTGCCCCGCAGCCTGAAATCACCTTGCTGTTTCTATCGCTCTGGTGTGTCGAAAACCCCTTGCGGTGATCTGGCAAAGGCCCACGCGTTTCTCTATGCCCTTTGCTATGAAGATAGCTCTAGCCTCCGACCATGCCGCCATTGAATTGAAAGCCGAGCTTGCCCAATGGCTGATTGAAGAAGGCCACGAGGTCGCTGACCTTGGCCCGAACACGGCCGACAGCGTCGATTATCCCGATTTCGGATACAAGCTGGCGGGCGTTGTCGCCGATGGCACGGCGGAACGCGGGATAGCGCTGTGCGGCAGCGGCATCGGCATCTCGATCAGTGTTAATCGCAATCCGGCTGTTCGCTGCGCGTTGGTGTCAGAGCCGCTCTCGGCCGCGCTGGCGCGTGAACACAATGATGCAAACGCCATTGCAATCGGTGCACGCCTAACCGGCTTGGATATGGCGAAGGCATGCGTTACAGCCTTCCTCGAAACCGAGTTTGCCGATGCACTTCCCGATGGGACGGGGCGCCACCAGCGCCGCGTCGACAAGCTTTCCAACCCTTCCTAAAGGCCCCTCGTCCATGAGCACACAGCCCGACCATTCGACCGACATCATGAAGC
This sequence comes from uncultured Porphyrobacter sp., assembly GCA_964543735.1. GTDB lineage: Bacteria > Pseudomonadota > Alphaproteobacteria > Sphingomonadales > Sphingomonadaceae > Erythrobacter. Next base: position 2,554 of record CAZJAG010000074.1, on the reverse strand, counting down.
GCTTTTGGCATGACGACCTCGCCAGTGCTGATCCGGAAATCGCGGCCGCCATCGGCAGCGAACTCACCCGCCAGCAGGACAAGATCGAGCTGATCGCGAGCGAGAACATCGCGTCCAAAGCTGTGCTTGAGGCGACCGGAAGCGTCTTCACCAACAAATATGCAGAAGGCTATCCGGGCAAGCGCTATTATGGCGGCTGCGACTATGCCGATGTGGTCGAGACTTTGGCGATAGAGCGCGCCAAAGAGCTGTTCGGATGCAATTTTGCAAACGTCCAGCCCAATTCTGGTTCGCAAATGAACCAGGCGGTGTTCCTTGCTCTGCTTGAGCCGGGCGACACATTTATGGGGCTAGACCTTAACTCAGGCGGGCATCTGACGCATGGCTCGCCTGTCAATATGAGCGGCAAATGGTTTAATCCGGTCAGCTATGGCGTGCGCGAGGATGACGAGCTGATTGACATGGACGCGGTCGCCGCAACCGCGCGTGAGCATAAGCCCAAGCTGATCATTTGCGGCGGCACGGCCTATTCGCGCACTTGGGACTTTGAAGCTTTCCGCAAGATCGCCGATGAAGTGGGCGCGTATCTGCTATGCGATATGAGCCATATTTCTGGGCTGGTGGCAGGCGGCGCGCATCCCTCGCCCTTCCCGCATTGCGATATTGTGACGTCGACCACGCACAAGAGCCTTCGCGGGCCACGTTCCGGCATCATCCTGTGGAATGATGAGGAGCTGACGAAACCGCTCAACATGGCGGTTTTTCCGGGCTTGCAAGGCGGACCGCTCATGCATGTGGTCGCCGCCAAAGCGGTGGCTTTTCGCGAAGCCCTGCGCCCCGAGTTCAAAGCCTATGCCGCAAGCATTGTCGAGAATGCGCGCGCTCTGGCGGCAAGTCTGGAAGAAAACGGTCTGCGGATTGTCTCGGGCGGGACGGACAATCACTCGATGCTGGTTGATCTCACTGCCAAGGATGTGACCGGCAAATCGGCGGAGAAAGGCCTCGACCGCGCGTTTCTCACTTGCAACAAGAACGGCATTCCGTTCGACACACGCTCGCCCTTTGTGACAAGCGGCATTCGCTTGGGCACACCGGCGGGGACAACGCGCGGCTTTGGCCCAGCAGAATTCCGCCAGGTTGGCGCGCTGATCGCGGAAGTGGTTGACGGGCTTGCCAAGAACGGCCCCGAGGGTGACGCTCAGATCGAGGAAAGCGTGCGTTCGCGGGTTGGTGAACTGTGCGCCTCCTTCCCCGTCTACCCACAAAATTAAGCGCGCAAGATGCGCTGCCCCTTTTGCGCTCATGACGACACGCAGG
>CAZJAG010000074.1:0-1137 GCA_964543735.1 uncultured Porphyrobacter sp. | reverse complement strand
CGGCGGCAATGTTCGAGCTGCGGTGCGCGTTTCACCACCTTTGAACGTGTGCAATTGCGCGAGATCACGATCGTCAAGTCGGGCGATAAGCGCGAGGCATTTGACCGCGAGAAGCTTGAGAAATCCGTCCGGCTCGCCTGCCGCAAACGCGGTGTTGATCAGGAACGGATTGACCGGCTGGTCTCTGGCATCCAGCGACAGGTCGAAACCGCAGGCGAAAGCGAGATTGCCGCATCACGCCTTGGCGAAATGGTGATGGACGGCCTCAAACAAATCGATAGCGTCGCCTACATCCGCTTCGCTAGCGTCTATCGCGATTTCTCCGAAGCGAAAGATTTCGAGCAATTTGCAAGCACGGTTCAAGACGCGGCGAAACAAGGCGACTGACCGCCCATGTCAAGCACCACACCCGTCATCGTCCTTGTGCGCCCGCAGCTGGGTGAGAATATCGGCAAATGCGCGCGCGCTATGCTCAATTTCGGCCTTACCGAGATGCGGATTGTGAACCCGCGCGATGGCTGGCCCAACCCAGATGCGGGGCCCTCTGCTGCCGGAGCTGACGCAGTTCTCGACGGGGCGCAGATATTCGAAACGACGGCTGAGGCGGTCGCGGATTGCGCGCATATCTACGCCACCACCGTTCGCAAGCGCGGGGTGACCAAGCCAGTTGTCACGCCTGCTGAGGCGGCACAGGAAGTCCACTTGGCCAAGGGCAAAAGCGCTATCCTGTTCGGACGCGAGGCATCGGGGCTGGAGACAGAAGACGTGGCGCTTGCCCGCGCGATCCTGACCGTCCCGATCAATCCCGAGTTCGGCTCGCTCAATCTCGCACAAGCGGTGATCTTGTGCGCTTATGAGTGGTCGAAACATGAAGCGCTGGTGCAACCAACAGCAGAAGAGGAAACGCTGCCCCCTGCTCCGCAAGCAGAGCTGGATGGCCTCGTTGCGCATTTTGAGGAATTGCTGGAGCCCAAGGGATACTTTCTCCCGCCAGACCGCGCCGATGCAACGCGCAAAACCTTGCGCAGCGTGCTGACCAAACCGGGCTGGAACAGCCTCGAGGTGCGAACCTTGCGCGGTGTGCTATCCTCGCTCGCCCGTCCCGACCGTGACTAGACCGTAACTGGGCGGTGATTG
>CAZJAG010000073.1:5761-11817 GCA_964543735.1 uncultured Porphyrobacter sp. | reverse complement strand
GTGATGGATGTGCGCCAGTGGGAGCAATCGGGCCATTGGGGCAAATATGCTGAGAACATGTTTGCCGTGCCTGATATCGTGCCTGATGTCGATGAAGACGGGGGCGCGGCGGCTGCGCCCAAAGTCGCTGATGACGCCAGCTGGATGGCGATCAAGCCGATGAATTGCCCAGCGCATGTGCTGGTCTTCAAGCAAGGCATTACGTCTTACAAGGAGCTGCCGATCCGCTTGGGCGAAATGGGTTGTTGCCACCGCAATGAACCGCATGGCGCTTTGCATGGCCTGATGCGGGTGCGCCAGTTCACTCAGGATGATGCGCATATCTTCTGCACGGAAGATCAAGTGGTCGAGGAAGTGCGCAAATTCTGCCGTTTGGCCGCAGATGTCTATGAAGATTTTGGTTTCACATTTGCGATCAAGCTGGCGCTGCGCCCTGAAAAGCGGCTCGGCTCTGATGCGGATTGGGACAAGGCCGAGCAAGAGCTTCGCGATGCTGTCGAAGAAGCAGGCATGATGAACGAGGAGTTCGGCTGGGAAGAGCTGCCGGGCGAAGGCGCGTTTTATGCGCCCAAGCTCGAATGGCATTTGACCGATGCAATCGGGCGCACATGGCAGGTCGGCACTATTCAGGGCGACCGCGTTCTGCCCGAGCGTTTGGATGCGACTTATGTGGGCGAGGATGGCGGCCGCCATCGCCCCGTCATGCTGCACCGCGCGATCTTCGGCTCATACGAGCGCTTTATCGGCATTTTGATCGAGCATTATGCCGGCAAATTGCCGCTATGGCTCGCGCCGACGCAAGCTGTCGTGGCGACGATCGTGTCGGACGCTGATCCTTATGGGTCAGAAGTGCTCGCCAAGCTTGAGGCCGCTGGCCTGCGCGCTGAAACAGACTTCCGCAATGAGAAGATCAATTACAAGGTGCGCGAACATTCGCTCGCCAAAGTCCCGCATTTGCTAGTCGTGGGCATGCGCGAGGCGGAAGAGGGCACGGTCGCAATCCGCACTCTGGGCGAGAAGCAGCAGCAAGTGCTCCCGCTTGATGAGGCGGTGGAAATGCTCAAAGAGAATGCGATGCCGCCGGACTTGCGTGGCTGATTTGCAGGCCTGATTACCGAGTGGGAGCAGGAGTGAAATCGTGAAAATAATGATAGCGCTCTCCCTGCTATTGAACATCCTTGTTCTTGTGCCCGTTACCTATGGCATGGCCACAAATGCCGAATGGGCAAATCAAGCTTATGGCCCTTCCAGTCCTGCAAGAGGGATCACCTTGGCAATTTATCTGGCGATACTGGCGGGATCAGGCGCGCTTCTGTTCAAACCCGTCACAGCAGCAGTGGCGACGCTTTTGGCATTACAAATCGCTTACAAGCTGATGTCGCCTTTGACAGTGGGAGCGCTAGATAATCCCGTGGTGATCAGCAATTTGGGTAGGGCGCTGTTTCACGCCTTTACCCTGTGGTTGATGGCCAGCCGCTAGCAGCACTCAATTCATATGTTTGAGATCCCACTGGAAGCGACCTTGATCGCACTTGCCACGGCTTTTACCGCCGCCTTTGTTAGGGGTCTTGCAGGCTTCGGATTGGCGCTTTTGCTGGTTCCGGTTCTGGCCTTGGCGCTAAGCCCCGTAGAAGCGGTGATGATTGCCAATTTCTCGATGCTGTTCATTGGGCTGCTTGAAGTAAGAAGCCTTGCCCGCAATGCTGAAAGATCCGCGTGGGTGATTAGCGCATTGGTGATGCTAGCGACAGCGCCCGGGCTCTATCTGCTCACTATAACGCCGCCCGATGTTGCGCGGCTATTGATTGCTTTGGTCGCGATCATTGCATTTGGTCTGTTCTTGCTGCCCGAGCGCCCCGCGGCTCAACCCGGCACCGTGCAAACGGGCGCGACCGGCATAGCCGCTGGGCTCTTGACGGGCTTTGCCGGAATGCCCGGCCCTCCGGTGGTGCCTTACTATGTCGGGCGTGCCATTGACCGGCGCATCGCCAAAGCATCCATGCTGTTCATTTTCACGGTGGCATCAGCGGCTGCTATCGCATCCGGACTGGCAATGGGACAAGTGAGCGCGAAAGTCTTCATCCTGTCCCTCGCGCTGTTTCCCGCAATCATACTCGGCAATTGGGCTGGCGCGCGCGCCTTTGGGAAAATCAGCGATGCGGCTTGGCGCATTTTCACAGGTGCGGTTCTGTCGCTTGCCGCTTTGGCAGCTTTGCTGCGCGTGATCAGCTAACCCACCTTGCAGCCAGCACTTCGCCTGCGCCGCCGCGTGGGCCAATTGCGCGCAAGACCAAAGCATAGCGGTCTGCGCCGCTTACCTTGAGCGCTGCTGGCTCGACAATCACGCCATGCTTGCCGCCGCTCCATTGGCCAAGCACTCTCTCACTGCGCAAGGCATTGGTGTAAGCGATTGTCCTGCCCGAGTTTTCACCGCGTGCAATCGCAACAGGTGCATTCGCCTTGACCGCCATTAGGGATAGCTGAGCGCGGCCCGTGCTTACACCTGCAATCCCCACTGCAATCGAGCCATTGGCAAGCCGCTTGGTTCGAATGGCTGCTTTCTGGAGCGATGCGGCGCGTCCAATCATTGCATGGACAGCATTCTGGCGGCTGCCAACCGCGCCATATCGCCCGCTGACTACGATTTGCGGAGTGTAGACGCCATTGCGTCCGGCTAGACCTTTGCGAGCGTAAGCGCGCTGCAAATCCGTATTGGCGGGCAAGGCCAGCGTGTCTTTCCAGCCCAGCCTGTCCCAATAGGTAACCGGACGCGAAATCACGACCAGTTCGGAATGGCGGCTCAGCATATTGGCAAATTGGTCAGCTGGCGGGCAGGAGGAGCAACCCTGACTTGTGAACAGCTCGACCAGAACGGGCTCGCTTGCGCTCGATCCTCCTGCTGGCGGGCGGGCAGACGTATCGCTGACCGTGATGAGCGCTCCGAATGCAAAAGCGATCAGCACTCCCAGCAAGGAAGGCAAAAATGGCTTGGTTAGGGGCGCTCCGAAAGCGGGCATTCTGTAAGCGGGCATCGCAAATCTCGTGCAGAAAAAGTGTCTGCACAGCTATTCGCTGGAATTTGCGCGAAGTTACACGATGGCAGGAAGCGCTTGACCCGCTGCAATCAGAGCGAGTGCGCAGCTTGACACAATCGCAAAGCGCAACGCGTCCACAGCGGTCAATGCCTGCTGGGGTGCATGTGCGAATTTGAGAGCGATAGCCTTTGCCATGGCTCCAAATTTCGCGCAAAAATGCTAAAGAAACCTTAATGTTAACCCTGTTTCGCGGGCATTTGCATCGAGGCGCAATGGAAGCTGCCACCGCCGCTAAGGATAGCATCGCTGGCAAGGCCAATGGCTTGCCTATCGGGGAATAGAGCGGCGAGCGCTTCGAGAGCGGCTGGATCCTGAGGGACGCCGAATTGCGGCACAATCACCAGAGCATTGGTGATGACAAAATTGGCATAGCTGGCAGGAGCAATAGCTCCGTTCTGCTCGAATGCTCCAACAGAGGGTATCCGGCTGATTTTGCAACCGAAATCCTTGGCGCGCCGAGCCGCATCTTCGAAAATTTCGGCATTGGGATCGGCTGGAGTTTCGGCCATTGGGATCACCAAATGGTTCGCTCCGACAAAGCGCGCCAGATTGTCGACATGCCCGTCTGTGTGATCGCCTTTGAGCCCTTCACCCAACCACAAAACGCGGCTCAATCCCAGCTCTGTGCCCAGCACAGCTTCGATATCCTCGCGGGACATTTCAGGATTGCGATTGGGGTTAAGCAAGCATTGCTCGGTCGTGACGCACAGCCCCGTCCCGTCTGTATCGATTGCCCCGCCTTCCAGAACCATGGTGTTGAAGCGCAAGGGCAGCCTAGCATCGCGCACCAGTTCAGCGCCAATGCTTTCATCGCCTTCCATCACAAATTTGCCGCCCCAACCATTGAAGGCGAACCGCACGGCTTGGCGCTTTCCATCATCAAAGACAGTCAGCGGGCCAGTGTCGCGCAGCCAGATATCGCCGTAATTTCGGGTCTGGATTGACACATTTTGGGGTATTTTTGAGCCAATTTGCGCTAAATTGGCGCTATTTCGCACCAAAAGCTGCACGTTTTGGCCGCTTTTTGCGACCGTTTCCGCAAAATCCCGAACCTGCTTTTGAGCGCGAGTGAATTCGCCGCCCCATTCGCTTTCATCATGCGGAAAGCCGATCCATAGCCAATCTTGCGCTGCCCATTCGGGCGGCATTTGAATGGCCATGGATCGCGCTTCCCGATTTGCCCTTTAACAGCCTGTTGGAGCCGAAGCGCAGGCCTCGTCCCGCGTGGCGCGGAATTCATCGCCTTCAACCCAATTGGGCCAGCTTGAGCTATCGGCCAGCATCCGGCCCACACGATAGAACAATGCAAGGTCTCCCATCACGCCGGACCAATCCCAATTCTCGTCAAATTCGTCCTTTGGCCCGTGATAGGCATTCTCGCGATAATCCGCTGCGATTTTCGCGCCAGCCTCGCGCCCGCCTTCGATCAGATCCTCGCCGCCATCTGCATAGAGCATCGGCACGCCCTTCTTCGCGAAAGCAAAGTGATCGGAGCGGTAGTAATAGCCCGCTTCGGGATTGGGATTGGGAGTGATGGTGCGGCCATCTTTGGCAAGCCCTGCTTTGAGGTATTCATCCAGCTGCGATTTGCCCGGGCCAACCACAACCACATCCTTTGCAGCGCCCGCCATCAAGAACGCGTCCATATTCACGCCGCCCACTGTCTGGTCGAGCGGATAGACAGGATTGTCAGCATAGTAATATGCGCCGAGCAATCCGGACTCCTCAGCTGTCACGGCAAGGAACACCAGACTGCGTTTCGGAGCGCCCGCTTTAGAGTGCGCTTCTGCCAAAGCCACAAGCGCTGCTGTGCCGGTCGCATTGTCAACTGCGCCATTGCAAATGTCATCGCCATCGGGAGCTGGCTTGCAGCGGCCCAGATGATCCCAATGCGCAGTGTGGAGGACATATTCATCCGGCTTTTCCGCACCGGGCAAAACGCCGATCACATTTTGCGAGGAGAAGCTGCGGCGATCATTGGCGAAATTGGTGCTGGCGGAAAGGCCAAGCTCAACCGCCTTGAACCCCGGCTTTTTCGCAGCCGCTGTCAGCTCGCCAAGATCCTGACCACCTGCAGCCAGAATTTCCCGAGCGACTTCTTTCTGCACCCAGCCGTTCATAGTCGTGAGCGGAGGCGAGTTTTCGCCGCGCTGGGCATAGGCTTGCGGGCCCGACCAGGAGGATTCCACAACGCTCCACGGATAGCTTGCAGGCTCTGTATCGTGAACGACCAGTGCTGCCGCTGCCCCTTGGCGTGCGGCCTCTTCATATTTGTAGGACCAGCGCCCGTAATATGTCATGGCGCGGCCATTAAAAGTGCCTTCCAGCCCCTCGGTTTCATAATCGGGATCATTCACCAGAATGACGACTGTTTTGCCTTTGACATCGACGCCTTCATAATCGTTCCAGTTGCGCTCGGGCGCGTTAACACCATAGCCGACAAAGACCATTTCACTGTTCGCCAGCGTAGTGGTGTCTTCTTCCTTGTAAGTCACACCAACCCATTCCGGCCCGTGATCATATGCAAGGTCATTCTCGCCGCCTGTGATCGTGAGCGGGGCGTAATCCTTGCCGGTAATCTCGACCAAGGGCACTTCCTGCACCCAGCTGTCACCATTGCCCGGTTTAAGGCCAGCAGCTTCGAAACGCTCGGTCAGCAAAGCCACCGTCTTTGTCTCGCCTTCGGTTCCCGGCATCCGCCCTTCAAACTCGTCTGACGACAGTGTGCGTGTGATATCGACCATTGTCTCTTGCGAGATTTCGCTATCGGCCACTTCGGGTATGTCGAGCGCTGCGGCTGCATCGCCGCCGCCCGCCATGTCGCCGCATGCAGCCAGCGCCAATGCGCCTGCGCCAACCCATAGGCTTTTCCAAGCAAGTTTCATCATGAACTGAATTTCCCTCTCGTTCGTCTATGCGATGCGTCTTGGCATAGAGATCATGCTTCGCGCAACCAACTTG
>CAZJAG010000073.1:0-5661 GCA_964543735.1 uncultured Porphyrobacter sp. | reverse complement strand
ACTTGCACGCCATACTTGAACGGGGGCGGGTCTGCGGGCAGATGGAGCTGATGGCGGATCAATGGCAAGGAGCACTGGATAGAGCGCGCGAGCACGCGCCGTTTCTGGCACGCGCTTTGGATCGTCAGAGCGAATTGGCTGATCTGTTGGAACGCGGCGAGGCAGGCGCAGCGCTCGAATGGGCAAGCTCTGCTGGCAAAGATGCTGAGGATGTCGGGGCCGCTCTGCGCAAGGAGCGGCTGGCGCTCGCAACCACTTTGGCAATTGGCGATCTGGCGGGCGCATTTACATTGCAAGATGTGATGCAGCGCCTGTCCGATTTCGCTGACCGCGCTTTGGATGCAGCGATTGGTGATGCGATTAATGTGCGGGTCGATGATTGGTCGGGCGACATTTCGACTTGCGGCTTTGTCGCGCTCGCATTGGGCAAGCAAGGCGCGCATGAGCTGAATTACTCATCTGACATTGATCCGATCCTTTTGTTCGATCCTGACACCTTGCCGCGCCGCGCATCGGATGAACCGGCAGAAGCCGCGCAGCGCTATGCCCGTCATATTGTCCGCACTTTGTCTGACCTGACCGCTGATGGATATGTCTTTCGCGTCGATTTGAGGCTGCGGCCAGCGTCCGAAATTTCTCCGCCTGCGGTTCCCTTTGCTTCGGCTCTGGCGCATTATCAAAGCTCTGCTCTGGCGTGGGAGCGTGCAGCTTTCATCCGCGCCCGCGCCGCGGCAGGAGACATTGCGCGCGGCGAGAGTTTTCTCGATGCGATTGATCCGTTTGTCTGGCGCTCGGCGGTGGATTTTGGCGCGGTGGAAGAAGTGCGCTTGCTGACCAGAAGGATCAGGGATCATTACGAGGGGCCAGCCGATATCGGGCCGGGCTTCAATCTGAAGCAAGGGCGCGGCGGCATTCGCGAGATCGAGTTTTTCGCGCAGACCCATCAGCTGGTGCATGGCGGGCGCGATCCGTCACTGCGGCTTCGCGGCACTCGCGATGCTTTGGATGCGCTGGCTATGGCAGAGCGGATTTCGGGCAAGCAAGCAACGCAGCTGGGGCAAAGCTATGACCGGCTGCGAGTGCTCGAACACCGATTGCAAATGGTGGAAGATCGCCAGACGCATTCGCTGCCCGATGCAGACGCTCTGGAGCGGTTGGCGCAATTGGACGGGCTGACGGGTGCTGGGGCGCTTATCGATGAATTGCGCGCAATCACGGATCAAGTGGCTGAATGCTATGACGGGCTGATTGCAGCGGAAAGCAAGCCTGCCGCTGTGCCGGTCGCGCCCGAGCCATTGGCGCAGCATTTGCAAACGCTTTGTTTTGCCGAGCCGGACCGGCTGGCCAAGCGGATTAACGGCTGGCGCGATGGGCGCTATCAAAGCTTGCGCTCCGATGCAGCTTTGGCGGCGTTTGATGCCATGCTGCCGCGCCTCTTGGAAGCGCTTGCCAATGCCGAGGATTTGGACAGAGCATTGGCGCGGTGGGAAAGCGTGCTTGCCAATGCCTCTTCGGCCATCAATCTGTTCCGATTGCTCGAAGCGCGGCCCGAATTGCTCGATCGCCTGATTGCTGTGTTGACACTCGCGCCGCCATTGGCTGATGCGCTGGGCCAGCGCCCGCAATTGCTCGATGCCTTGATTGATGGAAGCGCGCTTGCACTGCCCGGCTGCGTGGAAGAACTGGCCACAGATATGCGGCTTGATGCGCATGATGCCGATTACGAGTTGCAGCTCGACCGTATTCGCCAAGTCACTAGCGAAACGCGCTTTGCATTGGGCGTGCAATTGATCGAAAGCTTGCATGACCCGCTGGAGATTGCTGCTGGCCTGTCGCGCTTGGCGCAGGCCGGATTGCAAGTCGCCAGCGAAGCTGCACGCCGCGAATTTGCTCTGGCCCACGGCGAAGTCGCGGGCGCTGAATTGCTTGTGCTGGGGCTGGGGCGGTTTGGGGGCGGAATGCTGACCCATGCCAGTGACCTCGATATTGTCTATCTGTTCTCAGGCGCGTTTGATGCCGTGTCCAATGGCGAGCGTTCGCTTGGCGCGACGCAATATTTCAATCGGCTCGCCAGCCGCGTGACCGCTGCGCTCAGCGTGCCAACCGCGCAAGGGGCCTTGTATGAAGTGGATACGCGATTGCGCCCTCAGGGCAGCCAAGGTCCGCTCGCTGTCACAATCAGCAGCTTTGCGAAGTATCAAATGGAAAGCGCGTGGAGCTGGGAGCATATGGCGCTCACTCGCGCACGGGTTCTGCTAGGCAGTGAAAGCGCAGCGGCGCAGCTGGATGCCAAAGTTTCGGGCGTTCTCTTGCAATCCCGCGATACAAAGCAATTGCGCAATGATGTGCTCAATATGCGCGTAGATATGGCAGCGCATAAAGCGCCTCAAGGCGAGCTGGATGTAAAGCTGCTTCGCGGCGGGCTGGTCGATATCGAGTTTTGCGTCCACTTCCTTCAGCTCAGCGAAGGCAAGGGGCTCAAACCCCATTTGGGCGAGGCACTCGAAGAGCTGATTGCAGGCGGCATGGTCAGCGCTGATTTGCTGGAGAGCTGGCGCGATCTCACGCGCATTCTGGTCGCAAGCCGATTGCTCGCGCCGGACAAGTTGGCTCCTTCGCCTGCAGCCGCATCGGCTCTTGCCAAGGCTTGCAATGCTGATGGTTACAATTCGCTCTTGCGCAGAATCGACAAGGCGCGGCAAAGCACGGCGGAGAACTGGCAAGCCGTCTTTGGCGAAAAACTGGAGCTTAGTGGATGACTGAATTTATGCAGGCGGGCGAAGCGATGCCTGATATCGCAATGGAAACCCCCGATGGCGGCAGCGTGAAGCCGTCCGACTTTGGAGGGAAGAAACTGGTCGTGTTCTTTTACCCGAAAGACAATACGCCGGGCTGCACAACCGAAGCGAAAGATTTCTCAGCGCTAAAAAGCGAATTTGATGCAGCTGGAGTGGCGCTTTTGGGTGTGAGCAAGTGCTCGCCCAAGAAGCACCAGAACTTTATCGCCAAGCATGATCTGACGACGCCGCTTGCAACCGATGCCGAAGACAATGGTCTGTCCGATGCGCTGGGCATTTGGGCTGAGAAGAAAATGTATGGCAAGACCTATATGGGCATGGTGCGCTCGACCTATCTGGTGGATGCCGACGGCAAAATCGCGCAAGTGTGGAACAAGGTGAAAGTCAAAGGGCACGCGGACGAGGTTCTGGCGGCTGCCCAAGCGCTCTAGGCTCCAATGCCTTCGGTCGCTTCTTCTATTCGCGCAGCATTGCTCACCGCCGACCCGGTGGCGAAGTGCTTTGCCACGCGGCAAGTCGCGCGCGATTGGCGGCAGGGCAAGCTGGGCTATGCGTTTGATTGCGACATGCCCGATCAGCCCGCTTGGCCGGAGGAGCCGCAATTGCTCGCGCCGAACAAAATGCCCAAACGCGGGCGCGGCGGGTCTGAGCGCACTCGGATCGCATTGTGGCATAGCCTTGCGCATATCGAATTCGTCGCGATTGATCTGGCGCTCGATATGGCAGGGCGGTTCGGCGGAGAAATGTCGCGCGACTTTGTCAGCGATTTTCTGGATGTCGCAGCTGATGAAGCGATGCATTTCGCTTTGCTCGATCGCAAGCTGAAGACCATGGGCAGCTATTATGGCGCTTTGCCTGCCCATGCTGGATTGTGGCAGGCGGCTGACGCAACGCGGCACGATGTGCGCGCGCGGCTGGCGATTGTGCCGATGGTCTTGGAAGCGCGCGGGCTGGATGTGACGCCTGCGACATTGGAGCGGGTCGAGCAGCAAGGCGATGCGGGTGGCGCAAAAATTCTCGCGCGGATACTTGACGACGAAATCCGCCACGTCGGAATCGGCACAAGGCATTTCGTCAAAATTGCTGAGGAAAGCGGCGAAAAGCCCCAAAATGCGTGGAAATCCTTGGTTTCGGAGTATTTCAGAGGCTCCGTTAAGCCGCCGTTTAACGATTCGGCGCGCGCAGCCGCCGGTTTGTCGCGAGACTTCTACGAAGCGCTTGCTTAGTTGGATTTGAAGCAGTTTACTCCATGACATATCTTGGATGAGACGTTGGGATTACGGCTTGAAGAGGTGGTTGGCGAGACTGGAGGAGAGGGTCGCCAATACGGGTAGCAACGCAAGCAAATGTCGAAAGAGACATAGTCAGGGCCGTCTTATTCATGTTTGAACTCCTCAAACTCAATCAATTTTCGCGCGCATTTGGTGTGTGTGCTGCGATGCTTGGCCTGGCGCTGACAGCGCAACCAGCCAGTGCCAATTCCGCTGCTGCAGCAGCCGCCGCTGCCGGCGATGTGACCGAGCCTTTGAAAGCGGAAGACGGATCGACCGCTCCCGACAAACAATTTTCCAAACTGTTTGCCAGCTGGGTGAAGCAGGACCGCGTGGTCCAGCCCAGCGCGACAGTGCCCGCTGCCGTTCCCACACGGCCGACGATCTCCATTCCTTCTGCAATGCCGCTTTACACTGGCCGGATGAGCAGCGGATACGGAATGCGCAATCACCCTGTTCTGGGTCGGCGCAAGCATCACAATGGCGTCGATATAGCAGCGCCTACCGGCACGCCGGTTTATGCAACGGCTGATGGCGTAGTTGGACGCGCGGATTACTCGCGCTCTTATGGCCGCGTGATTTACCTTGGCCATGGCGGCAATATCGAAACACGCTATGCGCATATGTCGCGCTTGATTGTCTCTAAGGGCCAGCGGGTGAAGAAGGGGCAAATGATTGGCTATGTCGGTTCAACTGGCCGCTCGACAGGCCCGCACCTGCATTATGAAGTCCGCGTCAATGGCAAGTCGGTTAATCCGCTCCCCTATATGGTCGAATCCAAAACGCAAAAGCGCTTTGCTCTGACCCAAGGCGAAGGCGGACGCGGCGGGCGATAAGCTCCCGACCAGACAAGCAAGCTTAAAAGGAGCGGCAGGCAACTGTCGCTCTTTTTGTGTGTGCTTTGGCCAAGCCACTGGCAGCTGATGCTTTTCGCTTGCCCCTAGGGTAGCTCACTTAGTAAGCTATGTTTGAGAGAGACAGAGGCAGCGCAAAGATGTGGGGCCTCGCCTGAGGAGAGACGACCGCCATGCATCCAATTGCTCATGCGCAAAGCCGCCCCGACCAGCCCGCTGTCATTGTCGCTGAAACAGGTGACCAGATCACTTTTGGCGAAATGGACGCGCAGGCGAACCAGTTCGCCCATTTGCTGCGCGCGCATGGGTTTGCGCCCGATGATGCCTTTGGCGTGCTGCTTGAAAACCGCATCGAGTTTTTCCCGATGATCTGGGGCTCGCAGCGGATCGGGACAATGATGGTGCCGATCTCCTCTCGCCTGACCGCGCCGGAAATCAGCTATATCTTGAAAGACAGCCAATCCAAGCTGCTGATCACCTCAACCCATTTTGCCGAGGTTTTGGACGGCATTCGCGAAGCCTGCCCTGATTTGCCGATCCTTGTGATGGATGGAGATGAGGATGAAAGCTACGCCAAAGCTGTCTCAGCGCAATCGGTTGAAGCGCCTGCGGATCAAACCGCCGGGCTGACCATGCTCTATTCCTCGGGCACGACAGGGCATCCTAAGGGTATTCGCCCTGCGCCGCCCGAAGATCCCGATCCGCAAGCGATTGTGCCGTTTTTGGGCCTTGCGACCA
>CAZJAG010000072.1:0-12287 GCA_964543735.1 uncultured Porphyrobacter sp. | reverse complement strand
TTTTGGTCAGCGCCCGTGGGGGCCTGCCTCCCCTGCTGGTTATGAGGACACTGCCGTTGCATGGGCAGGGCCTGACGCGTTGATGCGCCGCGTGAATGTTGCCAATGCGATCTCGCGCCGCATCCCGGCTTTTGATGTGTCGGTGCTTGCGCAAAGCTGGTTTCCCGCCAGCCTCAGCCATTCCACCCGCACAGCCATTACCCGCGCTGAAAGCCCGCGGCAGGCAATGGCGCTGCTGCTGGTCTCGCCCGAAATGATGCGGAGATAGAGCCATGACAATGATGCAAAGACGCACAGTTCTGGCAGGCGGCATGGCCGCGACAATCACAGGCCTTGCATTGCCCACAATTGCCCATGCGGCAGCAGGTGATAAGAAACTGATTTTCGTGCTGCAACGCGGCGCGGTTGACGCTCTGTCGCTGATCGCGCCTGTTGGCGACCCCGCGTTTGAAAGCCAGCGCGGCATCCTTGCCCGCCATTTCGACGGAGCGCCCAGAATTGGCAGCGATTGGGCTTTTCACCCCAAGCTCGCTAATATCGCTGGCCTTTTCCGCAAGGGCGAATGCCTTGTCCATCAAGCAGTCGCCACCAGCTATCGCAAACGCTCGCATTTTGATGCGCAAAATGTGCTCGAGACAGGCGGGACGCGCCCTAACGAGTTTCGCTCTGGATGGCTGAACCGCGCTTTGCCGCTATTGCCAGCCACCAACACCAAAGCTCTTGCGCTCGCCTCTTCAATTCCGCTCGCCCTGCGCGGCTCTGCACCTGTCGCTAGCTATGCGCCGTCTGGAGTGCCCGAAGCTAACGAAGACCTGATGCGCCGTGTCAGCATGATGTATGCTGATGATGATCAGCTCCACGGGCTGTGGGAATCGGCGCTGTCAGTGCGCGATATTGCCGATGATGAGGGCCTCAGAAACCTGCGCAATGCCGAGAAAGCAGGCACGCTCGCCGCATCGCTGATGAATGGGCGCAGCGGCGCCAATGTGCTGATGATCGAGCTGGACGGATGGGACAGTCACGCAGGCCAGAACAATCAGCTTGAGCGCATGTTCGGCAATTTTGATGCGATGATCGGAGCCTTGCGCAAGGGTCTCGGCAAGGAATGGCGCAAGACCTTGATGATCGTTGCAACCGAGTTTGGGCGCACGGTCAAACCCAATCCCAGCAATGGCACTGACCACGGAACAGCCAGCGCGGCCTTGCTTATGGGCGGTACGGTTCGCGGCGGGCGCGTTTTGGGCGATTGGCCCGGCCTTGCTGACAATCAGCTTTATGAAGGGCGCGATCTTCGCCCGACAGCTTCGCTTGAGGCTTTGCTGGCAGGCGCACTCGCCGATCAATTCGGGCTTGTTCCAAGCGTTACGGCCAAGGCCATGTTCCCCAGCCGCTCGGTCACGCCGATGCAGGATTTGCTTAGGAGCTAACGTTTCTCAAGCCGCAGCAGGCGCAAAATAACCCAGCGCTATCGTCAAGCCGCCCAGGCCAAGCGACAAGTGCCAGCGCAGGCGCATAAAGTCTTTCGCTGACAATCCCAGCAGCCGGTCGATAACTGGCGACATTGCAAGGGCTGCGCCGATGCAGACCAGCGAGGGAACCGGCCACTGCCACCCGAGCGTCCACGGCATGAACAGCGCAAGGCCAATAAGGCTGGGCAAGATGGCAAGCACAAATGCTCCGCCGCCGCCCCGATTGCTGGAAACCGCTTGCCCCCACCACACTCCGCCCAGAAAGCTGAAGATCAGCGCCGCGTAAGCAAAGCCGCCCGCCAGCGCCACGAATGTGTATTCGCTCTCGCTCATCACCAATGCGAGCGCAATGATCTGGGGCAACAGGCCAGCATAGCCTAAAGACCGCGCAATCGGCGGCAGCGTGGCGGGACTGTGGCTGGAGTGCATCATACTTTCGAGGTCGAAGAATTGGAGAGATTGCGTCTAGCTACGCAGGGCGCCAGCGCCGGGATGCACAGCGCATTTGGCATTTGCGCGAAAAGTCGCCACTAATGCTCGCATGACACAGCTCTTCGACCTCACCGGACATTGCGCAATCATCACTGGCGGCAATGGCGGGCTTGGCCTTGCGATGGCGCGAGGGCTTATCAAGTCTGGCGCAAATGTCGCGATCTGGGCGCGCAATGAAGGCAAGAATGGCAGCGCAGTGGAAGAGCTAAACGCGCTTGGCGGCGGCAAAGCTGTCGCATTCGCCTGCGATGTGGCGGAAGAAGCAGCGATTGAGGAAGCGCTTGCAAGAACTCTTGAAGCTTTCGGAAATGTGCACAGCTGCTTTGCCAATGCAGGCCGCTCGGGCATGGGCACGGCCATTCAGGACATGACTGCCGAGGGATGGGACGCGGTGCAAGCGGTGAACACGCGCGGCCCTGCGCTCACCTACAAGCATGTCGTCAAACATATGATTGAACGCGGGCCTATCCACGGGCGCGGCGGCAAGCTGATTGCGACCTCTTCCGGCCAGTCAATCATGGGCGTCAACCGTTCGAGCGATTATGCCGCGTCCAAAGCGGCTTTGAACGGCCTTACCAGAGGGGCAGCTTTCGAACTGGCGCGCTACAAGATCACCGCCAATGCGCTGCTGTTTGGCTATTATGAAACCGATATCACCGCCAAGGCCGACCCGAAGTTTGCCGAATGGATGAACAAGCGCATACCGCTGCGCCGCCCCGGCGATCATGCGGGGCTGGAAGGGCTGGCCGTGTTCTGGGCCTCCCCGCATTCCGACTATATCACCGGACAGTGCTTGCCTGTGGATGGCGGGCTTTGCATCAGCTGACGCGCGCATTGCATTTGCAATCCTGAGCTCGCGGGCGCATGGCGCTGCTCCATGAGCGAGGACAAGCCCCCACCCTCTTCCCGCAAAAGCCGCAATCGCGCTGTGCCCAGCGGGCGCTTGTCGCGCCTTTCGGGTTTTGGCCGATTGGCAGGCGGCGTGGCAGGCGGAATGCTGGCTGAAGGTGCGCGAAGGCTCGCCAAGGGAGAGATCCCCAAGGTAGAGGAAATGATCCTCACCCCCGGCAATGCGACACGCTTGGCCGACCGGCTCGCCCATTTGCGCGGTGCTGCAATGAAAATGGGGCAGATGATCAGCATGGATGCGGGCGATCTGCTTCCGCCGGAGCTGGCTGACATTCTCGCCTCGCTGCGTGACCGCGCCAATTTCATGCCCACGCGCCAGTTGGATGCTGTGCTGAAAGAGCAATGGGGGGGCGACTGGCGCAAACAATTCAAATGGTTCAACCCGCGCCCGATTGCCGCTGCTTCCATTGGCCAAGTGCACAAGGCGATGACCCGCGACGGGCAAGAGCTGGCGATCAAGGTGCAATATCCCGGCGTTGCCGACAGCATCGATAGCGACGTTGACAATGTCGCGACCTTGCTGCGCATCTCAGGCGTTTTGCCGGACGAGCTAGATATCTCGGGGCTTCTCGCAGCGGCCAAGGAACAATTGAAAGAAGAGGCGGACTATTTGCGCGAGGGCGAGCAGATGCGCCTTTATGCCGAACGGCTTGCGGGTGAGGAAGGCTTTGTCATCCCCACTCTGCACCAAGAGCTGACCCGCGAACGCATCCTTGCGATGAGCTTTGAGGAAGGCGTGCCAATTGAACAGCTTGCTGACCAGCCACAGGATGAACGCAATCAGGTGTTCGAGCGGATGGTACGCCTCGTCGCGCGCGAATTGTTCGAATTTGGCGTGATGCAAACCGATCCCAATTTCGCCAATTTCCACTATCGCAAAGAGACGGGCGAGATCGTGCTGCTGGATTTCGGCGCGACCCGCGAAGTCTCACCTGAGAGCCAGCGCGGTTATCGCAGCCTGTTGGAAGCGGGCCTTGCCGCTGATCCCGATGCGGTAAAGACAGCCGCGTTTGATGCAGGCTTCGTCAATCAGGCCGCGCTTGATCGCCACCCCGAACGCATCGACCGCATGATCGACATTATCATCAATGAAATGAACCGCGATGCGCCGTTTGATTTTGGCGACCGCAGCTTCGTTCCAGTGCTGATGGAAGACGGGATGAAAATCGCCGAGGACAAGCGCGCATGGCACTTGCCGCCCACCGATACGATGTTCGTCCAGCGCAAAGTATCGGGCACTGCGATGCTGGGCGCGCGGCTCAAAGCTGTAGTGAACCTGCGCGCAATTATCGAAGACGTGGTAGCGCGCTAGCCGCTCTCTTTCGCAATCCAAGCATCGACATGCCGCTCCAGCGCATCAAGCGGGATCGCACCGTTCTCAAGCACCGTATCGTGGAAGGCGCGCAGGTCGAAGTCAGCCCCCAATGTATCCTCTGCACGCTTACGCAGCTCGCGAATTTTCAGCTCGCCCACCTTGTAAGCCAGCGCTTGCCCGGGCCAAGTGATATAGCGGTTCACCTCTGCATCAATATTGGCAGGCGTCAGCGCGGTATTGTCGAGCATGTAATCCACCGCGCGCTGCTTTGACCAGCCTTTCGAATGTAGACCGGTGTCCACCACCAGCCGCGTCGCGCGCCACATCTCGTAAGACAGCCGCCCCATCTGCTTGGCCGGCGTATCATAAAGCCCCATCTCGATGCCGAGGCGCTCTGAATAGAGCCCCCACCCCTCAACAAAAGCAGTGAACGCCGTGCCGTTCGAACGCAGCGGGTGAATGTCCAATTCCTGTTGCAGTGCCAGTTGCAAATGGTGCCCCGGTACCGCCTCATGCACGCCCAACGCTGGCAGCTCCCACAAGGGGCGCTGGTCAAGCTCGGTTGTGTTCAAGCGGTAAATCCCCGGTTGTCCGGATTCGAGCGAGCCGCGCTCATAATAGGCGGTCGTATTGCCCGGTGCGAGCGCGGCGGGGATCGGCAACACTGTGTAAGGCTGGCGCGGAAGCCGCCCGAAGAGCTTGGGCATCCACCCGTCAATCTCTTTCGCAAGCGCCTGCGTATAGCGCAGATACTCGTCAGCATCGGTCATGTAATATTGCGGATCGGTGCGCAGATGCTCGATAAAGGCCTCACGCGTTTCAAAGCCTGCGCTTTTCGCCACATCGACCATTTCCGCCCGAATTCGCGCGACTTCGGAAAGGCCCAGCTGGTGGACTTCATCCGCGCTCATATCGGTGGTGGTGAAGCTCCTGACGCGGTAGTCGTAATAGTCCTTACCCCCCGGCGTCGCTGAAACGCCCGGTGTTCCGGCGCGGCAATTGGGCGCATATTCTGTGGTGTAGAAAGCGAGAAAATCGCGGTAGGAAGGCACGACTGCCTCCTCGATGGCGACGCTCGCCTGATCTTGCAAATTCTCCCAATCATCTGCTGAAATTGCCGCCGGACGCTCACCCTTGAACGGTTTCCAGAAAACGCTGTCCTTGTGATTGTCGACAATCTGGCGAGCAATCCGATCCTCCAGCCCCTGCATCGGCTCACACGCCTGCGTCAGCCCGCGCTTGACCGCCTCTCGGCTGCGCGCAATCCCGTCTGCATTGACCTGAGCAAACGCGCCCAGCCTATCGACATAGCTTTGATAATCTTGCCTAGTGAACAAGGGCGAACGATTGGGCAGCGAGAGAATGCCAGAAAACCAACCCCCGCGATTGGTGAAGATCGTATAGCGGTTGTGATCAAACGCGCTGGCTGCAATCGCATCGTCCAGACTGCGCTTGATGATATCATAATCGATCCGCAAATTGGCGGGAAGAGCCTCGCGGTTAATCGTGCCGAGCCGCTTGCGGAAAGCGCGACGTTTGGCGGTGTCCGCCTCGTAAGCTTTGAGCGACAAATCGCTCAACTTTCCATCGCCGCGCCTGTCCCCAACGCGCGTGGCGAGCAAGGGCGCGCGATCGAGCAAGTCTTGCCACATATCCTCGCGCAATTGCACCAAGCGGGTTTCGGACGTGTCTTGGACAAGCCTCACAGGCCTGATGTCATCATTTTGAGCGAGCGATGGCTGCGCTATTCCTGCCATACCGATTGCTAGAGCGCCCGCTGCAAAAACCGTCTTCATCGCCAAAATTCTCCCTCACTTTTGCGCCGCGATACTATGCTCTTGGCGATCAATCCAGTAGGCTTGCGATTATGACCAAGCCTGCACTCCTGTTCGTCTGTCTCGGCAATATCTGCCGCTCTCCCTTGGCCGAGGGGGCGATGCGCGCTGCGGCAGAAGCTGCAGGGGTAGATGTGGAAACCGACAGCTGCGGCACAGCCGCCTATCATGTGGGCGAGCCGCCCGATCCGCGCTCTGTGGCTGAGGCAGCGCGCCAAGGAACGGACATTTCCGATCTGCGCGGACGGCAATTGCGTGAGGCGGATTTCACGCGCTTCACACATATCTTTGCGATGGATCACGAGAACTTGCGCAATGTCCTCAACGTAATGCCCGAGGGCGCAAGCGCGCAAGTCTCGCTTTTGATGGATGTGCTCGAAGGGCGCGAGGGCGAGGCTATCGCAGACCCTTATTATGGCGGGGAAGAGGGCTTTGCCGCGACTTGGGACGATGTGAATGCGGCGGCGAAGGCTTTGGTGGCGAAACTCTCCTAACCCCCGCGCAGCAATTGCACACCCCAATCGCGCTCGAACAGATAGAGCAGCATCCGCGCCGCTGCGCCGCGTTCAGAGGTCAGGCCGCTATCGCGCTCCATCAGCAGCTTTGCATCAGCATCCGCCACGGATAACAGCCGCGATATCTGATCAAGGTCAGCAATGCGGAACGCCTCGTCGCCTGATTGCCGCGTGCCGAGCAATTCGCCCCCGCCACGCAGCGCCAGATCCTCTTCAGCAATCCTGAAACCATCCTGCGTCTCGCGCATCAGAGCCAGCCGCTTGCGCCCCGTTTCGGACAGCTCTCCGCCGCGCAAAAGCAGGCAGACCGATTTTTCGCTTCCCCGCCCCACACGTCCGCGCAATTGGTGCAACTGGGCAAGTCCAAACCGCTCCGCCTGCTCGATCACCATCAAGGTAGACGATGGCACATCCACGCCCACTTCAATCACAGTTGTCGCAACCAGCAGCTTGGCCTTACCGCTGGCGAAGGCCTGCATGTTCGCATCTTTCACTTGGCTCTCAAGCTGGCCATGCACCATTGTGACGGCATCACCGAAGCGTTCTTTGAGCGCCGCATAGCGCGCTTCTGCCGCCGCAATTTCATCGGTTTCGAACCCGCCATTTGTCTCGCGCACCATCGGGCAGACCCAATAGGCTTGTTGGCCGCTTTCAATATGCCGAGCGACACCCGCGACCACATCATCCATCCGGTCTTGCGACACCACACGCGTATCAATCGCCTGCCTGCCGGGCGGCAGCTCATCCAAGCGGCTCACATCCATTTCGCCATATTGCGCCAGCGTAAGCGAACGCGGAATCGGTGTCGCCGTCATTGCAAGCGTATGCGGAGAGCGTTTGCCCTTGCTCGCGAGCTGCAAGCGTTGCGCAACGCCAAATCGGTGCTGCTCGTCAATCACGACAAGGCCCAAATCCTTATACGCCACGCTATCCTGAAAAATCGCATGCGTGCCGACGACAATGTCGATGGAGCCGTCAAGCAGCCCGAGCAAAATTCCCTCACGCTCCTTGCCCTTTGCACGGCCTGTCAGGATCGCGACCTCCACACCCGTGGGCGCGGCCATCTCGCGCAAGGTTGCATAATGCTGGCGCGCGAGAATTTCTGTGGGAGCGAGCAATGCGGCCTGCTTGCCAGCCTCGTTCGCGATCAGCATCGCTTCCAATGCGACGACAGTTTTACCTGCCCCCACATCGCCTTGCAGCAAACGCAGCATGGGCGATTCCTGCTCAAGATCGCCGGCAATTTCCTGAACCGAGCGGGTTTGCGCACCGGTGAGCGGGAATGGCAATTCGAGCCTATCCCGCAAGCGCCCGTCCCCTTTAAGCGCTTGCCCCTTGCGACGGCGATTGTCCGCCCGCACCAGTTTGAGCGCGAGCGCATTCGCCAGCAACTCATCATAGGCGAGCCGGTCGCGCGCGCCTGCATTCTCTGACTTATGCGCCAGCGCCAAGGCATCGCGCCAGCTTGGCCAGCCAGCCTCATCCAATTGCGTCGGCTCAATCCATTCGGGCAATTCAGGTGTATGCTTTAAGGCCTGTTCGACCATGCCCGTGACGCGCGGTTGGGTCAGCCCTTCGGACAGACGATAGACCGGCTCGCACAATCGCCCCAGATTGCCTGCGCCCTGCTCCTCTATATGATCGGGATGCACGATCTGGAGCATATCACCATAACGGTCGAGCTTTCCTGCCACCCACCGTTTCTCACCCGTCGGCAATTGCTTCTTCGCGGTGTAGGATGCGCGCCCAAAGAATGTCAGCGCACAGATATTGCCCATCTCGTCCTGCGCGAAAACGCGATAAGGCCCGCGACCCGGATTGCGGGCGGCGCGATGTTCGGTGGGCGTTAGTGCGATAATCACCTGCTCGCCCTCGCCCGCCTCATCCAGATTTTCAACGGCGCGCCGGGTGACGAACCGCTCCGGCAGATGGTACGCCACATCACGCAGCCGCGTGAGGCCCAGCTTCGCCAGCGGCTTCATCAGCTTGGGGCCGATACCGTCCAGCGTATCGCTTTCAGCAAACAGCGGATTGAGAAGCTCGGGGCGCATAAAAACGCGCTAACATGCAAATTTCGTCATTGCGAGGAGGCCAAACACTTTTGGTCGACGCGGCAATCCATCTTCCACGGTTTCCTTAAGGCAATTAGTCCGGCGATGGATTGCTTCGCTTTCAGCTCGCAATGACGTATTGCGAGAAACGAAGGCAGCGACTACCTGCCCCTCCATGCCCAAACCTTCACCCGATCTCGAAACCCGTTTCGCTCGCGCCAAATTCCGCGCCTGGCATCGCGGCACGCGCGAGGCGGATTACACCTTTGGCGGCTTTTACAACGCCTATGCCAGCGATTGGGACGAGGGCCAGCTAAGCTGGTTTGAAGCCTTGCTGGACGAGGACGATGTTGATGTGCTGGCATGGGCGTTTGGCACGGCAGACGTGCCCGAGCGGTTCCAAGGCGCAATGATGGACGCGATGCGCAAGCTCGACTTTGTTGATATTCCGCGCTGACAAGAACGCCTGATCGCATGAGCAATATCGACCAACTCATCGCTGCGAAACAGCCGGTCACCCTCGCTTCGCTGGCGCGCGGTGCGCAGCCCTTGGTGCTGGCCGATCTGGCGCGCGCAAGCAAAGGGCGCGCAGTCTTCATCGCCTCGGACGATGCCAGCATGCGCTCCATCGGAGAGGCCGCACGCTTCTTCGCGCCCGAAATAGAAGTGGTCGAATTTCCCGCATGGGACTGCCTGCCGTTTGACCGGGCCAGCCCCGCGCTTTCGATCAGTGCCAAACGGCTTTCCGCGCTCTTCCGCCTGCAAGCCCCGCTGCAAGGTTCGCAGCTGGTCGTCACTACGGTCAACGCTATGCTCCAGCGCGTGCTCACGCCGTTTCGCATTCGTGAGAGCGTGCGCGAGTTCAAGGTTGGCACGATGATCGGGCACGAAAGCCTTGCCGCTCTGCTCCAACGCCAGGGCTACACCCGCACCGATACTGTCGTCGATCATGGCGAGTTTGCCTTGCGCGGATCGATTGTCGACATCTTCCCCTCCTCGCTCGATGAAGGTTTGCGGCTCGATTTCTTCGGAGACGAGCTGGAAAGCCTGCGCCTGTTCGATCCCTCAACGCAAATGAGCACAGGGACGATCAAATCCCACCTGCTGCTCCCCGCATCAGAAGCGCTGATTGACGAGGCGAGTATCAAGCGTTTTCGCGGGCGTTATCGCGAGATGTTCGGTGCGACCGCGACTCAAGACCCGCTCTATGAGGCGGTGTCGGACGGGCGGCGATTGGCGGGCATGGAGCATTGGCTCCCGCTGTTCGAGGAAAAGCTGGCCACCTTGTTCGATTATCTGGGCGAGGATGATCTGGTGGTGATGGATGGCGGCGGCAGCGCAGCCAGCGAGGAACGCCTCAAGGACATTGCCGACTATCACCAATCGCGCACAGCTTCGGCAGGACAAGCAGCAGGCAGCTATCGCCCGCTTGACCCGGCTGAACTTTATCTCGCTCAGGATGAGTGGACGCAAGGCGCGGCCAGTCAACCCATCCACAAGACAGCGATCTTTGCCGAACCGCCATCTGCAACAGTGCTTGATTTCGGCTTTTCCTCGGCCCGCGATTTTGCACCTGAACGCGCACGCGGTGACAATATTTACGAGGCGGCAGCCGCGCATTTCACCGCTCTAAGCAAGTCCGGCAAGCGCCCGCTTTTCGCCGCCTATTCCGAAGGGAGCCGCACCCGCATCGCCTCGATCCTGTCAGAAGCAGGATTGGAGCTGACGCAAGCGGACAGCTGGCAAGAGGCATTAGGCGCGTCATCCAGCGGTAAAGCGGTGGCCATGGTCGTCCCGCTCGAAACCGGCTTTGCCAATGACGAGCTGGAGCTGCTGACCGAACAGGATGTGCTGGGCGACAGGCTGGTGCGGCGCAAGAAGAAGCGCAAGGATTCAGACGCTTTCCTCGCCGAATTGCAAGCGCTCGCACGCGGTGATCTGGTGGTGCATGTGGAGCACGGGATTGGCAAATATGTCGGGCTTGATCCGGTGCCCGTGGGTGAGAGCCAGCACGATTGCGTCGCGCTCGAATATCGCGGCGGGGACAAGCTCTATATCCCAGTCGAAAACCTCGAAGTGCTCTCGCGCTATGGCTCATCCGAAGATGCGGTGATGCTTGACCGGCTGGGCGGAGAAGCATGGCAGAAACGCCGCGCTCGTCTTAAAGAGCGCATTCGCGAGATTGCTGGAGAATTGATGAAAGTGGCAGCTGAGCGCGCTCTTAAAAAAGCGCCCGTACTTGCCGCTGATCCGGCCAGCTTCAACCAGTTTGTCGACCGCTTCCCGTGGGAGGAGACCGAGGATCAGGACCGCGCTATCGGCGATGTCCTGCGCGATCTGGAAAGCGGCAAGCCGATGGACCGGCTGGTGTGCGGCGATGTTGGCTTTGGCAAGACCGAGGTTGCTTTGCGCGCGGCTTTTGTGGCAGCCATGAATGGCGAGCAAGTTGCTGTCGTTGCCCCCACTACCCTGCTCGCGCGCCAGCACTTCACCAATTTCACCGAGCGCTTCGCCAATTTTCCCTTGAAGATCGGACGGCTCTCCCGCCTTGTCCCGCAAGCCGAAATGACCGCCACGCGCGAAGGCCTCGCATCAGGCGATGTCGATATCGTGATCGGCACACACGCCATCCTTGCCAAGACAACCGAGTTTAAGAACCTCGGCCTTGTTGTGGTCGACGAGGAACAGCGCTTTGGCGTGACGCACAAGGAACGCCTCAAGCAATTGCGCGCTGATGTCCATATGCTCACGCTGACGGCAACGCCGATCCCGCGCACTTTGCAAATGGCCATGACCGGGCTGCGCGAGCTTTCGACGATCCAGACCCCGCCAGTGGACCGCCTAGCAGTGCGGACCTATGTGATGGAGTGGGACGATATGGTGATGCGCGAGGCTTTGCTGCGCGAACATCATCGCGGCGGGCAAAGCTTTATCGTCGTGCCGCGCATTGCCGATATGGAAGGCGTTGAGGAATGGCTGCGCGAGCATGTGCCGGAAGTCAAAGTCGTCACCGCGCATGGCCAGATGGGTGCAGGCGAAATCGAGAAGCGGATGAGCGCTTTTTACGAGGGCAAGTATGAGGTTCTGCTCTCCACCACGATTGTCGAGAGCGGCCTCGACCTGCCTTCTGCCAACACAATCATCATCCACCGCGCTGACATTTTCGGGCTGGCGCAATTGTATCAGCTAAGAGGCCGTGTGGGCCGGTCAAAACTGCGGGCCTATGCTTACCTCACCCATGCGAAGGACACGCAGCTGAGCGAAGTCGCGGAGAAGCGGCTGAAGGTCTTGGGCGATCTCGATACACTTGGCGCAGGCTTCCAGCTCGCCAGCCATGATCTTGATATTCGCGGAGCGGGCAATTTGCTGGGCGATGAGCAATCGGGCCATATCCGCGAGGTCGGCTTCGAGCTTTACCAGTCCATGCTGGAGGATGCGATCCTTGCCGCGAAAGCTGGCGAAGCGGGGCTTTCTGCTGAACGCGATACGATCTCGCCGCAAATCACAGTCGATGCGCCGATCATGATTCCAGAGGATTACGTGCCCGATCTTGCCGTGCGCATGGCGCTCTACCGCCGTCTCAACGATGCGCAGGACAAGGCCGAGATAGAGGCAATGGCGGCTGAAATGATCGACCGTTTCGGCCCCCTGCCCGATGCCACCGCCAATCTGGTGCGGCTGATCGAGATCAAGCATCAGGC
>CAZJAG010000071.1:9378-12487 GCA_964543735.1 uncultured Porphyrobacter sp. | reverse complement strand
CGATGATGTATATCGCGCTGTCCTATGACCACCGCCTGATTGACGGGCGCGAGGCTGTGACCGCGCTTAAGATTATCAAGGAAGCGATTGAAGATCCGACCCGGATGCTGATCGACCTTTAAGCGAGCGCTCGCCATGTCGACCTATCTGCTCACTGCTCTCGCGCTTAAGGCCTTCTCGCTCAATTCGGCGACGAAATCGGCCTATCGCGCGCTGGGCAATGCGGTGGGTGGTCGCAAACGCAGCGGAGAAATCCGCGCAGGCTATGTCGAGCGGGCCGATGCAAACCTTGCCTTTATCGAGCGCAATGGCGCGATATCAGACGGGATGCGCGTGCTCGAGCTGGGCACTGGATGGGTTCATTGGGAAGCGCTTTTCACGCGGCTATTTTACGATGTCGAAGTGCATCTGTTTGACGTGTGGGACAATCGGCAATTCTCGGCTTTTCAGAATTATCTCAAGGGCTTGTGCAATGCTCTTGAGAGTATTGAGGGCCGCGATGCAGCACGCGTCACCCGCGCCCGCAAGCTGGCCGATACAGCTTTAGCATGCTCCAATTTCGAAGAGGTCTACCGCGCGCTAGACATGCACTATGTGATCAAATCCGACGGACGGCTCGACGCGTTTGATGATGCGATGTTCGATCTCGTCTTCTCAAGCGATGTGATGGAGCACATCCCCGCCTCCACCCTGCCCCGCCTTGCCGCTGACCTTGCGCGCACCGTGAAAACAGGTGGCCATGTCGCGCAGCAAATTGTCGAGGCCGATCATCTGTGCATTTACGCGAAGAGCGCGCATCCCAAATCCTATCTCCAATATTCGGATGAAGCTTGGGCGCGCTGGTACGAAAATGATGTGCAATATATGAACCGCTGGCAGCATTCCGATTTCGTGAGACTCTTCAGCGAGGCTGGCTTCGAAACAATCGAAGACGCCATTGTTTCTTCAACCGACACCACCCAAATTACGATAGACGAGCGTTGGCACGATTATGACCGGGCCGATTTGAACGCCACGGTCACCCGCCTGCTCGTCGCCAACAGGAAGGACACCCCCGCTCATGTCGCATGAGTATGATTACGACGTTTTGGTCATTGGCGCTGGGCCCGGCGGCTATGTCGCGGCCATTCGTGCAGCGCAGCTGGGCCTCAAAGTAGCCTGCGCTGAGGCGCGCGAGACTTTGGGCGGGACTTGCCTCAATGTCGGCTGTATCCCTTCCAAAGCGATGCTGCACGCCAGCGAATATTTTGACGCGGCAGCGAATGGCGCGATGGCCGATTTGGGCATTGACGTGAAGCCCAAGCTCAACCTCGGCAAAATGCACGATCAACGCCTCGATGCAGTCGGCGGGCTGACCAAAGGCATCGAGTTTTTGTTCAAGAAGAACAAGGTCGATTGGAAGAAAGGCCATGCGAGCTTTGTCGATGCGCACACGGTTGATGTGGGCGACGATAAAGTCACCGCAAAGGACATTGTGATCGCCACCGGCTCCTCCGTCACGCAATTGCCGGGTGTCGAGGTGGACAATGCCAAGGGCGTGGTGGTCGATTCCACTGGCGCGCTCGAGCTTGGCAAAGTGCCCAAACACATGGTGGTGATCGGCGGCGGCGTGATCGGGCTGGAGCTTGGCTCGGTCTGGCGGCGCTTGGGCGCAGAGGTCACTTGTGTCGAGTTTCTCGACCAGATCCTGCCCGGGATGGACGGCGATATCCGCAAGGAATCGAACAAGATCTTCAAGAAGCAGGGCATCGCTTTCAAGCTCTCGACCAAGGTCACAGGCGTCACCGTAAAGGGGAAGAAGGCGCATCTGACGCTGGAACCTGCCGCTGGCGGCCCTTCGACAGGCTCAGGACAGGTTGAGACGATGGAGGCGGATTGCGTCCTTGTATCTATCGGGCGGCGTCCCAATACGGACGGGCTTGGTCTTGATGCGATTGGGCTTGAGACCAACCAGCGCGGCCAGATCGAAACCGACCATGACTTCCGAACCAAGGTGGACAGCGTTTGGGCGATTGGCGATTGCATCCCCGGCCCCATGCTCGCGCACAAGGCGGAGGATGAGGGCATTGCAGTGGCTGAAAACATTGCGGGCGAGACCGGCATTGTAAACCACGATGTGATCCCATCTGTTGTCTACACCCTGCCCGAGATTGCAGGGGTTGGCCTCACCACCGAGCAGGCAATCGAGCAGGCTGGCGGCGACAAGGCCAGGATCAAGGTCGGCAAGTTCCCGATGATGGCGAACAGCCGCGCGAAGACCAATCACGAGCCGGACGGGTTCGTAAAGGTGATTGCGGACGCTAAAACCGACCGCGTGCTGGGTGTTTGGGCGATTGCCTCTGTTGCTGGCACGATGATCGCCGAGGCTGGCATTGCGATGGAATTTGGTGCGACGAGCGAAGACATTGCTTACACTTGTCACGCACATCCTACGCACTCAGAAGCCGTCAAGGAAGCCGCGATGGCGGTGCAAGGCAAGCCTATTCATATGTGATTGCGCCCAGTTATTGCGCCCAGTTATTGAGCCATACGATTGATCCGCGCCCGGCTTGGCCCTAGCTTTGGCTAGGAGGAGGCGCATATGGCGCAATCAGTTGCAATTATCGGTGCAGGCCAGATCGGCTATGCGGCAGCCTCTGCCTTTCGAGAGCGGGGTTGGGAAACGACCATCCATGCGCGTTCAAAACCCGTATGGTTCGATAAGCCCCTCCATCGCTTCAATCGATATATTTCAGGCGAGGACAATGCACCTGCAGCCGATGTCGTGCTCGATACGATTGCCTTCGATGAAAACGATGTGGCGCGCTACGATCCCGCCAAAATCGGCCGGCTGATCGTCATTTCTTCCGCCAGCGTCTATTGCGATGCGCAAGGCCGCACGCTGGATGAGGCTGGGCAAAACGGCTTCCCCGAATTTGGCGGGCCGATCACCGAACAACAATCCACCGTCGCGCCTGGGCCGCAAACCTATTCCACTCGCAAGATGCGGATGGAAGATAAATCGCGGGAGTTATTCGGAGAGCACGCCACGATCCTGCGCCCTTGCGCAATATTCGGGCCACATAGCCGACACCCGCGCGAATGGTGGTTTGTAAAGCGGATGCTGGAC
>CAZJAG010000071.1:0-9278 GCA_964543735.1 uncultured Porphyrobacter sp. | reverse complement strand
ATGAGGCCGAAGACCGCTTTCTAAATTCGCTTGAACGCAGTAGCTTTCTTGGCAAGGGAGAGAAAATCACATGGCCTATCCGAAATTGACCGAGCAACCAGGTGCTGTGGCAATAGCGCGCAGCATCGCAGCAGGCGAAATGTCTCCATCCGAAGCGGTCGATGCAGCAATTGCTCGGATTGAGAAGCTCGATCGCCATGTCAATGCGCTGGCCGTTGAAGATTTCGAGCGCGCGCTAGACACCGCCAAGGCGATGGATGGCAAAACGCCGCGTGATGATCAGCCGCTGTTCGGCGTGCCGATGACGATCAAGGAAAGCTTCGACATTGCGGGGCTGCCCTCGTGCTGGGGACATCCGGAATTTGCGGACAATATCGCTCGGCGTGATGCCAAGCTGGTGCGCCAGCTCAAAGCGGCAGGAGCAATTCTGCTAGGCAAGTCAAACGTTCCGATTGATCTGTCAGATTGGCAAAGCTTCAACGCGGTCTATGGTCGCACCAACAATCCGCACCATCACGAGCGTTCGCCCGGCGGCTCTTCGGGTGGCTCTGCTGCGATGGTCGCGAGTGGCATGGTGCCTTGCGAATTTGGCACTGACATTGGCGGTTCTGTGCGCGTTCCAGCGCATTTTTGCGGCATTTGGGGACACAAACCCAGCTGGGGTGTGGTCTCGAAACACGGCCATGATCACCCCGCGATGAAGGGTAAGGACGCGCATGATGGCGCGCTCTCGGTTGCAGGCCCGCTTGCTCGCAATGGCGAGGATATCGAGGCGCTTATGCGCATTGCCGCAACACCGCCGCTCCCCTCAGCACCCAAGCCGCTGGAGCAATGCAAGCTGCTTTTACTGCTCGACTATCCCGGCAGCCCGATCGATGCGTCAGTGCGCGAGCCGATTGAAGCGGCTGCAAAGACGTTGGAAGCTGCTGGCATCACTATTGTAACTGGGGCAAAGGCCTTGCCTGATCTAGCGGCGCAGCAAGATGCCTATCTGCGCATGCTGAACATTGCGATGGCGCGCGGGGCCCCTGCCCCTGACGGCACGCGCGCAACAGCCACCGACTGGTTCGATCTGCTCGATGCGCAGGCGCGATGCGAGCTGGAATGGGCAGCGCTATTTGAAGAGATTGACTTTGTGCTGTGCCCTCCTGCCCCTGTGCTGGCCGTGCCGCATCATGAGGGGCAGATCTTTCAGCACACGCTCTCTATCAATGGCGAGGATGTGGACGCAGCGCTCGGTCTTGCTTGGGCCGGCATTGCAACCTTCCCCAATTTGCCCGGCACAGTCCTTCCCATTGGCGAGACTGGCGGTCTACCCTGCGGACTGCAAATCATCGCACCGCGCTGGCGCGATCTCGATGGCATTGCTACAGCCCGCGCGATTGATGCAATAGTAAGCCCCTAGGAAGCTCCTCTGATTATGAAGTTGCTAGCCAAATGGCACGTCTGGCTTGGATGGCTGGTCGGCGTGCCGATAGTTATGTGGACGTTGACTGGCCTTGTGATGGTCGCCAAACCGATCGAGGAAGTACGAGGCAATCATCTGCGAATTGATCAGGAAGATCAGCCCT
This sequence comes from uncultured Porphyrobacter sp., assembly GCA_964543735.1. Taxonomy (GTDB): domain Bacteria; phylum Pseudomonadota; class Alphaproteobacteria; order Sphingomonadales; family Sphingomonadaceae; genus Erythrobacter. Next base: position 7,707 of record CAZJAG010000071.1, on the reverse strand, counting down.
TGCTGCTTGAAGGAAGCGCGCTCGCCAGCGCCGAATTTCCAATCAAGGAAATCCGCGCTCAAATGCAGGATGGTCGTGCCATTGCCCTCGTCACCGATATGGAGGGCAATGTTCGGCGAGTCGATTTTGCTACGGGTGCTCCTTTGCCAGCTCTGACTGCGGAAGACGCAACTGCTCTTGTCGCGCAGCAAATAAGGGATGGTGATAAGGCGCGTTCGGTCACCCTTTTCGAAGCGGACGAGGTCCCGATTGATTTCCGCCGTCCAATCCCGGTGTGGCAGGTGGGACTAGAAGACGGCGCGCATATCTATGTGGGCCGTGATACCGGGCGGATCGAGGCCGTGCGCACGCGTTGGTGGCGGCTATTCGACTTTATGTGGGGGCTACATATAATGGATCTCGAGACGCGCGAAGACAGCAGCCACCCGATATTGATATTGTTCGCTGCTCTCTCGCTGGCAGGAGCTAGTCTGGGCTGCATCCTGATGTTCCGTCGCCGCAAGGCTAAAAGGAATCCAAAGGCGGGCTAGAAACCCATCCTTCGCTTTTACCTGAGATCACTGCCCCGCTTGCGCCACATAAGTGCGGGCAGCCGAACGGGCGCGGCTCTCACCTGCTTCCACGATCTCATCGCCTGCAATCGGTCCTCCGGGATAGGCCGGCTGCTGAGCTGACTGTTGCTGATCGGGATAGGTATTGCCGCGATAGGTCGCCTCGGCTGGCTGATAACGCGCATCGGCAGTCTCATAAGTCGGTCGATAGGCAGGCTGTTGCTGCTGAGCAGAAGCCTGCTGAACCGCTTCCTGACGCTCGACACGGTCCCATGCAGCCGAGTACCGGTCAGCGCTATGTTGACGGTCTTCAACCTGCCGGGGCGCAGAATATTGCGAGGATTGCGAGAAGGACGAGCCGTAATCGACCGAGGATATTTGGCCCGAGCCATCAATCCGGCAATCGAAACGCTCGCCATTGTAAATTGAGCCGGTCACAGCCCAGCCATCAGCCGAGCGCGAGACATTGTCGACACGGTCAACCCGCACATCACGCTCAATCCGCGAAACGCACATATCAACCGCGCGCTCAAGACCGCGCGCACCTTCGCCATTGCGGCGATACTGCGTGTCTGTGCGGCGCGGACGATTATCGCGATCTTCATAGCGGCGATCACGATAGCGCTTCTTCGAGCCATTGGCAGCGCTGGCAACCGCAGCGATCGTACCAAGGATCAACACCCCGGTAATGACATCACCTGCATCCACCCGATTGCGGCGATAACGCCTCCAGCCGCGATGGTTTTCAGCATTGCCGCTATCGGCTTCAAACACGCCATGCATATCCATCGGGGCGCCGATGGGAGCAGCTTGCGGCAATTCAGCGGCCTGCGCGGGGGTGGCAGCCATGCATGCTGCTGCGCCGAGCCCTGCTGCAGCGCCAATTTTTCGAGCAAAAACGGTCATATAGCTTCGACCTCTCTATTGTGTATTTTTCCAGTATTATCATGAAAGCGCGCATATGTCACAGGGCTGAACGCGCGCGCGCCTATACACAGACGAAAAGGACGCCAGACAAAGCCCGGCGCCCTTCCATCCTGGTGGTGGCAGGATGTTGTGTGGGGAGAGGTTAGGAGATTACCTCAGCCCGCGAATGCCTCGATATTCGACATAAGGCCGCTGGCCGCGTTCAATGTGGCAGGTGAACCGCCCGCGATCATATCCAGCCCGGTTGTAACCTCGATGCTGATAGCCATAGCCACGGTCATCATGGCGATAGCGGTCATTATAACGATGACCATTGTAAGCTCCGCGATATCCGCGTGCTCCATCGACCACCAGCCGGCCTTTGATGCGCCAGCCATAACGTGTGTCATCAACATCGCGGATCTGGGTCACATCGGCGAAGCGATATCCAGCGCGCATTGCCTGGCGTTCAGCCGCGCGCACACAGCGCTCTACTGCACGGCGCGGATTACCGCGCTTGTAAGCATGTCGGTTGGAGCGATAATTGCGGTCACGGTAGCGATCTCCGCCAGCCACAGAAGCAGCAGCGGCAATGCCTCCAAGGATCAGGGCACCGGCAATGATATCACCTGCATCGATGCGATCGCGCTTGTGTTTCGCCATCGCAGGGGCTGCTGAACTCATTGCCATCGCGCCAGCCGCGACGGTCCCGACTAATGCTTTGGAAATGGTCTTCATCAGTTTCATCCTTCCTCAGTTTCGCGTCAGAGCGGTCCTGCTCGTCTTGCGAATCTGTAACTAGATGAAACCCGGTGAGGTCTGCCTGAATCCAAGCGACAGCCGATGTTCAGAAAAGACGTAAGTTTTCTGAACGTGCTATTTCTGCCCTTCCTGCGGGATCGAAAGCCCCGTGTAATGCGCGAGGAAGGAGAGCACATCTGCACCCTCCTCTATCGCCTTATCGGTCGGTTTGCCCGATCCATGCCCCGCCCGCGTTTCAATCCGAATGACATGCGGTTTCTCGCCCAGATCAGCCGCCTGTAATGCGGCTGTGTATTTGAAGCTGTGCCCGGGCACCACGCGGTCATCGGTGTCCGCTGTCGTCACAAGGGTGGCGGGATAGTCCACGCCCGAACGGATATTGTGATAGGGCGAATAGGCGCGCAGGAGCTTCCAATCCTCCTCGCGGTCGGGATAGCCATAATCATCCACCCAATAGCGCCCAGCCGTCCAGCGATCGAAACGCAGCATATCCATCACGCCAACCGCTGCATGGGCTGCATTGACCAGATCGGGCCGCTGATTGAGCACAGCCCCCACCAACAAGCCGCCGTTTGATCCGCCTTGGATCGCGAGGCCATCGGGCGTTGTGTAACCTTCTGCTTTCAAGAACTCGCCCGCTGCGATGAAATCGTCAAAGCTGTTCTGTTTGTTCTTGCGCCGCCCGCCATCATGCCAGGCCTTGCCATATTCACCCCCGCCGCGAATATTGGCGAGCGCGAAGACACCGCCTGCCTCTAGCCAAGCCATCCGGGTGGCTGAGAACGCAGGCGTGATCGAAATATCAAAACCGCCATAGCCATAGAGCAACGTCGGAGCCGCCGCCTTTGCCGCTGCCAAAGATTTCTTGCGGACGATGAACATCGGAACGCGGGTTCCGTCTTTCGACGTAAAAAAGCGCTGCTCAACTGCGTATTTCTCTGGGTCAAAGGTCAGCTCGGGCTGCGCGAAGACATCAGTCTCGCCGGTTTCCAGATTGAGCCTGTAGATAGAAGATGGCCGGTTGAAACTGGTGAAGCTGTAGAATGTCTCAGGATCACCCGCTTTCCCGCCGAACCCTCCGGCAGAGCCCAGCCCAGAAAGTTCAATTCTGCCAACCGGCTTGCCCTTCAAATCAAACAGCAAAGCGTTGGAAGCTGCATCCTTGAGATATTCAACGATAAGACGGTTGCCCACGATTGATGCGCCGGAAATAGGCTGATCTGTTTCCGCAATCAGGGTTTCCCATTGCGGCTTGTCTTCAGTCATATCGATCGCAACGATGCGATATTTGGGAGCATTGCGATTGGTTACGAAATAGAGCACGCCATCAACGCCATCGATCAGGCTCCACTCATGCTCGAGACCTTCAATAAACGGTATCGCCTTCCAGCCATTAAAATCGCGCACGGAAAGGTCGATCAGATGAATTTCCTGCTTTGCCTCGGTTCCGACACGGCTGGTTATGACTACCCATTGCCCGTCATCTGTCGTCTGCGCGAAATGTCCGCGCTCTGGATGGTCAGGCGTTGCAAAAACCAGTTGATCCTCGCTCTGCTCGGTTCCCAACCTATGGAAGTAGATTTGCTGATTGAAGTTTTGCGCCTGAAAATCCTGTCCCTCCTCAGGCTCAGGGAAACGCGAATACAAAATCCCTTCATCGCCGACCCATGAAAGGCCGGAGAATTTCACTTGCTCAATCTCGTCGGAGATCGGCTTCCCGCTCGCCACATCGAGAAACTTGTAAGTGCGCCAGTCCGATCCGCCATCCTGGACGCTGTAGGCTAGCATTGATCCGTCCTCAGAAGGCACCCAGCCCGCCAGCGCGGTTGCATTGTCTTCAGACCACGCATTCGGGTCGATCAGAAGGCGGCGTTCTCCTTCCAACCCTTCCTGCACAAACAATTGCGACTGGTTTTGCAGCCCTGAATTGCGCGTATAGAAGTACTTGTTGCCCGCCTTGCGAGGGGTGCCGAAGCGCTCAAAATTCAGCAATCCGCCGATTTTCTCTTTGAACCAGGCATTGCCGTCAAGCTTGCCCAGCAGTTCATCAGTCACGGCGTTTTGCCGATCAACCCAGTCGGCCACCTCCGCGCTATTGCGCACATCCTCTTCGAGCCAGCGATAGGGATCGGCGACTTGCTCGCCAAATTTCGTTTCGACCAGCGGCTCGGCGCGGGTTTCGGGATAATCGGGCACTGTTACGGTCTCAGCAAGTGCCGGAGAAGCGATGAGAGCAATGGGGGCGGCAAAAAGTGCAGCACGAAGCATGGGGCGATCCTCTTGTCATATGGGTTTTGTGTCTTGTTAGTCGAATGGGGGCGCAGCTTCACTCTTCAAGCGATTTGAGCACATCGCGGGTGAAAGCTGCAATATCGAAGCGCGAGCCCACCGGATCCTCGCCGCGCCTTACAATCACGACATCGCGGCTTGGCACGATCACCACATATTGCCCGCGATTGCCAAGCGCTGCGAAAGTATCAGCAGGCACACCCTCGCTATTGTTCATCAACCAAAAGCCCGCGCCATAGCCGTAATTGCGTCCTTGAGGCTGCGGGCCGCTCGCCGCCGAGACATATTCACGCCAGTTTTCCGGCAACACGCGCTCTCCGTCAGGAGCAATCCCATCGTCGAGATAAAGCTGGCCCAGCTTCGCCAGATCGGATGCGGTCGACCACACCTGACTGGAAAGCACATAGCCGCCGCGAATATCGGTCTCCGCAACTGTATGGTTCATTCCCATCTTCTCGAAAAACTCGCTAGCGGGATAGTAGCTGATCCAGCTGTCAATCGCTCTGATCGCCAGCAAAGTGTCATTGTTCGAATAGCGAAACACCGTGCCCGGCTTGTTGATCAGCGGCCAGCCAAGCGCGGTATCTGTCACGCTCGATCCGCCCCAATAGAGCGGATCAGTGCGATTGCCCGGCGTATCAGAATAGCGCCCCGTCGCCATGCGAAGCGCGTGATCTATAGTGATCGCGTTGCGCGGTTCAGCAGAAGCGCCGCTGCGCCAGTAGTTGAGATTGATGGGATCACTGACGGCAAACTCGCCTGAATGCACCGCCGCACCAACCAGCGTTGCTGCAATGCTCTTGGCGACCGACCATGTGCGTTGCGGCGTCGCTTTACTAAAACCGTCAGCGTAGCGCTCGCCAGCAAATTCGCCCTTATGCTTGACGTAAACGGCGGTCGTGCGCGTTCCAGCTCCGAAAGCGCTGCCAAAGGCTAACTTCATGACACTTTCATGCGGAGCAATCGTCGGGACCCTCGGGGGTGTTACGGCGGGGTCTTTGTCAAAAGGAAGGGCCTGCTCCGGCTGCCCCCAATTCTCATCCGTGCCAATCGGAAGCGCTGAGCAGCCACTCTCCGCAAAATAGACCGCGACGCGGGCGGGCATTGTCTCATCCCATTGGACCGCAACATGCGCGATCTGACCGCTGGGCCGCCGCACAATCTCATACTCAAGGCCTTGCACAATATCGTTGAGCGGCGCCTGTATCCCTGTCAGCTCCCACTCGTGCACGCTTTCAGGAGTACGTTTCGCCCCGTTTTTCTCTGCATTACCAATCGCGCTGCACAGCATCATCGCCTTGTATCCAGCGGCCAATGCCCGATCATATTTCGTATCGAGCATTTCCTGCGCGCTTTGCGCATGAGCAGCAGTCGAACAAGCGATGGCAGCCAAGGCTGCGCCGAAGAAATGTCTTTTCATGGAAGCGAGACTAGCTGCTTGCCCGCAAAAGACAAATGCCCCGTTCGATCAGCGCACAAAGAAAAGGGGCCAGCGACATGCATCGCCAGCCCTCTTTTGACTGTTTAATTGCCGAAGCGATTATGCGGCAGCTTCTGCTTCTGCATATTCGTCAACTTCGCTCATATCAGGACCGCTGTCTTGGCCCTTTGCGTCTTCATCTCGGTCGACCAGTTCGATCACAGCAAGCTGTGCCGCATCGCTCTCGCGATAACCGGCCTTGATGACGCGGGTGTAGCCGCCGTCACGATCTGAGTAACGTTCAGCCAGCTCGTCAAACAGCTTCTTCAGCTGTGTTTCGTCTTCCAGACGGCTCATCGCGAGACGGCGATTGGACAAGCCACCGCGCTTTGCCAGCGTGATCAGCTTTTCGACATAGGGGCGCAGTTCCTTCGCCTTGGGCAAAGTGGTGGTGATCTGCTCGTGCTTGATCAGCGCGGCCGCCATATTCCGGAAAAGAGCCTTGCGGTGGCCCGATTTGCGGCTGAGCTTACGTTGTGAAATTCCGTGGCGCATATTTCATTAACTCCATTTGCTGACCCTTCCGTGCGGGGAAGCGAAGCTGGCCAAAGGCCAATCCGGTTCCCACTTTCCCTGAAGGGATCAGGCGTTCGTTATGGGCCCGTGTCAGGTAGCCCGTAGCTGGCGGAGCTTGAGGTGCTCCGCCGTCACCTGTTTAACCAAGCAATTCCTGCTCGAGCTTCTTGGCCATTTCCTCGATATTTTCCGGCGGCCATCCAGGGATGTCCATGCCGAGGCGCAGACCCATGGAAGAGAGCACTTCCTTGATCTCGTTCAGCGACTTGCGGCCAAAGTTCGGCGTGCGCAGCATCTCGGCTTCGGTTTTCTGAACCAGATCGCCGATATAGATGATGTTGTCGTTCTTGAGGCAGTTTGCCGAACGCACCGAAAGCTCTAGCTCGTCAACCTTCTTGAGAAGGTAACGGTTGAGCTGGTTCGCATCGTCTTCTTGCGGTTGTGCCGCCTGACCGATCATCGCCGATTGCGGCTGCGGGATTCCGTCTTCGAAGTGGACGAAGAGTGTGAGCTGGTCCTGCAAAATGCGCGCAGCGTAAGCCACAGCATCTTCCGGCGTCACGGTGCCGTCAGTTTCAATCGTGAGGCTGAGCTTGTCATAGTCAAGCTCTTGACCGACACGCGCGTTGTCAACCTTGTAGCTGACCTGACGCACTGGCGAATAGAGCGAATCAACCGGAATGAGGCCGATCGGCGCATCAGCTGGACGGTTCTGAACCGCAGGCGCATAGCCTTTGCCAACATCTGCCGTCAGCTCCATATTGAGCGTCGCGCCTTCATCCAAGTGGCACAGGACGAGGTCCTTGTTCATCACTTCGATGTCGCCCGAAACTGCGATGTCGCCCGCTTTCACTTCAGCAGGCCCCGTTGCAGAAAGCTGGAGACGCTTAGCCCCCTCGCCTTCCATTTTGAGCGCGATCTGCTTCACGTTCAAAACAATATCGGTCACGTCTTCACGCACGCCAGCAAGCGAGGAGAATTCGTGCAGCACGTTTTCGATCTTGATCGAAGTGATCGCCGCGCCTTGCAGCGATGACAACAATACGCGGCGCAGCGCGTTGCCGAGCGTAAGGCCAAAACCCCGCTCAAGCGGCTCTGCAACAAAGGTGGTCTTGCGATCTTTCTCGCCGCCTTCCTTAATCTCGAGCGTGTTGGGTTTCTTTAGTTCCTGCCAGTTCTTCATATTGACGGACATGGATTTCC
>CAZJAG010000070.1:7599-12578 GCA_964543735.1 uncultured Porphyrobacter sp. | reverse complement strand
CGAGCGGATGGGGCTGGAGAATTACGTCCAGCTGCAAAGCAAAGCTAAAGAATAGTGGCTAAAGAGGCGTTGGCGATGGCTGTCGTTCAAAAGAACGGTCATCGCCGCCCAACACGAGCGCGCTAGCTACGCGATTCATGCTCCGGCGCATTGGCGGCCAGCAATGCCTCGCGCAGAAAGCAGCCAAGCCCCACAATCAGCAGGCTGACCGAAAAGACCCACAAGCCTGCGACAAGCGCTCCGACAGCGAAGTCGACAAAGGCTGAGGTGAACAGCAGTGCGATCACCACGCTGATGATTACGGCCGCTCCGGTGGAGAATTTCACGGCGGTGCGAACAATCCGGCGGCGCATGGTTAGCCATGCCAGCTCTTCCTCAAACGGCATTCGGCTGAGCTGCAAGGGGCGCTCGTCATTGGCATTGGCGTAAAGCCGCTCGATCCGGTTGGCGAGCCAGATCAGGCGGCTCATCATCACATTCATCATGCTGCCAATGCCCACCAGCAAGAACGCCGGCGCAAGGCTAAGCTCCAGCGCATCGCGCACGCGGGCTGTGGAAGCGGTGCGCTCGATAATGTCAACAGCGAGCAGATCGAAGATCACGTCTTGCCCTCTCCGCCCGAATAGTTCCCGCCGCCGCCGCGATTGGCATTGTAGGGGTTCTTGGGGCTTTTGAGCACCACGCGCACGGGCACGGAATCGAACCCCAGTTTGGAGCGGATGCCATTGACCAGATAGCGCTCGTAACTTGTCGGCAGTGCTTCCAATCGCGTGCCGAACACCACAAAGCGCGGGGGCCGAGTGCCGACCTGCGTGATATAGCGCAGCTTGACGCGGCGACCTTTGGGGGCAGGGGGCGGATTGGCGGCGAGCGCATCATCGAACCAGCGGTTGAGCGCGGCGGTGGGCACGCGCTTTGACCAGCTTTCGCGCAATTCATGCGCGGCGGCGAGCAATGGATCGAGCCCTTTGCCGGTCTTTGCGCTGACAGCGAACAGCGGCAGTCCGCGCACCTGCGCCAACCCGTCATCGAGCGCGCCGCGCACTCCATTGAAGAGCGAGCTCGCATCCTGCGCTATGTCCCATTTGTTGATCGCGACCATCAGCGCGCGGCCTTCTTCCAAGACCATGGAGGCGATTTTGAGATCCTGATGCTCGAGGCCTTGGGTGGCGTCCAATAGCAACACAACCACTTCGGCAAAGTCCACCGCGCGGCGCGCATCGGCAACCGAGAGCTTTTCCAGCTTTTCGGTCACATTGCGTTTTTTGCGCATTCCGGCGGTGTCGATAAGGCGGATCTCGCGCGTCTCGCCCGATTGGGAGTCCGTCCATTCCCAATCGACCGCAATGGAATCGCGGGTAATCCCTGCCTCAGGGCCAGTCAGCAGCCGGTCCTCGCCCAGCAATCGGTTGATGAGCGTGGACTTGCCAGCATTGGGGCGGCCTACGATGGCAAGCTTTAACGGGCCGAGCGGCGCATCCTCCTCCTCGCTGGCGGCAAATTCGGCAGCGGCTTCGGCAGCTTCGGCTTTCTCCCCGATGATCGGCCACAAAGCGCCGAACATATCGGCAATGCCCTCGCCATGTTCAGCAGAGACAGCAACCGGCTCGCCCAGGCCAAGCGAATAAGCCTCCAAGAAACCGGCTTCCCCTGCGGCCCCTTCGGCCTTGTTGGCGACAACGACTATTGGCACCTCTTGCTCGCGCAGCCAGCGGGCGATTTCCTCATCCAGCGGCGTCAGGCCAGCGCGCGCATCAACGACAAATAGCGCCGCATCTGCGCCCTCAACGCTGACTTCTGTTTGCATCCGCATCCGGCCGGGGAGACTTTTTTCGTCCTCATCCTCCCATCCGGCAGTGTCGATTATGGTGAAAGCGAGCCCTGCAAGGTCAGCATCGCCCATGCGGCGGTCACGCGTGACGCCGGGCTGATCATCGACCAGCGCGAGCTTCTTTCCCACTAGCCTATTAAAAAGTGTGGATTTGCCCACATTGGGACGGCCAATAATGATGACTTGCGGTTTTGTTGCGGATGTCATGATGAGTGTCTCGCCGCGCAAGTGGCCCTTTGCAGTCCGTTTGGCAAGTCCGCGCTTTCATCCTGAGCGATGAAACGGAAACCAAGTGTTTACCCTGATGTGAAGTGTGATCTCAACCTTACCGCGTCATTAGGCAATGTCATGAAACAAGTCGCATCTGTTATTCTTTCCGCAGCAACACTCGCGATTGCTGTGCCTGTTCTCACCACTCCGGCCGCAGCGCATCACACCAATGCGCGCCAGAACAAGGTCGCAAATTGGCCGCGCAATCTGCAATGCGTGCCCTATGCGCGCCATATGTCCGGCATAGAGATTTACGGAAATGCTCATACGTGGTGGGGTAAGGCTGCGGGCAAGTATCAGCGCGGTTCTTGGCCGCAAGAAGGCGCTGTGATGTCGATGAAGCCGCATCGCGGCAGCCGCTTGGGCCATGTCGCTTACGTCAGCCGGGTGGTCGATTCGCGCAATATCCTGATCAGCCATGCAAACTGGTCGCGCATCAATGGCCGGCGCGGTCAGATCGAGAACAATGTGCCGGTGATGGATGTCTCGCCCAACAATGACTGGAGCAAGGTGCGCATCTGGTACCATTCGCTGCAAGCGCTGGGCGGCACGCATTGGCCATTGAACGGGTTTATCTATGGCCCGGGACGCGGCCAGGCAGCCGCACCTGCTGGGGCAACGCGCGCTCCGAAACCAGCCCAATCTCAGACAAAGCCGCAATCCAAGTTGCCCTCGCGCGCATTTCGCGAAGCTTTTGCCGATCTGGACAAGCCTGCGAAGAAGCCGCGCACTGCACGCCGCTATATCGCTCGCCGTTGAGGCAGGCTGGGAAGCTAGCTTTTAAGCTTTGGCTACGGGCGGTTCATCGCCCAGATCCTCATACCAGGCTTCCACCGGCCCGTTGAGCTTGATGGTGAGCGGCTGACCCTTGCGGTCAACCGTTTTGCCCGCCTGCACACGCACCCAGCCTTCGGAAACGCAATATTCCTCGATATCCACGCGCTCGCGACCTTTGAAGCGGATGCCGACCCCGCGTTGCAACAGCTCGCCGTTGAAGTGGGCGCTGCGCGGGTTCACCGAAAGGCGATCGGGCGGGGTATCTTGAGCTTTCTCGTCAGTCATAAAACGCCCCTTAGTCGCACAACTTATCGTAAACAAGTCGGCTATTGCTTGCCCTTTTAATCGCACCCCATTAGAGGCGCTGCTTTAGCACGCGCCGAAACCCTTTCGGCGCGTAGCTTCGTTCGGGTTGCGGGCGTGGCGGAATTGGTAGACGCGCTGGTTTTAGGTACCAGTATCGTAAGATGTGTGGGTTCAAGTCCCTCCGCCCGCACCACTTCTGCTACAATGCGGTGCGAACAACGCGAAATCATTGAAAAGGCTTCAGTTTACACTCCATGGATATCACGGAAACCACCAATGAAGGGCTCAAGCGCGCCTACACTATCAAGCTGACAGCGGGCGAGCTCGGCGAGAAAATCGATGCCGAAATCACGCGGATTGCGCCGCAAGTGAACATGCCCGGCTTCCGGCCCGGCAAAGTTCCGGCGAATCTTGTGCGCAAGATGCATGGCGAGCAGCTTCATGCGCAGGTGCTCAACGATACGATTCGCGAATCTGTGGACGGATTGATGGCGGATAAGCAATTGCGCCCCGCGATGCAGCCCGCTGTGAACCTTGGCGAAGGCTATGAAGAAGGCAAGGACGCCGAAATCACGGTCGAGCTGGAAGTTCTGCCCGAGGTTGAGGCTCCTGAAACTGACGGGTTCAAACTCGAAAAGCTGGTCGTGCCTGTTTCTGACGAGGCGGTTGACGAGGCGGTTGCCGGTATCGCTGGCCAGAACAAGAGCTACAAGGATGCTGCCAAGACGAAGAAAGCGGCTGACGGCGATCAGCTGATCATCGATTTTGTTGGCCGCACTGGCGGTGAGGAGTTCGAAGGCGGCAAAGCGGAAGATGCTCCGCTGGTTCTGGGCTCGGGCACATTTATCCCCGGCTTTGAAGAGCAGCTGACAGGTGTGAAGACAGGTGATGAAAAGACCATCACTGTGACCTTCCCCGAGGATTATCAGGCGGAAAACCTTGCCGGGCAGGAAGCCGAGTTCGATGTGACCGTGAAAGCGGTGAAGGTTGAGACCGAAACCACGATTGACGACGCCTTTGCCGAGCAATTGGGTCTGGAAAGCCTCGACAAGTTGAAAGAGCTGATGCGCGGCCAGCTGGAGCAGCAGACCGCTGGTCTCACCCGCACACAGATGAAGCGCGGCCTGCTCGATCAATTGGCGGCCGGACATGACTTCCCCGTGCCAGAAGGCATGGTCAATGCCGAGTTCGAGCAGATCTGGGCTCAGCTCCAGCAAGAAGCGGCGAACGAGGAAGACCCCGAGCAGGCACAGAAAGATATCGAAGCCGACAAGGACGATTATCGCAACATTGCCGAGCGCCGCGTGCGTTTGGGACTGCTATTGTCCGAAATCGGTCAGGCAAACGGCGTTGAGGTGACAAGCCAGGAAATGTCCGCGCTGATCCAGCAGGCAGCGCAGCAATATCGCCCTGAAGATCGCGACCGTTTCATCGAATATGTCCAGCAAGAGCCGATGGCCGCAGCCCAGCTGCGCGCGCCCTTGTATGAGGACAAGGTCGTCGATTTCCTCTTCGACAAGGCTGAAATCACTGAGCGTGAAGTGACTCAGGAAGAGCTTGAAGCGGCGATTGAGGCGGATGACGAGGCAGAAGCCAAGCCTGCACCGAAGAAAAAGCCTGTGGCCAAGAAGAAGGCTCCGGCCAAGAAAGCCGCTGCGAAGAAAGCGCCGGCAAAAAAGGAAAGCGCAAAGAAGGAATCCGCGAAGAAGGAGCCCGCGAAGAAAGCTCCGGCTAAGAAACCAGCGGCGAAAAAGGCTCCAGCCAAGAAAGCCGCCGCTAAAAAGCCAGCCGCCAA
>CAZJAG010000070.1:0-7499 GCA_964543735.1 uncultured Porphyrobacter sp. | reverse complement strand
AAGCCAGCCGCCAAAAAGTAAGCGCGCTTAGAAGTTGCCGCTTACATCGAGCCGGAATATCGGCCCGATCCTGCGCGAGAATTGCTCTGTAAAGAGAATGGGAGCGGTATTGCGCGGCCCATCAAACACAGTGCGATTGTCTGCATTGCGGCCATCGAGCAAATTGCCGACAGTTGCGCGCGCGGTCATCCCGAACAGGTCTTTGTGCTCGACATAGACGCGCGCGAAGGTTGGCCCGTCGACCCCGCGATTGAACTCTTCGAGACGGAAGAAGGTGCGGTCGCGGCCATAGTTTAGCGCCGCCCCGTAAGCGATGTCGGTTCCCGGAATATCGTGCCGCAGCTCAACATCCAGCTCGCGGTCACGCCCGCGTGAGAAATCGCGCAATTCTCCGGTCAGCGGGTCGCGCACCTCGCCTTCTTCATATTCCAGCCTGAGGTCGAGCTGTGCTCCCTTCCAGCCAAGCGGCTCCAGCTTGAGCGTTGTGTCCCACTCAATCTCTGTCCGGCGCGCTTTCGCAATATTGCCGCGCGCCTCTCCGCTCAGATCGGGCAGCGGCACAAGATCGGTAAAGTCCTCGATCCAGCGTTGCTCCAGCGTCAAACTGGTCGAACCCCACGGTCCCAGCGACTTGTTGATATCGAGCTGCACTTCCCAGCGCTGGAACGGCACAAGCTCGTTATTGCCGGCATTGGCGTTTTCATCGGCCAAATTCACCGCGGCGAGGAAGTCACCAAAGGAAAGCTGGCCGACACGCCGCTCCCCGCTCAAAGTGATGTCCAGTCCCTTGCCATTGTTCCATGCAATCGAGGCGGAACCCTTGGGCCGCTGGAAGCTGCGGTCATTGGCCGCGCTGCCCGTCTGCTTGAGGGTCGAGAATTCATAGCCCAGCGTTGCCTGTGCGCTCAATCGGTTGGAGAGAGTTCTGCTGACGCTGGCAGAGAATTCATAGCGATCTTCGGTGACGCCGCCTGTGCCTTCGGGGAAGTCCAGCTCGACAAAATCCCCGCCTGCATCCAGTTCGAACAGGCCCGAGATGCGGTCGAGCCGGTTGAAGGCTGCCTCCGCTGCCAATTGCCATTGCGCGCCGATGAAGGGGAAATCGTATTCGGCCCGGCCAATCCGTTCGCCAATTGCATCATCGCGCGAGAAACGGCTGCCGGTGTCGACAATCTGCTGATCGTCAAAATCATCGATCACGGTCTGCGAGCGGTCTTCGTTATCGAAGCGTTCCACCCCGATCAGTTTGAGGCTGCCCGCGCCAAGCGGAAAGGTCAGATCGCCGCTGATTTCATATTCATAACCGTTCTCGCGCACGCGGATGCTGCGCAAATTGGTGTCAATCAGCGGGCCGGAAATAGCCTCTTGCGTGCGGATGCGGAAATAGCTGCGGGCATAGGAAAGGTTTAGCGTTGCGCTGACATCATTGCCGAAATCATAGCCCAGATTGGCGCTGAGCGTCGGCTTGTCGAAGCGTCCTTCGAAATCGGTCTGCTGGGTTTCTATCTCATTGCCCTGCGCATCGCGGATGAAGACAGGGCCTTCTGCGCCAAACCGGTTGTTGGGATTATCGAGGGCTACGGTGAAATTGAACGGGCCGCTTGTGCCCGCGACGGAAATCTCGCCGCCATACCATTCCGGCTCCCATGCCGTGTCGCGGTAGCGCCCCTTCCAGCGGAATGTGCCGGCGACGCCTTCGAGATTGACGGTCACATTGGCGACTTGTCCCGAGAGGCCGGGCACATCGAGCGAGGTTCCATCGACAATTTCGATCCGCACGACATCGGCGGCGGGAATGCGGCGCAGCTGATCTTGCGCACTATCCGATTTGCTGGAGAGCCGTTCGCCGTTCACCAGCACGTTCTGGCTCGCCTGACCTAGCCCGCGGCCCTGATTGCCGCCGCCACCGCCTCCACCGCCGCCTTCGATCTGGAAACCGGGAATTTGCTCGATCATGTCGAGCGCGGTGCGCGGGGCGAATTGCTCGAAATAGGCGGGCGGATAGGTCTGGCCTTGCTGCGTTTGTGTCACCTCAGTGGCGAGAAGTTGCTCGTCCATTGCAGCGGGGGGCAGAGCAGTGGGTTCCGGCGCAGTGGGTTCCGGCGCAGCGGGTTCCGCCTCAATATCTTGCGCCATCACCGGCTGGGCAAGCGCGCAGGTGAGTGCAGCAAGGCTGGCGCTTGGCGTAAGATGGCGAAAGGTTTGTGACATAAAGATGCGCTGCCCTTATTGCGGCAGCCGGTCAACTAAAGCACTGATCGACCGATGGTTCCCACAACGGGTCTAACAGCGCCGCGCAATTGAGCTGAAAATCACTTTTCGGCAGGTTTCCACGGTGCATAGGTGACGGCTGGCAGGGTCGCGCTGCGCGCTTTCTCGTATGCTGCGCCCGCTTTCAACACGCCATGGTCGTCCCATTTTGCTCCGTAAAAGCTGATCCCCACCGGCAGCCCTTCGACATGGCCCATTGGCACAGTGAGATGCGGATAGCCTGCAATCGCTGCGGGAGAGCCGAAACCGATCGAGCCATTGAAATTGTCGCCATTGACGAGGTCGCTTGTCCAGGAAGGTCCGCGTGTCGGCGCGACCAGCAGCGTGACCTTGTGCTTGGCCATCAAATGATCAAGCGTTTCCTTGCCCGCAATCCGCACAGCGTTTTCGCGCGCCTTTTCATAAGCTTCGCGGTCAGTGGTCGTCTCGGCCAGTTCGAACAATTCCTGCCCGAACCAGCGCATTTCTTGCTTCGCATTGGCTTTGTTGAAAGCGATCAGATCCGCAAGGCTGCGCGGTGTATCGCCGTTTTGCATAGCGGGGATGGAGCCAAGATATTTGCCCATCTCTTCGCGCAATTCGAACATCAGCACGGTAAAGCTGTCCTCGAACATCTGGCGGTTGGGTTCAAACTCGATATCCACCAGCTCGGCTCCGGAGCGTTCCAGATCGTCAAGCGCCACGCCAAACACGGCCTTCACATCATCACGGTTGCCCAGCTGCTTGCGCATCACGCCAATCCGCACGCCTTTGAGCGAGGCAGTGGAAAGCCCGGCGGTGTAATCAGCAAGGCGAGGGACGCCAATCGTCGCAGTGTCGGCTTTGTCTTCGCCCGCAATCGCCGAGAGCAGCAGCGCCGCGTCATAGACCGTGCGGGTCATCGGCCCGGCAGTGTCCTGCGTCGAGGAAATCGGGATCACATGGGTGCGGCTGACCAAACCAACGCTCGGCTTGAAGCCGACAATCCCGTTGATCGAGGCAGGGCAAGTGATCGAGCCATTGGTCTCTGTCCCGATTGCGCCCCAAGCTAGCGCGGCTGCAACCGCTGCGCCGCTGCCCGATGATGAACCGCAGGAATTGCGGTCGGTCGCAAAGGGGTTTTTGGTGAGGCCGCCAATCGCGCTCCACCCGCTGGTCGAATTGTCGGAGCGGATATTGGCCCATTCGCTCAAGTTCGTTTTGCCCAGAACCACGCCGCCCGCTTTGCGCAGGTAAGCGATCATCGGGGCATCGCGCCTAGTCCAATTGTCTTTGAGCGCCAGCGAGCCGCCGGTGGTGGGCCATTCGCGCGTTTCGATATTGTCTTTGACGAGGATCGAGCGCCCGCGAAGAATGCCTGTGTCGCGCATGGCTTCTGATTGTTTCCAAGCCAGCGGGTCATAGGCGATGACCGCGTTTAGCTCAGGCCCTGCATCATCAATGATGGCGATCCTCATGGCGTGGGCCTCGGTCGCGCCCGCGGCTCCCTGATTGGCGAGCGCGCCTTGCGCAGATGATGCCAGAGCGAGAGAAACAAGCGATGCGGACAGACAGATCTTCATGGTGCAATTCCTGCGCGCTTTTCGCGCTGGGTGCAAGCCGGACGTTCCAAGCTCGCCTCCTTCGCCAAGTGGCCGCTTACTGTCTCAAAATCGCACAGCTCATCTTTACCGGAATGAAAGAGGGAACCTGCTACGCCCTTTGCGAATTCAGGACTTTGAATACCCCCACTTACGGCGAAAGATCGATGCAAAATCCGACCCCGGTTCAAGCCCGCAAACATTATCACGATATTGATGGTGCGCGCTCTGTTCTGATGTTCCTTTCCGTCGCGCTGCATGCGGGTACTGTTTACGCGCCGGCGCGCCCGTGGATCACCAGCAACACCGACCGTGCGGACTTTTTCGACTGGCTGATCTTCGCGTTCCATCTTTTCGTCACCCCGACCTTTTTCTTCGTCGGCGGGTTTTTCGCTGTGCTGCTGCTCACGCGGCGCGCTGCCGGCGATTTTCTGTGGAACCGGTTTCTGCGTACAGCGGTTCCGCTGATTGCTATCGCGCTCAGCTTCAACATGATTGAGCTGTATCTGCGCTGGCTAGACAATGGGGGATCAGGATCGGTCATTAACTGGCTGGGGAGCGAGAATTTCGCGATGATCTGGGCAAGCGGCGAGTGGCAGCTGCATTTGTGGTTCCTTGTCAGCTTGATGCCCATGTTCTTCCTCGCCGCACTGTTACAGGGAGTCTTGCCAGAAAACTCGCCTATACGGCGCTGGGCAGTGGAGGCCTCTGACCGGCTGGGAAGCGTCACAAGCGGCGTCTTGCCATTCCTCTTTATCCTCATCCTGCTAGGCGTGGCCAATACCGCGAATTACAGTGTAGCAGCGCTTGTCCCTGGGGCTTACGATCTGATCTTCCCCGGCTTTCAAAGCTGGTACAAGCTGGTCAGCGAGTTCCCGTTCTTTGTCATCGGAGTGATGGCTGCGCTATCACCGCGGCTGCTTTCTGCCTTGGTCGAGTGGCGTTGGTGGATGCCCTATGCCGCCGCAGCCGCTTTGATCTTCCAGCCTTACCCGATGGCCGATCAGGGCTACATCCTGCCATTTGTACGCGATTGGGCGATGGCGGTGGGCGTTGATCTGGGGCCGGATCGCACTGTCGACGTTCGCTTGGCGCTGCTCTTTTTGAACCAGCTGGCGATTTGGACGATCGTCCTGTTCATCCTGCAATTCTTCCATCGCTATTTCAGCAAGGGCGGCGCGCGCACCAAATGGTTGGCGGATTGCGCGCTCTCGATGTATCTGTTCCACCATTGTCTGGTGTACATCTATGGCCGGATGCTGGTCGCTGTAGATTGGCCGGTGGCAGCCGAGTTTACGATCCTCACCATGGTCACAGCAGGGACGGTTATCGCCATTCACGAGCTATTGGTGCGGCGCTTTGCGCTTTGCAGGCTCCTGTTCAATGGCAAGACCGATCTGGAGACGGTAAGACGCGATCCCGGCTTTTTCGAGGCGTTCGGAATTCGCATCAACCGCTCTCGCAAAGACGAACTTTCCCCCGCTGAGTAATTAACCCCCTTGAAGTTGAGCAGGCTTAGGCCAAAATAGGGCAAATCCGAAAAGACAAGAAAGCGATCCCCTGTGATGATTGACCTGCTCAACGGCGAAGGCCACGCAACCCAAGGACAGTTCACCCGCGACCCGCTGACCGGCGCATTGGTGCCTGTGGTTGTGGAGCAAACCAGCCGGGGCGAGCGCAGCTTCGACATTTTCTCGCGTTTGCTGCGCGAGCGGATCGTTTTTGTGACAGGGCAGGTGGAGGACAATATGGCCTCGCTCATCATTGCCCAGCTGCTGTTTCTGGAAAGCGAGAACCCGTCCAAGCCGATCAGCATGTATATCAATTCACCCGGCGGCGTGGTGACAGCGGGCATGGGCATCCATGACACCATGCAATATATCAAGCCGCGCGTTTCGACCGTGTGTGTCGGGCAAGCTGCATCGATGGGCAGCTTCCTTCTGGCAGCAGGTGAGCCTGGTATGCGCGTCGCATTGCCCAATGCGCGGATCATGATCCACCAGCCTTCTGGCGGTGCACGCGGCATGGCATCGGATATCGAGATTCAGGCCCGCGAAATCCTGCGCATCAAGAAGCGCATGAACGAGCTTTACGTCAAATACACCGGCAAGAAGCTGAAAGATATCGAGGCTGCAATGGACCGCGATACCTTCCTTGAAGCGGAAGAAGCGATGAAGTTTGGCCTTGTTGACAAGGTCTTCGAAACGCGTCCGGAAGGCGATTCTGACGGCGGTGAAGAAGGTTCGGGCGGCGCACCTGCCTGATCCTTGCGAGGTTTCTTTCACCAAGGCCTCAGTAATTTTACCAAGGTTTTTCGCGTGATATTGGGACATTAACCCCAAACCGCGCCCTAGAAAGACCAGTTTATTCGCAGGTAGGGCAATAAACCTTGCCCTAGGCATTGATTCGTTCCCCATGGCTTCTACACTGCAAGCTTACCCTTGGACGGGCGCGGGAACCGGTAGGAATGACGAAATTGAGCGGAACCGATAGCAAGAGCACCCTTTACTGCAGCTTCTGCGGCAAATCCCAGCATGAGGTGCGCAAGCTGATTGCCGGCCCCACGGTGTTCATCTGCGATGAATGCGTTGAGCTGTGCAATGACATCATTCGCGAAGAGACCAAGGCAGGGCTCGGCGGACGCAAAGAGGGGGAGGTTCCTTCACCCTCTGACATTTGCCAGATGCTCAATGATTATGTGATCGGGCAAGATCGCGCCAAGCGCGTCCTTTCGGTCGCGGTGCACAATCATTACAAGCGGCTGGAGCATTCGGGTAAGTCCGGCGATGTCGAGCTGGCCAAGTCCAACATCCTGCTCGTCGGCCCGACCGGCACGGGTAAGACCTTGCTCGCGCAGACGCTGGCGCGCACGTTTGATGTGCCTTTCACTATGGCCGATGCGACCACTTTGACCGAAGCGGGCTATGTGGGCGAGGATGTTGAGAATATCATCCTCAAGCTGCTCCAATCCTCCGACTATAATGTCGAGAAGGCGCAGCATGGCATCGTCTATATTGACGAGATCGACAAGATTACGCGCAAGGCGGAAAACCCCTCGATCACGCGCGATGTCTCGGGTGAGGGTGTGCAGCAAGCTCTTTTGAAGCTGATGGAAGGCACGACTGCCTCTGTCCCGCCGCAAGGTGGGCGCAAGCATCCCCAGCAAGAATTCCTGCAAGTCGACACCACCAACATCCTGTTTATCTGCGGCGGCGCTTTTGCGGGCCTTGATAAGATTATTTCTGACCGCTTGCAGAAAAGCTCAATCGGGTTCGGCGCGCATGTCGCCGATCCGGAAAAGCGCAAGGTTGGCGAATTGCTTGAAAAGAGCGAGCCGGAAGATCTGCTCAAATTCGGCCTCATCCCCGAATTCGTTGGCCGCTTGCCCGTGATCGCGACTTTGCACGATCTCGATGTCGATGCACTGGTCACGATCTTGCAAGAGCCGAAGAACGCTATCGTCAAGCAATATGGCAAATTGTTCGAGCTTGAGAAAGTCGCGCTGACTTTCACCGATGATGCATTGAAAGCGATTGCTGAAAAGGCGATCCTGCGCAAAACCGGCGCACGCGGATTGCGCTCTATCGTCGAAGGCTTGCTGCTCGATACTATGTTCGACCTGCCCGATATGGACGGGGTGAACGAGATCGTGATCGACGGCGATGTTGT
>CAZJAG010000069.1:2233-12597 GCA_964543735.1 uncultured Porphyrobacter sp. | reverse complement strand
AAGGGCTGTCAAAAGCCCATTGCTGCGCGCGCTTAGCAAAGCCGCCGGCAAGTCACCACTGGAAAATTCGCTCGCACCGTTAGCGAGCCCCGCTCTTACGTCACCGCCCCTCCAGCGCCCCTGCTCCATCGCCCCGGCAAATCCCCTAGCCGCTTCAGCGAGAGGCCCGCGTTAGCTCTTTGGCAAGCATAAGCTGCTTTAACCTGTTCCTACCATGACAGCGATTATGCCTTTTGGAGATGCCAAGCCGCTTGGCTCTGCCTTTGCTGAAACAGCAATGACAGCGCCCGCGCTTGCCGCGCAATGGGATGCTGTGCATGCCTATGCAGCGCAAATTGCCGGCTTTGCTCAATTGGCGAAAGAAACGCCGCCAGCCGAGCGTGATACAGTGATTGCGAAAATCGTTGAGCTACCCGAGCCGCAGCGCGCTTTAGTGCAGCATGTGCTGGCTGATATGGATGCAATGCTGGAGCCGGGCGTGAAAGCGCTCGGCGCGCTGCACGATCAAGGCAAGGATGTGACGGCTCCGGCGCTCACCTTGTGGCGCGAATTTTACCGCACACGGCAAGCGATGCTCGATCTGGTGAACGCCTGAACGCCCGAGCCGTTTTAGGCAGCGTCAGTGAAAGGCATCCACAGCTTGAGCACTTGACTCAAAGTTCCGCATTTGTTCCAACTGCGGTTATGACTGACGCCACTCCCCAACTCGCTCGCGATTCGCAGACTTACAGCGCCAATGATGTCGCGCGCGGGATTATGCGGCTGTTCGCTCGCAATGATATCTGGTGCTTGCCGGAAATGCCTTTGCGCAACAGCAGGCGGGCGGATTTGATGGGAATAGATGCCAAGGGCCGGCTGGTGATTGTCGAGATCAAAGTCGCGCGCGGTGATTTGCTGGGCGATGCGAAATGGCCCGATTATCTCGAATATTGTGACCGGTTCTTCTGGGGGCTTGCGCCCGATCTTGATCGCGCTGTGCTGGAAAGCGATGCCTATCAGCCAGATGTATGCGGAGTGATTGTCGCCGATAGCTATGATGCAGAGATTATTCGCCCCGCTCCGCTCAATCCGCTGGCTGCGGCAAGGCGTAAGGTGGAAGTCGAGCGATTGGCAAAGGCGGCTATGCGGCGGATGACGGGATTAATGGATCCGCAAATCGCGCAAAGAATATCGGGCGAGGGGTAATTGCACCGGCCGAGCGTTGGATGCGGTGGATTGCGTAATTTGCTCTATCGCTTGAGCGTGCTGGAGCTATAGATTGCAAGCATGTGGCTGGCGATTGGCTTTTCCATTCTGGCAATGAGCGCGATTGTCGCTGTGCGTTATCTGGCGGCAAGCGGGCTGTTTGCCTGGGCTACGCAGCGCAAATATCCGAGCCTGTATGACGGGCTTAGCACTCAAATCGGTTCGGAAATCCGCTGGTCGCTTCTGTCAGCCGTAATCTACGCCGTGCCAGCAGGCATAGTTGCATGGGGCTGGCGCAATCAGGGCTGGACTTTGATTTACACTGATCCAGCCGAATTTCCGCTGTGGCTCATGCCTGTGTCGCTGCTCGCTTATCTTTTCGCGCATGACACTTGGTTTTACTGGACGCATCGCTGGATGCATCAGCCGCGCTGGTTCCGTCTCGCACATAAAGTGCATCACGCCAGCAAGCCGCCCACCGCTTGGGCCGCCATGAGCTTCCACCCGATTGAAGCGATCACAGGTGCGGTCATCATTCCAGCATTGGTTTTCCTGATCCCCATCCATGTCGCCATGCTGGGGCTGGTTCTGGCAATCATGACCATTATGGGTGTGACCAATCACATGGGCTGGGAAATCTTCCCGCGCTGGCTTGTTCATTCCCGGTTGGGGAAATGGCTGATAACCGCAAGCCATCACGAAAAGCATCATGAACATTACAGCTGCAATTACGGTCTCTATTTCCGTTTCTGGGATCGGATATGCGGCACAGACAAAGGTCTATCGGAGAAATTTGCATGACAGGTAAGCTGCCAAAAAAAATGCTGGGCGCGATTGGCCTGTGTTTGAGCGCGCCTATGCTCAGTGCGGCTGCGCCTGCCAGCGGCGAAGTGGTGATCGATGTGACCAATTTGCGCTCTGCCAAAGGGGTTGTGCGCGCTTGCATGACGACCAATCCCAAAATCTTCCCGCGCTGCCGCAAGGATCCGAACTCGCACCGCGCGGTTGTGAAAGCGGGCAGTGCTGGCAAGCTGGTCTTCAAAGGCGTGAAGCCGGGTCGCTATGCTGTTGCGTTGCTGCATGATGAGAACGGCAATGGCAAAGCTGACCGCGCGCTCAGCATGATCCCCAAGGAAGGCTTTGGCTTCTCGCGTGACGCCAAGGTGCGGATGGGGCCGCCCAGCTTCAAGTCGGCCGCTTTCGATTATGCTGGTGAGGGCACAATGCTGACGATCAAAATGCGCTATATGCTCTAAGCGAGCTGCCCGAGCAGGCTGACTGCGAGCGTTAAGTGACGTCACGAGGCCAAGTTTTACCTCCGCTTTTACTGAAAACTGCAATCCGCGTGCGACTTTTCGGCGCAACTTAACAGTATGTTTACTACGGCAAGGCAGAACGCCTCCTTGAGTTTTTCCTTAAGGG
Source organism: uncultured Porphyrobacter sp. (assembly GCA_964543735.1). Classification (GTDB taxonomy): domain Bacteria; phylum Pseudomonadota; class Alphaproteobacteria; order Sphingomonadales; family Sphingomonadaceae; genus Erythrobacter. Next base: position 9,990 of record CAZJAG010000069.1, on the reverse strand, counting down.
GCACACACTGCCATGGATACGTTGCGCGGCAATTTTGATCGGTCAGATGCGGAAAATCACGCGGATGATTATGACGTCTATGACGAGGCCCATGATTCTGGCGAGGCAGTCGATGACATGCCGCCAGCCGCCATTGGTCAGGACGAACGCCGCATGCAAGTGCGTGCGTATAATCATTGGGCCGGATTGCTGGGCGACAGCACTTTCCCCTCAATCGAGGATCTTGAGCCTGAAAATCTAACCGATTTTGGCCCATATTCCGTGCTGCTTGATTTCTCGTCCGGCATTGAAGACCCGGCAGTGCAATATCTTGGCGAGATGCTCGCGACTGAGTGTGATGCTGACCGTTCAACTCTCAAGATCCTGTCAGATGTCCCTCCGCGCTCGCTTCTGAGCCGGATCACTGACCATTACATGCAAATCCTCGCCAATCAGGCACCTATTGGCTTCGAAGCCGAGTTTGTGAACCAGCGCGGGGCAACGATCCTGTATCGCGGCATTCTGCTGCCTTTCTCGAGCGATGATGAAAGCATCGACTTCATCTATGGCGTGATCAATTGGAAGGAAATGGCGGATCAGGAAACCACTGATGCGCTGCTTCAGGAAATCGATCAGGCGCTGCAAGTTGCCGAAGAAGAGGAAATTGAAGAGGATGAGCCGGAAGTGCGCCCATCCGAGCCGCTAACAGATTGGGCCGACAGCCCCAGCGCTGAGCTGCCCGAAGATGACGCCAGCACCGATCCCCTGCCGCAGCCCGATTTCGGTCAATATGCTCTGGATGATCCAGATGCAGACGAAGAAGATAGTGCAAGCGATGCGAATTACAGCTTCGCCTCGCTCACCGATCATATCAAAGCGCCAGCCGAGCCGCTCGATCTCGACAATTTCGTAGAGGAAGCTGATGACGATGTCGGCGACCCTGTATTCGAGCAAGTCGATCCCGATGCGACGCTTGATCTGGATACTTTTGAGGAACCTTCCGATGAAACGCCTGCGCGCGAGCCTGCCCAAACAGCGCTCGACGCAGAAGCAGCAGTTCCAGTCACTGCCAGCGCGGATGCGCCCACTGGCTTGCATGATTGCCTCGCTTCAGCGCGCGAATTGGCGCAGACCGCTCGCACAGCTGAAGATCGCAGCCGCAAAGCTCTCTATGATGCAGTCAGCCGCGCCTATGACTTTGCATTGCTGGCGGAAGAAACACCTGCCGAATATGAAGAGCTGATTGCAGAAAACGGATTGAGCGTTCAGGAACGCGCTCCGATGACGCCGATTGTGAAGCTGGTCTTTGGTGCAGATTATGACAAGACACGGCTCACCGAATATGCAGCTGTCCTCAGCCATGCCAAACGCAATCACATTGGTGGCGGCGAGCTGGCTGAAGCGCTTGGCTCTGCTCCGGGCGGTCTTAAAGGTGTAGTCGCTGAAGAGCGCCGCATCCGCCGCGAGGAAAGTGGCAAAACGCCTGCAATTGCCAGCGATGGCCCGCGCTCCTCGATTGCCAAGAAACTGCGCAAGCTCGATGGCGTCGACCTTGATACGCTCGAAGGCGAAGGCGCTGAATTTGCAGTTGTCATGATCCGCCGCGATGCCGATGGCGTCAGCGTTCTGGGCGAAATCAGCGATGATGTGAGCTTGGTTGAACGCACTGCGCGCAAGCTGATCGGGTAACCCCCCTTCTCAAACGCAAGGCTTGCTCTTCAAGAGCGCCTCCCGCAATAGCTTGGCTCTGGTCAATCTAAGGGAGCTTGCACGCATATGACGGGCAAGAACAAGCGTATGGCGCTTTGGGCTTTGGGAATTGTTGCATTGTTGGTTCTGGCCGGATGGCTGGCGCTGCAATGGGCGATATCGAACAATGGCCCGGCAGTTCTCAATGCAGCAGACCGGATTACGGGCGGCGCGCGCAGTGTCGAGCAGCTTCACAAGACAACTTATGGTGACGATCCAGCGCAAAAGATCATTGTCTTTGGGCCTGATGACGAGGCGGCACGCGCTGACAAGCGCCCTGTCATCATTTTCGCGCATGGTGGCAGCTGGTCATGGGGTGATCCCGATGACTACACCTTTATTGCAAGAGCGCTTGTGCCTGAAGGCTATACAGTCGTCCTCATTGGATACAGGCTTTACCCAGCCGCCAAGTTTCCAGCCATGCTGCAAGACACAGCCAGCGCGATTGCATGGGTGAAAGCGAACATCGCCAAGCATGGCGGCGACCCTGACCGGATCAGTCTGGCGGGCCATTCAGCAGGCGCTTACAATGTCGTAATGACAGCATTGGACAAGCAATGGCTGGCTGCTGAAGGGCTGGATGCGAATGATCTGACGTCTGTGATTGGACTGGCTGGCCCTTACGATTTCTATCCCTTTGATAGCGAATCCACTGTGAATTCCTTTGGCGATACGCCCGATCCGCAAGCAACCCAGCCGATCAATGCTGTGCGCGGCGACGCACCGCCTATGCTGCTGATCCATGGAGACAAAGATACTCTAGTGCGTCCCCGCAATTCGCGCGTTCTGGCTGAAGCCATTACAAAAGCGGGCGGGAAAGCTTTGCATTTGCCGCACCCTGAAATGGATCACAATCATCCGCTAATGATGCTGGCGAGCCCCTATCGCAGCAATACAGCTGTCCTTGATGCAATTGCCGGATTCCCGAAAGCTTTGAAACCTTCAGTTCCAGTTCAGGACGAAAGCCGCTAAACCTCCTGCGATGCGCGCCCTTGCCCATTTCCTGATCGCTCTTGCCATATTCGCTATGGCTGCAAAGCCCGCCATGGCGCAATCTGTGCTGCGCGATGCAGAGACAGAGGCTTTGCTCAATGACATGGCAGCGCCGCTAGTCGAGGCAGCCGGGCTAGAGCCGGGCAATGTCGACATGGTGTTGATCAATGACAATTCGATCAATGCCTTCGTTGCAGGCGGGCAAGCGGTCTATATCCACTCGGGCCTGATCAATGCGGCTGACAATGCCAATGAAGTGCAAGGCGTGATTGCGCATGAGCTTGGCCATATCACTGGCGGGCATATTGTCCGCTTCAATGAAGGGACAAGAGCTGCAACCAATATCTCTTTGTTGAGCTTGTTGCTGGGTGTTGGCGCGGCTTTGGCGGGCGCAGGCGATGCCGCAATGGGAGTGATTGCTGCTGGCCAGCGCGCCGCCTTGGGCAGGTTCCTCGCATTCAGCCGCGTTCAGGAATCCGCCGCCGATGCAGCCGGCGCGCAATATCTGTCCGACGCTGGCATTTCCGGCAAAGGCAGCCTCACCTTCTTTGGCAAGCTTTACAATCAATCGCTTCGCTATGGCTATGATACCAGTCAGGATAGCGAGTTCAATCGCACGCACCCCCTGTCGCAAAACCGGATCACGCGACTGCGCGAGGCGTATCAGGCTGATCCTGCTTGGGACACGCCCAGCGATCCCGAGATTGAGCGGCGGTTCAAGCGCGTTAAAGCCAAGCTCTACGGCTATCTGGCTGAGCCTGCTCGCACTTTGAACGCTTATCCTGAATGGGACAATAGCGTGCCTGCGCGCTATGCAAGAGCTTATGCAATGCACAAGGATGCTTTGGTTGATCAAGCGCTGGCGGAAGCTGACGCATTGCTCGAAACCAATCCGCAAGACCCCTATTTTCTTGAGCTGAAAGGGCAGATCCTGCTGGAATCGGGCAAGGTTGACGAGGCTCTGCCGCCGCTTCGCGAAGCCACTGAAATCACCAGCAATCATCCGCTGATTGCATCCATGTTCGGCCATGCGCTGATTGCAACCGAGAATAGAGACAATCATCCCGAGGCAGAGCGCGTGCTCAAAGCGGCTGTATCGCGCGACCGGTTGAACCCGTTTGCATGGTACCAGCTGGGCATTGTCTATGAAGCGAAAGGCGATTTGCCGCGCGCGCGGCTGGCCAGCGCTGAACAGCAAGTTATGCGCAGACGCTATACCGAGGCTTTGCGAAGCGCACAATTTGCCGAAGCCGGGCTTGAAAAGGGCACGCCGGACTGGCTGCGAGCGCAAGATGTCGCTTTGCAGGCCCGCGCGGAATTGGAACGTATCCGGAACCGCAACTAAACTCCCGTTTCCCACGGCCGGACTCGCCAAGGGTTGCACCGCAAACTCGGCAATGACACAATACTTAGCGAAATGTTGAACCATCTCTTCAATGCACTCATTGCGCTAGTCTTTGGCTTTATTGGCGCGGCTATCTGGTCTTTTTCTGGCCTCGCTGATGCGCGCACTGAAAGCTATTTGATCGAAAACCCTGAATTCCTGCCGAAAGTGGCAGAGGCTTACGAGCGCAAATTGGCCGATAGTCGGCTTACTGAAGTCGCTGATGATGTGAATCAGGCCTTTCCCGGCGCAGTGTTGGGCAATCCGCAAGGCTCCAAATTGCTGGTCGAGTTTACGGACTATAATTGTGGCTTTTGCAAACGCAGCTACGCCGATGTCAGAGCCCTTGTCGCGCAAGACCCCGAAGTTAAAGTGATCATGCGCGAATTGCCCATTTTTGATGGCAGCGAAGCCGCTGCACGGATGGCTCTGGCTGCTGCCAAGCAAGGCAAATATGCCGAGTTTCATGACAAGATGTTCGAATTTAGCCCCGCCAATTCGCAAACCGCACGCCAAGCCGCGCAAGCAGCGGGTCTGGATATGGAGCAGGCTGCAAAAGACGCTGCTTCCCAAGAAGTTGAGCTGGAAATCGTGCGAACGCGCTCTTTGGCAGAGGCGCTTGGCTTTGGCGGCACGCCCAGCTGGGTGGCAGGCAATCAGACATTTGAAGGGGCCGTTGGCTTGGAGGAACTTCAAGCCGCAGTGAATGGAGAAGAAATCTGATGATTAGACATTCTCTAGCTGCTATCGCTTTGACAACAGCTGCAACGGGCATGGTCGCCGTCTTTCAAGCAGCGCCTTTGTCGGCTCAATCCACTACCAGCGAGGCCCGCGCCAAGATCGACGCGTTTCAGAAACGTGATGCGATCATTCAGGACATTGGCTGGAAACTTGTCACTAGCAACGCCCCCTTTTGCGACAATGCGCAGCCTTCGATCGGGCTGCAATTGCAGGATATGGCGAGTTTTGGCGGGCCGCAATCCGCGCGGCAAGTCATGGGCTTCTCCAGCGATTTTGCTGTTCAGACTTTGGCCAAGGGGTCGCCATCTGCCAGCGCCGGGCTAGCGGTAAACACTCAAGTCACCCGGATTGACGGGCAGAAACTTGAAACATGGCCTGCGAAGGAAAGCCTCGACTGGGAACGCCTTAAAAAAGCGCATGATACAATAGATTCAGCTTTGGCCAGCCGCGGCCAAGTGCAATTGGGGCTGGTCAATGGCACGGCCATCAATATCGCTCCCGTCTCTGCCTGCGCGACACGGTTTGAGCTGCTGGGCAACAGCACCAAAGCGCTTGCAGACGGATGGCGCGTCCAGATCGGGGAGGATTTTCCCGGCTTTTCCTATCCGCAAGAAGAGCTTGCTGCTGTCATCGCGCATGAGTTGGCGCACAATCTGCTTGGCCATACTGAGTGGCTTGACACAGTGGGGCGCAAGAACAGGCATATCCGCATTACAGAGCGCGAAGCGGACCGGCTGATGCTGTGGCTGCTTGCCAATGCGGGGTATGATCCTGCTGCCGGATTGAGCTTCATGAAACGCTGGGGCCCCAATCACTCGGAAAAATTTCGCGCTCAACGCACGCACCACAGATGGAGCAAGCGTGTGCGCAACATCGAAGCGGAATTGCCGCTCGTTCGTGCGCAAATGGAAGCCAGCGGCAAGGCCGATTGGCGCACGCAATTCAGGCGCGAGAAGAAAATCGCCGAAACGCTGAGTTAGGCCCAGATTAGCCCACCCAAGCTAAGCGAAAGGCCTACTCCGCTTCGGTTACTTTCGCATACATAGAATTGATCGGCTTCTCCATCACGCGCCGCACCATTGGCTCGAAGAAATCGAGCGGTGCGCTGTCGTAATTGGGATCAAACGCAGCCTGATCATATTTCTCGCAGAAGTGAGCGCAGGCTTCGAAATGGTCATGCCCGCGATATTGCTCGCGGATATTGCGATCCATTCCGACGTGATGGAAGTAGAAATAGCCCTGAAACGCGCCGTGCTTCTCGCAAATCCAATGCGCTTCTTCTGATACGAAGGGCTTGATAATAGCAGCGGCCACATCGGGGTGATTGTAGGTTCCCAGCGTGTCGCCAATATCATGCAGCAAAGCCATCACGACATAACGCTCATCACGCCCGTCACGATGCGCGCGCGTGGCGGTTTGGAGAGAATGCTCAAGCCGGTCGACAGGAAATCCGCCGAAATCACCATCCAGCAGCCGCAAATGGTCAAGCACTCTATCGGCCACGCCCTTGGCAAAACCGCGATACTCGCTGCCGATAATATCCCAGTCTTCCTTGGTCCCATCGGTCATCGCGCTGAAAGTGGCGCGGGCCGGTGGGTTCGCGGGCGTATCGCTCATATCGTTCATTGTGCCTCTCCTTAACGGTGAACAGTGTAGCGCGTTCGGGGAAGGTGAGCAAAACAATCTGCAAATCTGCGGATTTTCAGCTATCATCGCCGGGTTATGTCGGTTTTACCGTTCAAACCCGCGCCCTTCTTCGCTGATAAGAACAAGGCGTTCTGGTATCTCCAGCTGGCAGGCTGGGGCGGGGCATTCATTCTGCGCGCTGTCGGCGCATTAGCGAACAGCCAGCCGCTTGATTTGCTGGTCGTCATTTTGGTGACGACAATCACAGGCTTCTCCATCAGTCTGGTTCTCTCGGTTATTTACCGCCAGCTGATCGATCGCCAGCCCTTGTTCACTTGGGGCACAACGGCGCTGGTCCTGATCGGCGCAGTGGTTGTCCATGCGTCCATCGATGCATGGGTGCAGGGGCTCTATTATGCCGGCATTCGCGAGACGACCTTTGCCCAGCGCTTTATCGGCCTTTCCTACATCCCGCTCACATTGCTGGGCGGGTGGAGTGCGCTGTACTACGCGATCAATTATTTTATGACATTGGAGGAGCAAGCGGATCGATTGATGCGGCTGGAAGCGGAAGCGACCAGCGCCCAGCTTGCCATGCTGCGCTATCAGCTCAATCCGCATTTCCTGTTCAATACGCTCAATTCGATCAGCACTTTGGTGCTTTTGAAGCAAACCGGGCCTGCCAATGCGATGCTGACGCGGCTGTCCAGCTTTTTGCGCCATACGCTTGTTACAGAGCCGGGAAGCACTGTCTCGCTTGCACAGGAAGTCGAGACTTTGCAGCTGTATCTCGATATTGAACGGATGCGCTTTGAAGAGCGGTTGCGCACGCATTTCGAGATTGAGGAAACTGCGCTGGATGCAGGGCTCCCTTCGATGCTGCTTCAGCCGCTCATAGAAAATGCAGTCAAATATGCTGTGTCACCGCAAGAAGAAGGCGCAAAAATCTCGCTCGCAGCGCGCGTTGTGGGGGGCAAATTGCAAGTCGCTGTTGAAGATGACGGGCCAGGTGTTGACGGGCCACGACAAGGCGAATTGCTCAAGCTTGATAGAATGTCAGCTGGCGGCACAATGTCAACCGGCGTTGGCTTGCCCAATATCAAGAACCGCCTTGCGCAAGCTTATGGCGACCAGCACCGCTTTGTGACCAGCTCCAACCCTTCAGGCGGTTTCACAGTCTTTCTCGAAATACCTTACGAGCAGGTCAAAGGCGCGGCAGCGCACAGTGCCAATCTGCGCGATAGCTCGGTTGAGGCCAATTCCATTCAGACCAGTTCCATTCAGG
>CAZJAG010000069.1:0-2133 GCA_964543735.1 uncultured Porphyrobacter sp. | reverse complement strand
CCAGTTCCATTCAGGAAGGCTCAACCCAGGCTGAGGCAGCTATACCCCCAAGCGAGCCCGAAGCCGAATTTGTTGACCGCCGCGCGCCCCAACCTGTTCTTGAAACGGACGGACAATTGCCCCTTACCCAGCCTCCGATTGGACTCAAAAAATGACAATACGCACAATTTTGGTCGATGATGAGAAGCTTGCGATTCAAGGCCTTGAGCTTCGGCTTGAACCTTATGAGGATGTCGAGATTATCGAGACATGCTCGAACGGGCGCGAGGCCATTCGCAAGATCAAAACCGAAAAGCCCGATCTGGTCTTTCTCGATGTGCAAATGCCCGGCTTTGACGGGTTCAGCGTGGTCAAAGGGGTGATGGAAATCGAACCTCCGCTGTTTGTTTTCGTCACAGCCTATGAAGAGCACGCAATCCGCGCGTTTGAAGCCAATGCGCTCAATTATCTGATGAAGCCAGTCGATGAGGACAAGCTGGCTGACACAATCGAGCGTGTGCGCGTTCGGCTGGCTGAACAGAAAAGCGCAGGGGAAGTGGGCCAGCTCAAAGGGCTTTTGCAAGAAGTCGCTCCGGGCAAGGCCGAGCAATTGGCAGAAGGCGAAACTGAAAGCGCAGAACGCTTTGAAAAGCTCATCAATGTGAAAGATCGCGGGCAAATCTTCCGCGTAGAAGTCGACACAATCGAGCATATCGAGGCGGCTGGCGATTATATGTGCATTTACACCGGCGACAATTCGCTCATCCTGCGCGAGACGATGAAAGATCTGGAGCGGCGGCTCGATCCCAAGACTTTCCAGCGCGTCCACCGCTCGACAATCGTCAATTTGAACCAGGTGCGGCAAGTGAAACCGCATACCAATGGCGAATGCTTCCTTGTGCTGGAATCGGGCGCTGAGGTGAAAGTCTCGCGCTCCTACCGCGATGTGGTTGCGCGGTTTGTGCACTAGCTTGTTTCGCGAACATGCATCCGCATGTTCATCCTCGCTAGACGCGCAGCAAAGCTGCGCCCGCTGCGGACGGGCAGTCGCCCTTGCGACGCCTGAGGCGCCGAATTATCGTTAGGCGCGGTCGCGCTCTGACTGTTGTGATCTAGAGCCAATCGGCGGATGCGATTTCCCATGTTCGTCATTGCGAGAAGCCATGAGCTTAGCGAATGAGCGACGAAGCAATCCATTGACCTTTGACCGGAAATAAGGGCACGGTTCGTGGATCGCCGCGGGCCTCGCGGCCCTCGCGATGACGAAAGGGTCAAGAATTGAGCGAATTTTCTCTTGCCGGCTTCGATCTTTCCAAATTCGTCCGAGATACTCTGGACGAGGATTTGGGCGTCGGGCTTGAAGGAGGCGGCACGGATGTCACATCCGAAAGCGTCATCCCCGCCGATGCGCGCTTCTCCGGCGTGATGGACAGCCGCGATCCAATAACAGTGGCAGGCCTGCCGATTGCTGAAGCTTTCTTCCGCGCGCTTGAGCCCGATATGCAAATCGAAATCCTCGTTGAGGAAGGCGCGCAAGTTCCAGCAGGCGCTGATCTGATGCGCCTTAACGGCAATGCACGGGCTATGCTGACCGCTGAACGAAGCGCTCTCAATACAGTCCAGCACCTTTCAGGTATTGCGACAATGGCGCGCGAATATGTCACTGCGATGGATAGCGAGACATGCACTCTGCTCGATACGCGCAAGACCATACCCGGCCTTCGCATGCTCGAGAAATACGCAACTCGGATGGGCGGGGCCAGCAATCACCGGATGGGATTGTGGGATGCGGCCATGATCAAGGACAATCATGTTGCAGTCGCTGGAAGTGTTGGCGAAGCTGTGCGCCGCGCAGCCAATGCAGGCGTTGAGCATATCATTTGCGAAGTTGACCGGCTTGACCAGATCGAACCTGCGCTGGAAGCAGGCGCGCATCATTTGCTGCTCGATAATATGTCGCCCGAAGTCTTGCGCGAGGCCGTCGAGATGGTAGCCAAAATCACAGGCGGCCGTGTGCCTTGCGAAGCCTCTGGCGGGATCAATCTCGACACAATCAAAGCCAAGGCCGCATCCGGCGTGCAATATTGTTCCGTCGGCAGGCTGACGCAAAGCGCACCTGCCGCTGATATCGGGCTGGATTTTGAGTTGCTGTGA
>CAZJAG010000068.1:11584-12806 GCA_964543735.1 uncultured Porphyrobacter sp. | reverse complement strand
GAGGATTGGGAGCCGGTTGAGCTGCCGCTCTTCCGCTCGACCCAGTTTGGCGATGATCAGGATAGGCCGATCAAGAAGTCCGATGGCAAGTGGACCTATTTCGGGGCGGATCTCGCCTATCACATGCAAAAGGCGGAAAGCGCCGATGCTCTGATTGACATTTGGGGCGCGGATCACGCGGGCACGGTCAAGCGGATCAAGGCGGCGGTTGCGGCTTTGTCAGAGGGGCAGGGCAAGCCTGTGCCATTTGATGTGAAGCTGGTGCAGATGGTTCAGCTGATGCGGGGCGGCGAACCGGTGAAGATGTCCAAACGCTCGGGCAATTTTATCACTATCGCCGATATGGTGGAGGAAGTGGGCAAGGATGTGGTGCGCTTCACCATGCTGACCCGCAAGCCAGAAGCGCAAATGGATTTCGACTTCGCCAAGGTGGTCGAAGCTTCGAAAGATAATCCGGTCTTCTATGTCCAATATGCCCATGCGCGGATCGCCTCGACCTTGCGCAAGGGCGCAGAGGAGGGCTTTGCGCCTTCGGCTGACCAGATCGGGCAACTCGAAACAGAAGAGATTGAACTGATCAAGCTTGCCGCGCAATTCCCGCGCACGGTGGAGGCGGCGGCAACCGCTCGTGAACCACACCGCTTAGCCTTCTATCTTTACGATTTGGCCGGCGCGTTCCACGCCTATTGGAACCTGGGCAACGATCACAATGGTAAACGGTTCATACTGGCACAAAGTCCTGAATTAACAAGTGCAAGGCTTTTCCTAGCCAGTCAGTTGGGGCAAGTGGTGCGCAATGGCCTCGCCATTTTGGGCGTAGAGGCGGTTGAGGAGATGTAGCCATGAATGTTGCACGCGATCCCGTGCATGGCGAAGACGAGCTTGATATCTATGATGGTCAAGATCATGCCGAGCTCGAACTGACCGATGATGAAAGCCTGCCTTGGCTCGAATCTGATGATTACGAGGATGAGAACCGCGGGGTTGATACCGGGCGGATCATCGGCTTTGCCGCAATGCTGCTTTTGCTTCTGGCCCTGCTTGTTGGCGGGCTGTGGTGGATGACCAATCGCAATTCGGGCGAGGATGCGATCGCTGATGGTCGCACCATTCAAGCGCCTGAGGGCGACTATAAGGTGCGTCCGGAAAATGCCGGCGGCAAGGAATTTGCCGGAACAGGCAATGCCGCCCCTGCAGTTGGCGAAGGGCAGACACCTGAAGC
>CAZJAG010000068.1:0-11484 GCA_964543735.1 uncultured Porphyrobacter sp. | reverse complement strand
GCAGCAGCAGCTGGGTCAAGCGGCGGCTCTGAAGGCGGCGCTCCTGGCGGTGCTGGGAATGGCGAAGCTTCGCAAGCGGCTGCGGGTACTGGCGGTGTGGGCGTTCAAGTCGGCGCATTTGGTTCGCAAGCGCGCGCTGAAACCGGCTGGAACACGCTCAAGCGTCAGACCAACGCACTCAACGGTGTGAAGTATCGCATTGTGAAAGGCACAGCTGACATCGGCACTGTTTATCGCTTGCAAGCTATTACAGGCGATGGAGCAGCAGCAGATCGCTTGTGCAATGCGCTGAAAGCTGACGGGCTTCCTTGTCAGGTAAAGCGCTAATTAGCGCAAGTTAGCGCTAATTTGACGCGGATTTGACGCAGTTAGGGGCAAAATGGTGCAAATTCGTGCCGTTTTCCCCACTGCGCACCGGCTAAAAGCTTGCCCAATGCCAGCGTTACTGCGAGATTTTCTGCATGACACCGGCCATTTTCGGGATTGCGGGAGAAACGCTTAACGCGGACGAGCGCGCCTTTTTCAAGGCGTGCGATCCGGTCGGCTACATCCTGTTTGCGCGCAATTGCACCAGCAAGGATCAGCTTCGCGCTCTGACCGATGATCTGCGCAACATCCACGGGCGCGAGCGGCTGCTTATCTCGATAGATCAGGAAGGCGGGCGGGTCACCCGTATGAAACCGCCTGAGTGGTGCGGCTTCCCCGCTGGCGAGGCGTTTGACAGGCTGTACCAGACCGCTCCTGCCAGTGCGATAGAGGCGGCCCGCATCAATGCAAAAGCAATGGGCGCAGAGCTTGCGGAAATGGGCATCACGGTTGACTATCACTGTCCGATGGATGTGCGCCGCGAAGAGACCGACAATGTCATCGGCGACCGTTCGCTGGGAAGCGATCCGGTGCAGGTTGCCGCGCTCGGGCGCGCAGTGATTGACGGTTTGGCTGGGGCAGGCGTCGCCGGATGCCTCAAACATATGCCGGGCCATGGCCGCGCAATGGCGGACAGCCACAAGGAATTGCCGATTGTCGAGGCGAGCGAGGAAGAGCTCGAAGTCGATATCGCGCCTTTCCGCAAGCTTGCATCCACGGCGAAAATCGGGATGAGCGCGCATATCCTTTTCACCGCATGGGATAAGGAGCATCCCGCGACCCAATCCCCCATCGTGATCGACCAGATTATTCGCAAAGCGATTGGCTTTGATGGGCTGCTGCTGACAGATGACATTGATATGCAGGCGCTTGATGGCTCGATTGCGGAGCGTTCGGCGCGCTCGATTGAGGCGGGCTGCGATGTGGTGCTCAATTGCTGGGCCAAGCTTGATGACATGGATGCCAGCGTCAATGCGCTGCCAGACTTGAGCGAGATCGGAGCAAAAAGGCTGTCCGCAGCACTGGACTTGGCGCCCGCTGGGCCTGATTGGGATCAGCGTGATGAGTGGCTTACCAAGCGGGACGAGCTTTTGGCGCTCGCCGGGCAAGCTGCATGAACGAGGATATCTCCTTGATTGAAGGCGCTAACAATGACGTTCCGCCACTGCCTGATGAGGGCGAGTGGGACGGGGTGGCTGCGCCGCAAGCTGATCCTTCCAAGCTTTATATCGAGGTTGACGGGTGGGAAGGCCCGCTCGACATGCTGCTCGATCTGGCGCGGCGGCAAAAGGTCGATCTTCGCCAGATTTCGATCCTTGCGCTGGTCGACCAATATCTTGAGCATATCGAGAAGGCGGAAAAGCTGAAGCTGGAGCTGGCAGCGGACTATTTGGTGATGGCGGCGTGGCTGGCTTACCTCAAATCCGCATTGCTTCTGCCCAAGGATGAGCAGGAAGACCCCAGCGCCGAAGAGCTGGCTTTGCGCTTGCAATTGCGGCTCGCGCGGCTTGGCGCGATGCGAGAGGCGGCAGCGCGGCTGATGGGGCGCGACAGGCTGGGACGCGATATTTTTACGCGCGGTGCGCCCGAAGGCCTTAGGATTGACCGCAAGACCAAGTGGAAAAGCGATAGTTTCGCGCTGATCCAGGCGTACGGGCAGGTAAAGGCGCGCACGGCTCCCAAAATCTACCACGTTTCTGATCGGCAAGTGATGACGCTGGATAGCGCGCTTGAGCGTGTTTCTTCCATGCTGGGCGTATCGCTCGATTGGGTCGATCTGCGCGATTTTATGCCGACCAATGCCGAGCCTGCCTTGCGCAAATCCGCGCTCGCCTCAAGCTTCGTCGCGGCGCTCGAGCTGGCGCGGCTGGGCGAGGCTGAACTCGATCAAGAAGAGGTGTTTGGCGCGATGCGGATCAGGAGAGTGCGCCAATGAGCGACATCGAGCACAGCGAAGAGGCAGAAGGCGCGCAAGTGATGCTGGATGATCCAGCGCGCGCGATTGAAGCGACTTTGTTTGCTTCTGAAGAGTCGCTTTCAGTGGATGCGATTGCTGGCCATCTGGGCGGGCTAGAGGCAGGCGTGGTGCGCGATTGCCTCGATCAACTGGTCGAAGAATACAGGGAGCGCGGCGTTCATCTGGTCGAGCGCGGCAAGCGCTGGCATTTCGAGACAGCGCCCGATCTCGCTCATATCTTGCGGCGCGAGCGCGAGCAGGTGCGCCGCCTGAGCCGAGCGGCGACAGAAGTTCTGGCGATCATTGCCTATCACGAGCCCGTTAGCCGCGCTGAAATTGAATCGATCCGCGGGGTTCAGACCGCCAAGGGCACGCTCGATGTGTTGATGGAGGCTGGCTGGATCAAGATTGCGGGCCGCCGTGAAGTGCCTGGCCGTCCGGTGATCTACACCACAACGCCCGATTTTCTCGATCATTTCGGGCTCGGCTCGCGCCGCGACCTACCCGGTATTGACGAGCTGCGCGCGACCGGCCTGCTCGATCCGGTGGATGATGCCTATGAAGCGGCAATCGCTCCCGATGAAGAAGCTGAAGAGGCGGAAACGGGCGAAGACGAGGAGCTTGAAGTGGACGCAGAGGATGGTCTTGAAGCCCTCGAAGAGGCGGAAAATTCGCCCGGCGAACACGGCTAGCCCATACCACGCTCGTATCGCAATGGGATCGCACTGGTATCATTGGCCGCAAACGCCTATATCGGTGGGGTAACAAGCACTAGGTTAAATACAGGAAGACACACGACATGGGCGGTATCGGCATCTGGCAAATCCTTATTGTGGCGGTGGTCGTCCTGATATTCTTCGGGCGCGGCCGCATTTCAGAAATGATGGGCGATTTTGGCAAGGGTGTGAACAGCTTCAAAAAGGGGCTGAACGATGAAGATACGCCTGCATCCAAGCCAAGCGCGCAATTGGAAAGTCCGGAGCAAGACCCGGCTCCAGCGGCCAAGTCCAAAGACAATGCTGATTAGGCTTTTGGCTGGTCGCGGATAAAGCGCGCATTTCTAGGAGGCGCTGAGCGCAACCAAACATGTTTGATCTGGGCGCTGCAGAACTCCTTGTCATCGTGATCGTCGCGGTGGTCGTAATCGGCCCCAAGGATATGCCGCGCGCCTTGCGCACTGCGGGGCAGTGGATTGGCAAGGTGCGGCGCGTATCCGGCCATTTCCGCGCTGGCATTGACACTATGGTGCGCGAGGCCGAGCTGGAAGAGATGGAGGCCAAATGGAAAGCCCAGAACGAGGCGATCATGGCCAAGACCTCTTCCGACGATCCACCAACCGCAGCCGATGCGAGCGCCGAGGCGGCTTTGTCAGAGGATGATCTCGCCCGCGCGCTTGATGGCGAGATGACCGAAGAGATGCGCGATCTTGACGGGGATGATCCCGTGCTTCCGCCAGCCGATGATGACGCAGCTGCCGCTGCAAAGCCGGAAAAGGGCTAAGCGATGGCGCTGGGTATCCGCGATATTGACGAGACGCAAGCGCCATTGCTCGACCATTTGATCGAGCTGCGTAAACGGCTCTTGTGGTCTGTCCTGTTCCTGCTGGTCGGCTTCGGGATATGCCTTGCTTTCGCGCAAGAGATATTGGGCTTTCTCATCGCTCCGCTCAAAGATGCCTTTCCCGAAGGTGAGGGGCAGCTGATCTTCACCAAGCTGTACGAGGTGTTCTTCGTTGAGCTGAAAGTCGCCCTGTTTGGCGGGTTCTTCCTCGCCTTTCCACTGATCGCGAACCAGCTTTGGGCATTTGTCGCGCCAGGCCTCTATGCAAAGGAGAAGAAGGCATTTCTTCCCTTCTTGTTCTTCACGCCTGTGCTGTTTTTTGCAGGGGCCGCGCTTGCCTATCTGGTGGTGATGCCAACCGCGTTTAAGTGGTTTCTAGGCTTTGAGGGACAAGCGGGCGGGCTGGAAATCGAGGCGCTGCCAGCTGCGGGCGATTATCTGGGGCTGGTGATGCAGTTCATTTTGGCCTTTGGGATCAGCTTCCTGCTGCCGCTGTTATTGCTGTTGCTCAACCGTGCTGGAATTGTCAGCCGCGAGCAATTGGCTGGCGCTCGCCGCTATGTGATTGTTGGCGTTGTTGCTCTGGCAGCCGTGGTCACGCCGCCCGACCCGGGTTCGCAGTTGATCCTCGCCATTCCTTTGCTGATCCTGTTTGAGGGATCGCTGCTCATCATGCGGTTGCAAGAACGCGGCAAGAGTGATGCGGGCGAGGACAGTTCTCAAAAGCTCGCCGCAGAACCCGATGCTAGCGCGGTTTCCGCGAATGAGGAAGATAGCCAGAGCGAAGCGCCCTATTGAGGGCTGGACTAGCTCAGGCTGGGCTAGTTTAGGCTGGGCTTGGCGGGCAGCCAAACAGATCCAGTATCACGAATTGGGATGCCGGCCCAGAATTCAAGATCGCGCGTGCTTAACTGCACAATCTTAGCCGTTCAAAAGGGCACCGTACAAAAAACGCGCCGCACAAAGAAAAGGGGCTCCCTAAAAAGGAAGCCCCGAAATCTTTCGATCTGAAAGCCGTTGTTACGGGCTAACAGCGTCGTCGTCATCGCCGTCAGCTGCGATGATGATGCCACCGATGATGGCTGCAGCAGCCAGCAGCAAAACGATGATGTTAACACCGCCACCGCCATCGGGATCGTCATAAGCAGCTTGCGCAACTACCGGGGTTGCAGCGAGCGAGATTGCTGCAGTCGCAGCAGCCAGTTTACGCAGTTTCATTATTATTCTCCTTGGGAGCCCTGATCTCAATTTCTGTGCTTAAATAGGACTGCCGATCAAATGTGACAAGCCTTAATTTGCCGCAAAAAGGGGCTTCGTGGCCTCTTTTCAAAGCGCTTTAAAGCTCAGCGTCGCAAATTCACAACAGTAAACCCTACTCTTCGTTCAGACCGCCAAAACACTCAACGCAAAGCGAATAAGTGATTCGTTAGTCCTGCAAACCCGCAAGAAACCGCCAAGAGGCCGTTTCTTTCCACCTTTTTTCGGAGTTGCCCCCGAAACCCTGGTTAGAACGTTATCGCTGCGAATTATTGCAACAAGACGACAACTTTCCTGTTTTCAGCCCCTAGGCCGGTCAAACTTAACGTCAGGTAAATTGGCCCGCCCAGACTTGCGAAAAGTGCAAAAATTGCGACAAACTGCAAGCGTGCCGCGCTTCAGCCTATTGCTGCGCTGCATCAAACACTTTGCGGCCGCCCACCCAGGTCTCCAAAACCCTCGTTTCGCGAATCTCTTGAGGCGAGGACAGGAAGGGGTCGCGATCAACCAGAATGAAGTCGGCCTGCTCGCCGCGCACGAGCCGGCCAAAGCGTCCATCGGCAAAGCCTGCGAAGGCGGCATCGCTGGTGAACCCTTTGAGCGCTTGCTCGCGCGAGACAGCTTCTGCCGCACGCCAACCGCCGAACGGTTCGCCATTTTCATCGGTGCGGCTGATCGCGACTGCTAACC
This sequence comes from uncultured Porphyrobacter sp., assembly GCA_964543735.1. Lineage (GTDB taxonomy): Bacteria > Pseudomonadota > Alphaproteobacteria > Sphingomonadales > Sphingomonadaceae > Erythrobacter. The sequence continues at coordinate 5,654 of CAZJAG010000068.1, read as the reverse complement.
CGGCGAAGGGATCAGGCCGCTCAACCGGAGCATCCGAGCCGAACGCCAGCTTCGCGCCTGCCGCAGCAATCGATTGCCACGCATAGGCGCCGCCCAGCCTGTTCGGGCCCAACCGCGCTTCGGCCATCAAGCGGTCAGAGGTCTGATGCACTGGCTGCATCGAGGCAATGATGCCGTGCCGACCGAATGCAGCAATGTCTGCCGGGTCGACAATCTGTGCGTGTTCTACCCGCCAACGCCGGTCGCCGTCATAGCTCTCTGCAAGCGAGTTTATAGCCGAAAGCAGATCCGCGTTCGCTCCGTCGCCAATCGCGTGCACCGCCAGCTGGAAATTGCCCATGGCAGCGCGGCTCATCAAATTGCGCAATTGGGCAGAGGTGAGCAGCGGCAGACCGCGATTGCTCGGTTCATCTTCGTAGGGTGCTTTGAGCACTGCCCCGCGTGAGCCTAATGCGCCATCGAGATAGAGCTTCACCCCGTTCATCCGCAGCCTGTCGTTATAGAGCCAGCGCGTGGGAGCAGGGCCAGCTACCATCGCCATCATATCGACATCGCTGGCGTAGGACATGATGCGAAGGGAAAGCGTGCCATTATCGCCCGCGCGGCGGAAGGTGTGCCAATCTTCCATGCTGGTTCCCATGTCAGCCGCGGCTGTAATGCCATTGGCGTGGAGCAGCTTTTGCGCCTCTTGCAGCGCAAGATCACGCTCGACTGCGCGCGGGGCGGGGATGGCTTTGGTGATCAGGCTTTCTCCTGCATCGACGAACACACCAGCCGGTGCGCGCGAGCCAGCCTTGCGGATGATGCGCCCGCCGCTTGGGTCTTTGGCTTTTGCGTCAATACCTGCGCGCTCCATCGCCAAAGAGTTCGCCCAGCCTGCATGGCCATCAACGCGGCCCAGATAGACCGGGCGATCGGCAATTACGCTGTCGAGTTCTTCAGCCGTCGGGAACCGGCCCAGACCCCATTTTTCTTGATTCCACCCGCGCCCGAGGATCCACGGGCGGCTGGGGTTGGTCTCGGCAAAAGCCTTGATCTTTGCGAGCGCTTCCTGAAGCGAATTGGTATCGGACAAATCCAGTGTCAGCGCGCCCACACCGATGCCCATCACATGCAAATGCGCATCGATCATTCCGGGCAGCATGACGCGCCCCTTGCCATCAATCTGGTAGTCAATGTCCTTGGGGCGTTTGTCGCTGCGCTCCAGCACTTGGCGAATGCGGCCATCATCGCCAATCACAAGTCCGGTAAAGCGTTTCACTTCACCCTTCTCGTCAATCGTCACGCCATCAACATTGGTCACCAGCGTGTCCGCCAGTGCGGGTGCGCTGAGCAGAGCAGCGGCAAGAATTGCGAGCGCGCGTGAGATGATAGAGATCATTGGACTTTTCCTTTTGGCAAGCGACCAATCAACGAACTGGTGTCCATTCGTCCGCCGCCAGCTGCCTGAATATCGGCATAGAATTGATCGACCAGCGAGGAGACCGGCGAGCTAAGGCCAAGCTCGCGTGCTTCGTCAAGCGCATAGCCCAGATCCTTGCGCATCCAATCCACTGCAAAGCCGAAGTTGAACTTGTCCTGCGTCATCGTGTCCCAGCGATTGTCCATCTGCCAGCTTTGTGCTGCGCCGCCGCTGATCGCCTCATAGGTCTTGTCCATGTCCAGCCCTGCGGCCTGCGCCAGCCGGATCGCCTCGGACAGCCCGCCAAGCACGCCTGCGATACACATCTGGTTCGCCATCTTTGCGGTTTGGCCCGAGCCTGCTGGCCCGACATGGATGACGGTCTTGCCATAGCATTTGAGGACATCGCCTGCTGCCGCCATCGCTTTCTTTGTGCCGCCGCACATGATCGCAAGTTGGCCGTTTTCTGCGCCTGCTTGCCCGCCTGATACAGGTGCATCAAGCGCCATCACGCCCAGCTTGCGTGCCTCGCCATTGATCCGCCGCGCCATCTTGGCCGAAACTGTGGTGTGATCGATGAACAATGCGCCCTTGCGCATGGCGGCGAGCGCGCCCTTCTTGCCGAAGACAACCTCGGCCAGATCATCATCATTGCCCACACAGGCGAGCACAATGTCAGCCTTTTTCGCAGCAGATTGCGGGGAGAGTGCGACCTCGACCTTGCGGCCTGCCTTGCGCTGTTTTGCCAGCCAGGTTTGCGCGCGTTTCGCCGTGCGATTGTAGGCGATAACGCGATACCCCATTGCGGCAAGATGCCCGGCCATTGGCCCGCCCATCACCCCAAGCCCCAGGAATGCTACTGTTATGTTATTGCTCATGAGCCAACGGGTTAAATCCAATTTGCGCTGTTGCAAGCCTATTTGCATTGCGAAGGCTGTTGCGAGAGCCTAACGCGGCTGGCGTTATGACCAAGCCTAATGCCTTCAAGACCGCCGATGCCGCGCTCGCTGCGCTGACCTTGGATGATGTCAAAGCCGCGCAAAAGCGGATTGGCGATGCGGTGGTGCGCACGCCGATGATGCATTCGCAAACGCTCTCGAACATTGCTGGCGCGAATATCTGGCTGAAGTTCGAGAATTTGCAATTCACCGCAGCCTATAAGGAGCGCGGCGCGCTCAACGCGCTATTGCTGATGGATCGGGCGAAGCGCGAACGCGGGGTGATCGCGGCCTCTGCTGGCAATCATTCGCAAGGGCTTTCCTATCATGGCACCCGGCTGGGCGTGCCGGTGACAATCGTCATGCCGCGGACAACGCCAACGGTAAAGGTCATGCAGACCGAGAGTGTGGGCGGTAAGGTTGTGCTCGAGGGCGAGACATTTGACGAAGCCTATGCCCATGCCCTCAAGCTGGAAGAGGAGCTGGGCCTTACCTTTGTGCATCCTTTTGATGATCCAGATGTCGCAGCTGGCCAAGGGACTGTCGCGCTTGAGATGCTCGAGGAATGCGACAATCTCGACTGCATCGTGACGCCGATTGGCGGAGGCGGGCTGATCAGCGGGATGGCGACTGTCACCCGCGCGCTCAAGCCTGAGATTGACGTGATCGGCGTGCAGGCCGCGCTCTACCCCAGCATGTATGGCAAGGTGAAAGGCGAGGCGCTGCAATGCGGCGGTGATACTCTGGCTGAAGGGATCGCGGTCAAGCAGCCGGGCGAGTTCACCTCTTGGATTGTCGACAGTCTAGTTGATGACATTGTGCTGGTTCCTGAAAACGCGATCGAGCGTGCGGTATCTTTATTGCTCCAGATCGAGAAGACCGTGGTGGAGGGCGCTGGCTCTGCTGGCCTTGCAGCTGTGCTTGCCAATCCGCGCCGCTTTGCCGACAAGAATATCGGGCTGGTTTTGTGCGGCGGTAATATCGACACGCGCCTGCTCGCCAATGTTTTGCTGCGCGATCTGGCGCGGCAGGGGCGGCTGGCGCGGCTGCGGATCACATTGCAGGATCGCCCCGGCGCTCTGTTCAAAGTGATGCGCGAGTTTGATGCGCACAATGTCAATATTATCGAGATTTACCACCAACGCATCTTCACCGGCCTGCCTGCCAAGGGCCTGATCACCGATATCGAATGCGAAGCGCGTGACCGTGAGCAGCTCGATGCGTTGACCTCCACCTTGCGCGGCAAGGGCTATAATGTCGAGCAGGTCGAGCTGAATTGATCAGCGGCATGCTGCGCGCGAATCGCAAACCGGTCTGGTGCGCGATCATGGCAAAGCGAGTTGGTTAATCCGCCAATCGGGCCGCAGACTTGTGAAATCGCGTTACAGAACTGGCCAAAAATGGACGGTTTTGGACCCTATTGGTGGTTAATGCCCTTTAATCAAAGCCCTCTTTTGTGCATATTCAATCCTTTGTTGCGCAGTCCGCGGAAGAGGGCTGAGCGCGTGTGTTTGTAAGCCCTTAGCGAGGACCCGTGACAGCTCCACTCCGCTTCCCGCGCTTTTTCGTGACGAGCCCTGCGCCTTGCCCCTATTTGCCGGGGCGGAGCGAGCGCAAGGTCTTCACCGAGCTTAAGGGCCCGCATGCAGACCAGTTGAACGAGGCGCTTGGACGGATCGGTTTCCGCCGCAGCCAGACGGTTGCTTATCGCCCCAGCTGCATTGATTGCCAGGCCTGCGTCTCTGTCCGCGTGGTCGCCAATGAATTCCGCCCATCGCAAACCCAGCGCCGCAACCTTCGCCGCAATGGTGATCTGATCGCGACCGAATGCCGCCCTTGGGCGACCGATGAACAGTTCGAGCTGCTGCTCAAATATCTCAATCAGCGCCATCCCGAAGGCGGCATGGCCGCCATGGACGAGATGGATTATGCCGACATGGTCGAGCATACGCCCGTCACCAGCAGCTTGGTCGAATATCGCGAGCCTTTGCCCGACGGCAGCCCGGGCCGCTTGGTGGGCGCTTGCCTCACTGACCGGCAGGCTGACGGCCTCTCGATGATCTACAGCTTTTACGATCCTGAGCATACCGCGCGCGAGGGATTGGGCAATTACATCATCCTCGATCATATTCGCCGTGCAGAGGCCGATGGCCTGCCCTATGTCTATCTTGGCTATTGGGTCGAAGGCTCGCCGCGCATGCAATATAAGGTGCGCTATCGCCCGATCGAGAAACTGGGCCGCGATGGCTGGCAACGGCTGAGCGAGGAAGAGCAGACGCGATTGATCGCCAATGCCACCAAACCGCGCAAAGCCACCGCGCCAGCCAATACGGGCGAGCCAGTTGGTACTCCGGGGCAGCTGACCAAGATCGAGATCCCGAACCCTGTTAGCTAGCCTTTAGCGTAAAGCTTGGTTTCTTCAGCGCGCCGCCGAACCAATCCTTTGAGCGTGCGTCCGCCTGCCTTGTTCCAGCGGGCAAACTCCTTGCGAGCACCATCGAAATCGCCTGCCTTGTGCTTGCGCGTCAAAGTCGCGCGGCCAATCGCGCCGGTATTGTAGTGAAAGCTGACCATGGCATCGAATTGCGCCTGAGAGGTCGGCGCATCACCCAAGGCGCGGGCCACATCGCGGGCATAGCGGATCAGATCACGGGTTAAGCGCGCATCGCATTCCTTCTGTGTCCACACCGTGCCCGGACCAATACCCTTGCCGGTTGCACCCCATCCGATTGTCCATGGCTTGCCGCCTGTGCCGGGATCGGGATATGCTTCGACAAGACCATCCTTGCGCAGCCGCGCGCAGCCTTCATACTTTTTGATGAGCGCCTCGCCCGCCTTGCCAATCGTGCGAATGTCGCGTTTGCGCACCGGTTTTGCCGAAGCGGGTTTGGACGCCTTTTTGCGCGGCTTTTTCGCTTTCTTTGCGGGTTTGTTGGACGCACATGGGGCACTGTCTAAGGGTAAATTTTCTTCGCCCTTCCAAAGGGCGCTCGCCGCGCGGTCCAAAGCGGTCTTTGCGCTGGGTTTCGCGGCCTTGGATTTCGCAACTTTCTTGGAGCTTTTGCGGGTCTTCCTTGGGGCGCTCTTAGTGGCGCTCTTACGGGAGGTCTTCGCGCCGGGCTTGTTGGCCTCTTTTGAGGGCGCATTTCCGATCAGCTTGCGCGCATTGGCAAGCAAAGTGTCAAGGATAGCGGCTTTGGAATTGGGAGCAGTCATGACATGCAGGCCTTTCGAAATTTCGCAGTCGAACCCTCAAGTTGGATTCGGATGAAAGACCTGATAATTAGGCACATTTTCGCAAAGTAGGAAAATGG
>CAZJAG010000067.1:0-12982 GCA_964543735.1 uncultured Porphyrobacter sp. | reverse complement strand
AAGGCGCTCGCCCATATCGAGGCGACCGTTGGCAAAAGCTTCGGCGATGCAGGCGATCCGCTGCTCGTCTCCGTGCGTTCGGGCGCGCGGGTCTCGATGCCCGGCATGATGGATACGGTTCTCAACCTTGGTCTGAACGATGAGACTGTCGCGGGGCTGGCGGCGACTTCGGGGGACGAGCGCTTTGCCTGGGACAGCTATCGCCGCTTCATCCAGATGTATTCCGATGTTGTGCTCGGCCTTGATCATGGGCTGTTCGAAGAAGCGCTCGAAATCGCGAAAGAGGACAAGGGCTTTTACGCCGATACCGAGCTTGAAGCGGATGACTGGAAAGAGCTGGTCAAACAGTTCAAGTCCATCGCTGAGGCTGAGCTGGGCCGGCCATTCCCGCAAGATGTGACCGAGCAGCTCTGGGGCGCGATTGCGGCCGTATTTGACAGCTGGGATGCGGACCGCGCGAAAGTTTATCGCCGCTTGAATGACATCCCCTCTGATTGGGGCACGGCGGTCAATGTGCAGGCTATGGTGTTCGGCAATATGGGCGACACTTCTGCCACGGGCGTTGCGTTTACGCGCGATCCGGCGACGGGCGAGCGGGCCTATTACGGCGAATATCTGATCAATGCTCAAGGGGAGGATGTGGTCGCTGGCATTCGCACACCACAATATTTGACCAAGGCTGCGCGCGAGGCAGCAAGTGCCAAGCCGCTCAGCATGGAAGAGGCGATGCCCGATGCCTATGGCGAGCTGGCGCGTGTCTTTGACCTGCTTGAAAACCACTATCGCGACATGCAGGATATCGAGTTCACTGTGCAGCAGGGCAAATTGTGGATGCTGCAAACCCGATCAGGCAAGCGAACGGCCAAGGCTGCGCTCAAGATGGCGGTCGAGATGGTGGGCGAGGGACTGATTGACGAGAAGGAAGCGATCCTGCGCGTCGATCCCATGGCGCTCGACCAATTGCTGCACCCAACGCTTGACCCTGAGGCTAAGCGCGATGTTTTGACGACAGGCTTGCCAGCTTCGCCGGGTGCGGCCTCGGGCCAGATCGTGCTCGATGCTGACAAGGCAGAGCAGCTTGCCGAACGCGGCGAGAAAGTGGTGCTGGTACGGGTCGAGACGTCTCCTGAGGACATTCATGGGATGCATGCAGCGCAAGGCATTCTCACAGCGCGTGGCGGCATGACGTCACACGCGGCAGTTGTCGCTCGCGGGATGGGGCGGCCATGCGTTTCGGGCGCGTCTGCTGTCTCGATTGATATGCAATCGCGCACATTGAAGATCGGTTTTCACGAGCTGAAAGAGGGCAATGTGGTCACGCTTGATGGCTCGAACGGGCAAGTGATGGCAGGCGAAGTTGCGACGATTGAACCAGAGCTTGCAGGCGACTTTGGCACGCTGATGGAATGGGCGGACAAGTACCGCCGGATGCGGGTGCGCACCAATGCCGAAACGCCCGATGATTGCGCAAGGGCGCGCCAGTTCGGCGCAGAAGGCATTGGGCTATGCCGCACTGAACATATGTTCTTTGATGCCGCGCGGATTAGTGCAGTGCGCCAGATGATCTTGGCCGATGACGAGGCTGGGCGGCGTGATGCTCTTGCCAAATTGCTGCCCGAACAGCGCACCGACTTCAAAGCGATTTTTGAAGTGATGACGGGGCTTCCTTGCACCATCCGTCTGCTTGACCCGCCGCTGCATGAGTTTTTGCCGCATGGCGATGCTGAATTTGCCGAGCTTGCTGATGCGACCGGATTGGGTGTTGACCACCTCAAACGCCGTGCCGGCGAATTGCACGAGTTTAACCCGATGCTGGGACATCGCGGGTGCCGTTTGGGAATTACCTTCCCCGAGATTTACGAGATGCAGGCGCGTGCGATCTTCGAGGCTGCTTGCGAAGTTGCCAAGACTTCGGGCGAGGCTCCGATCCCTGAAGTGATGATCCCGCTGGTCGCGACACGGCGCGAGCTGGAATTGCTCAAAGCGCTGGTCGACAAAGTAGCGGCTGAGGTTTTCGCGGAAACCGGAACCACAATTGAATATCTCGTGGGGACGATGATTGAGCTGCCACGGGCGGCTTTGATGGCGAAGGAAATTGCCGAGGAAGGTGCATTCTTCAGCTTCGGCACCAATGATCTCACGCAGACCACCTTGGGCGTGAGCCGTGATGATAGCGCACGTTTCCTCGCGCCTTATGTGGAGAAGGGCATCTTCCCGCGCGATCCTTTCGTCAGCCTGGATGTTGACGGAGTGGGACAGCTTGTCGAGTTGGCCGCCGAGCGGGGAAGGGCGACACGCCCTGATATCAAGCTGGGCATTTGCGGCGAGCATGGGGGCGATCCCGCCTCGATTGCGTTTTGTGAGAAGGTGGCCCTCGATTACGTCAGTGCGTCACCTTATCGCGTGCCGATTGCAAGGTTGGCGGCGGCGCAGGCGTCGCTTCGTTAGGCTTCGCTGCACCGCTCGCGGATACTCAACGCCAGCCTGTCAGCGCCAATATCTCGAAACTCTCGGTCACGCGGCCTTGTGCGTCCTTGAGCGCGCCAAACGCCTCCTCGGCGCGCTTCCAAGCCTCGCGAGAAAGCGGCGGCGGCGGATCGGAAAGCTGATTGGTCAGCCCTTGCTCGCGCAGATCGCGTATAAGCGTGCCAAGTTCTGTGTAGGATACCGAAAGCGGATATTGATCGACCACTTGCTTGGAAAAACCAGCGCGTTGCAGCAGGCCGGTCGCAGCGCGGTTATCGACTTGCGGATGGATGCGCGCAGCAGGGCGGTCTCGATCAGCTTCAAGCAGAAGGTCGCGCAAGATCCCAAGCGTTCCAGCGCCCAGCATTTGTGCGATGAATACACCCCCTTCGCTCAAGGCATTGCATGCGTGAAGCAGCGCTCCTGGCAGATCATTGACCGTATCGAGCTGACCGAGAGAGACAATAAGATCATAGGGCGCACCTGCAATGGGTTGTGCCTGATCCATATGTTCGAGGCGCGAACAATCCTCGCATGATGCTGGCAGGGCGAGCGTGTCCGCCATCGGCCCCAAGACCAAAGCGCGTGTCGGTTCCAATTGCATAAAATCGAGGCGGTCTTGCGTATCTTCGATCATGGCAGCACCAAGCCATTTGGCAGGCTCGCTTGCTCGCGATTGCAAGCCCTGCGCGCGTTGGCGCACAGCGCCGCGTCGCTTCGCTGAGAAGATGTTGGGAACCGATTGCATCGCCAATGCCCCTGCCGCGCTTGCACCACGGGCGCAAGGGGTGCAGCATACACTCAATGAACGCCGCCCAGCATCTAAGCGATGGTCTCGCGCCCTTGGTCGATCTGCTTTATCCCCCGCGCTGCCCTTTGTGCGGCGATGGTTTGGGGCGGCAAGAGGGGTTGTGCCTCGATTGCTGGGGAGAGTTGGAAATCCCTGCTGATCCTCAGTGCATCTCCTGCCAGGCGCCATTGCCACAAGATCATGGAGGCCCAAAGCAATGCGGACATTGTGTCGCCAGAGCGCCCTTACACGCGGGAATTTATGCGGCGACGAAATACAATGATGCCTCGCGCAAGCTGATCCTTGCATTCAAACATGGCCGTAAGATCGCGCTCGCGCGGATGCTGGCGAAGATGATGGCGGCGCGCCTTCCCGAAGCAATTTCAGATGGTGGAAAGCCGCCACTGCTGGTTCCGGTGCCTCTGCATCCGCTTAGGCTCTGGAAGCGGGGCTATAATCAGGCAGGATTGCTGGCACGCGAGCTGGCCAATCTGGACAAGGGCGAGTTGGCGATTGATGCTCTTGTTAGGCGCAAAATGACGCCATCTTTGGGAGGTTTGGGGCAAAAAGAGCGCGAAAAAGCGCTAAATGGGGCAATTTTGGCGCGAAAATCGCGGCATTTGGCGTTAAACGGGCGCGATGTGATCTTGGTCGATGACGTTTTGACCAGCGGTGCGACGAGCGACATTTGTGTTTCTGCATTGCTGAAAGTGGGTGCCCGATCGGTGCGGATCGCTTGCTTTGCGCGAGTGTTATAGGCGCTCTGAAAAACGAAACGCCCGAGGCCGCTAAGCCCCGGGCGCCACGTGACGAATTGTTTTGAACCCGCTCCCCGCTAAAGGAGCCAAGGCGACTGTCCCCCTTTGATAGTCGCCAAGGGTTCTATCCCTCATCGTATTTCCGATCGCGCTCGTCACCCCCATGACGGTCCGCGTTTCGGATACCCCTGAACCTCGCATATTAAAATGCATTGGTATAAGGTCGACGTACCCCTAAGGGCGCGTGCAACATGTGTCTCATTGCAGCCGCATTCATCAAAGAGTCATTTTCGCCAAGTTTGGATTTTCAGACAAATCTGTGGTTATCATGCAACAAACCATCGCATTTTACACTCATCTCACAGCAAGGATCGAAGTTTGAGCAGCTCTGAAGACATCAAGGCCGCCCGTGAAAGCGGCCATCGCTTCATGCCGAAGTTTGATTCGGCAGGGCTTCTAACGGCAGTTGTCAGCGATTCTACCAGCAAAGAGGTTTTGATGGTGGCGTTTATGAATGAAGAGGCGCTGGCAAAGACATGCGCAACCGGCATTGCGCATTTCTGGTCGCGTTCGCGGCAATCTCTTTGGCAAAAGGGAGAGACCTCGGGAAACACGCTCCATGTCAAACAGATTCGGGTGGATTGCGATCAGGACGCTTTGGTCTTGGTGGTCGAGCCGAAAGGGCCGGCCTGCCATACCGGCGCCACCAGCTGTTTTTATCGCATCTTGGACAATGACACTCTCGTAAAGGTCAAGGATTGACGCTAACGTAAAGGTAAGCTAGAAGCCGTTTCATGGCTACTAGCACTGCAACCCAAAAAGACACCGACACCTCTCCCGAGCACGGAAGGGCGCATCTCGATCGTCCAGACAAGCATTCGCGCGAGCAGTTCTCCATCTCCGATCTCACAACAGAATTCGGTTGCACTGCAAGGGCGCTGCGTTTTTATGAGGACGAGGGCCTCATTTCACCTGCGAGGGTGGGGCTGACCCGCGTCTATTCCAAGCGTGATCGGGCGCGCCTTGCATGGATTATGCGAGCAAAGAATGTCGGCTTCAGCCTGACCGAAATCCGGGAGATGATCGATTTGTATGATCTCGATGATGGCCGTGTCGAGCAACGCCGCGTCACCGTTGAACGCTGCCGTGCCCATGTTGCCAAACTTAAACGTCAGCGCGCCGATATTGATTCGTCGATTAAGGAGCTGAGCGACTTTATAACCGAGATCGAAAATCTTGATCTTGGCAAATCCAATTCCTGAAACTGATTTCAACCTACTCTGATCGAGGGAACCACAATGCCTACATATACAGCTCCTACGCGGGACACGCGCTTTATCGTCAACGAGATGCTTGATCTCGCCAGCTACGGCAATCTGCCCGGTTTTGAGAGCGCTACGCCCGACATGATCGACACTGTGATCAACGAGGCGGGCAAGTTTTGCTCAGAGGTGCTTGCGCCGCTCAACCAGATTGGTGACGAGCAAGGCTGCACGCGCCATGACGATGGATCGGTGACCACACCTGAAGGTTTCAAGGAAGCTTACGAAGCCTATGTCGAAAGCGGTTGGGGCACGATTGCCAAGCCGGAAGAGTTTGGCGGACAGGGCATGCCGCATGTGCTCGGCTTTGTGGTCGAGGAATTTACCGGAACGGCCAACCAGGCGTTTGGCATGTATCCCGGCCTTACCAATGGCGCGACTGCCGCGATTGAGGCGGCGGGATCACAGGAGCAGAAAGACACTTATCTGCCCAAGATGATTTCAGGGGAATGGTCGGGCACGATGAACCTGACAGAGCCGCATTGCGGCACGGATCTGGGGATGATCCGCACCAAGGCAGAGCCGCAAGCCGATGGTTCTTACTCGATCACTGGCACCAAGATTTTCATCTCGGCCGGCGAGCATGACCTCACCAGCAACATCATCCATCTTGTGCTGGCGAAGACACCGGGCGCGCCTGACTCATCAAAAGGCATCTCGCTCTTTATCGTTCCCAAATTTCTCCTCGACGAGAATGGCGAACCGGGCGAGCGCAATGGTGTCTCGTGCGGCTCGATTGAGAAGAAGATGGGCATTCACGGCAATGCGACCTGCGTACTCAACTATGACGGCGCAACCGGATACATGGTGGGCGAGGAGAACAAGGGCCTTGCCGCTATGTTCGTGATGATGAACGCAGCGCGTCTGGGCGTTGGTATGCAAGGCTATGCGCAGGCAGAGGTCGCGTATCAAAACGCCGTTGCCTATGCGCTAGACCGCCGCCAAGGCCGCGCGCTTACAGGTCCGGCTGACAAGGAAGCGAAAGCTGACCCGATCTTCGTTCACCCCGACGTTCGCCGGATGCTGATGGACGGCAAGGTGTTCAACGAAGCGATGCGTGCCTTGTGCCTGTGGGGCGCTTTGCAGGTTGATCTCTCGCACAAGGCGCAGACAGAGGAAGAGCGCGCAGAGGCGGACCAGATGATCAGCCTGCTTACTCCTGTGATCAAAGGTTATGGCACGGACAAGGGCTATGACATTGCCAACAATATGCAGCAGGTCTTTGGCGGCCATGGCTATGTGACCGAATGGGGCATGGAGCAGTTCGTGCGCGATAGCCGGATTGCGATGATCTACGAGGGTACCAATGGGGTGCAGGCGATGGATCTGTGCGGCCGCAAGCTCGCTAGCAATGGCGGCGCTGCGATCCAGGCCTTCTTTGCCATGGTTGATGAGGAAATCGCAGCGGCCAAGGGCAATGAAGCGTTGGCTGGCTATGCCGAAAAGCTTGAGAAGGCTTTGGGTGAGCAGAAGGCTGCGACCATGTGGTTTATGCAAAACGCAATGCAAAACCCCAATCATCTGGGCGCGGGTGCGCATCACTATATGCATATCATGGGCATTGTGACGCTTGGCCTGATGTGGCTGCGGATGGGCAAGGTCTCTCACGAAGCGCTTGGCGCGGCTCCTGAAGACAAGGCATTCTACGAAGCCAAGCTGACTTCGATGGCGTATTATGGCGAGCGGTTCCTGCCTGATGCAGGCGCGCTTCGCCGTAAGCTGGAGGCTGGCAGCGAGAACATGATGGCTCTGCCCGAAGATGCTTTCGCAACCGCAGCCTGATATCAAAGGCTGGCAAAGAAAAGGGCCTCAAGGAGCGATCCTCGGGGCCCTTTCTCTTGTGTGCGCGCGGTTGTCGCTATTCCACGGGGAGAAATTCAGGGACGGAGAGATAGCGCTCACCCGTATCATAATTGAAGCCCAGCACGCGCGTGCCTTCGGGCAGATCGGGCAGGGTCTTCGCAATCGCTGCCAGCGTTGCGCCCGACGAGATGCCGACCAGCAAGCCCTCTGTGGCGGCACATTGGCGCGCCATTTCCTTCGCATCCTCGGCATCGACGGCAATTGCTCCATCAATGCTGTCGGTGTGTAGGTTGCCCGGAATAAAGCCTGCGCCAATCCCTTGGATAGGGTGAGGGCCCGGCTCCCCGCCGTTGATGACGGGCGAAAGCTCTGGCTCAACACCGTAAGCTTTCATATCTGGCCAGTGCTTCTTCAGCTCTTGCGCACAGCCCGTCAGATGTCCGCCTGTGCCAACACCCGTGATCATTACAGCGGGTGGGCTGTCTGCAAAATCTTCAAGAATTTCTTTTGATGTTGTCGCGACATGAACCGCGACATTGGCGGGATTGTCAAACTGCGATGGCATCCACGCACCGTCGGTCTGCTCGACCAATTCGCTGGCACGCTCAATCGCGCCTTTCATCCCCTTTTCCTTGGGTGTGAGATCGAAGGTCGCGCCATAGGCGAGCATCAAACGCCGCCGCTCGAGCGACATCGATTCCGGCATGACAAGCACCAACTTGTAGCCCTTGACCGCGGCAACCATCGCGAGGCCAATACCGGTGTTACCGCTGGTCGGCTCAACAATTGTGCCGCCCGCTTTGAGCGCGCCGGATTTCTCGGCATCCTCGACCATCGCAAGCGCAATCCGGTCCTTGATCGATCCGCCGGGATTGGAACGCTCAGACTTCACCCATACCTCATGATTGGGGAAGAGTTTGCTCAATCGGATATGCGGCGTGCCGCCAATCGTTTCGAGGACATTTGCAGCTTTCATGGCTTAGCTCTCCTGATTTTTCGATGCTGTTTCAGTATCTAGCAGTTCTGGCGGAGGATCGAAGGTCTTTGTTGTCCTCAACACAGGGAAGATTCGTGCCCAGACCAGAACGGTTACAATGGCGCCGACACCGCCAGTGATGACAGCTGCGACAGGGCCGATAACAAATGCCAATCCGCCAGAAAACGCATCGCCGCCTTCGTTGGACGCGCTGATCGTCATCAAAGAGACGGAGGAAACGCGCCCGCGCTTGTCATCGGGTGTGTGCAGCTGGATCAGTGATTGGCGGATATAGACGCTGAACATGTCGGCTGCTCCTGCAATCATCAGCATTGCAATGCTCAAGGGGAGCGAGCGGGACAGGCCAAAGATGATCGTTGCCAATCCAAACGCTGCAACAGCGATGAGCATTTTCGGCCCGACGTTGCTCTTCAATGGAAAGAAGGAAAAATAGAGCGCGGTGAGCGCCGCGCCAACAGCGGGGGCAGGGGCAAGCAAGCTCAATCCTGCTTCGCCCACTTGCAAGATGTCTCGCGCAAAGGCGGGCAGGAGCGCGCCTGCACCGGCGAGAAAAACGGCAAACAGATCGAGCGTGATTGCGCCCAAGACCATTTTGTTGCGCGCCACATAAGATAGTCCGTCCAATATCTGACCAATTGGGCGCACATCTTTGCGCAAGGCAGGCTGCGGGACTTTGCCAATAAAAGTAAGCGCGCTGATCGAGATGGTCAGAAGCACAGCTGCGACAGCGTAGGGCAAGGCAGGCGCGATCCGGTAGAGCACGGGCGCGATACCCGGCCCGCCCAGCATGCCTACTTGCCACCCGATTGATGACAGCGCAATTGCGGTGGGTAGAACCTCTTTTGGCACAAGATTGGGAGCCAATGCGGATAGCGCAGGCCCGTTGAATGCACGCGCTATGCCCAAGAGGATCGCAATTCCAAGAATGAGCGGGATCGAGATGGCTTCAGCCCAAGTGAGCCATCCCAATGTTGTCGCACAAATCAGCTGAAGCAGCACGGTTAGCCGCGCAATATTTCGCCGGTCGAACCGGTCAGCGGCCAGACCCACAAAGGGCGTGAGGACAAATAAGGGCAGGAATTGCAAGAGGCCAATCAAGGCCAGCTGGCCAGAAGCGCCCGCGATGCTCATCCCGCTGTCGCGCGCCATGTTGTAGGTCTGCCAAGCGATGATCAGCAGCATGGCGTATTGCGCCAGCGTCATCGTAAGCCGCGCAATCCAATAGGCGCGGTAATTGGCTATCCGCATTGGATGCGGTGCATCTATCTTGGATGAAGCAGGTTCGGGTGGATTATCGCTCACCCATTGGCCATGGCATTGCGTGTGCGCGATGCCAAGCCAGCAGTTCTATTGTCGCGCTCAGAGCGCGCACCGATTAGCCTTTCTGGCGATGGCGGGCGTTGGGTTGCAATTCGTCCACGATATCCATGAAATCGTCGAGGCGAAGAATCCGTTCGAATTGGAAGCCGGCGCGATTTTCCTTGATCCAGATTGCATAAGCTTCAATCCGGCCAACAATCGGCAGACGAATGATAATGCGGTCGCCACGCGCCACATCATTGGCATCGTCGATCATGAACCCATGAGCTGACAAATTGGCGATATGCAATTTGGTATCACCATGCTTATGATGCTCGGCGATAACCGAGAAATCGACCGTATGCCGCGCGGCATTGCGCAGTTCGGTAACGCTCAGATTTGCTCCAGCTGCCACGATGATCGGACCTCCATTGGAATTCGAGTAAACCCCTAATGGACTGGAAAGGCTGATATTTCGTAAAGCCGCTGCATCCCGTTTCGGGACAGCTTGTCCCATAGTGAGAATTACTGGGAGATGAGGCCGTGTTTCTTTTTGCCGAGTGAGAGTTTTACTTGTGCATTAGCGGGCGGTGAAATGACAAAGCCGAGGTCTTTGACCACCTCGTCATCCACACGCACGGCGCCTTCAGCAAGCTTGCGCTTGGCTTCTCCATTGCTTGCAGTAAAGCCAATTGCGGTCAGCGCAGCGCCGATCCGCATGCCTTCTTCGCCGACGGATAAAGTGGGCAAGTCTTCTCCAGCACCGCCGCCGGCAAAGGTGTCTTTGGCTGTTGTCTCCGCCGCTGTCGCCGCATCCTCGCCGCGCACCATTTTGGTCACTTCATTAGCGAGGATGACCTTCGCATCATTGATCTCTGCCCCTTCGAGCGCCTCAAGCCGCGCGATCTCGTCAAGCGGCAGATCGGTAAACAGCTTGAGGAATTTGCCCACATCGCGGTCATCCGTGTTGCGCCAATATTGCCAGAAGTCATAAGCGGGCAGCTCGCTTTCATTGAGCCAGATCGCCCCGTCCACGCTCTTGCCCATCTTCGCGCCATCCGCGCGCGTGATCAGCGGCGCGGTAAAGCCGTAGACTTCGCGCGCATCAATTCGCCGGTTCAGCTCAATCCCGTTGACGATATTGCCCCATTGATCGCTGCCGCCCAGTTGCAAGCGGCAATCATAATCGCGCGCGAGCACGAGATAGTCATAGGCCTGCATGATCATGTAATTAAATTCGAGGAAGCTTAGCGGTTGTTCGCGATCGAGCCTCAGCTTCACCGAGTCAAAGGTAAGCATCCGATTGATAGTGAAATGCGGGCCGACATCGCGCAGCAGCTCAACATAGCCGAGTTTGGACAACCAATCGTCATTGTTGATCAGCAGTGCGCCGCTTTCGCTATTATCAAAGCGCAAGATGCGTTCAAAGCTTCCTTTAATTCCCGCAATATTGCTGGCGAGGCGTTCGTCGGTCATCAAAAGCCGTGTCTCGTCACGGCCCGATGGATCGCCAACCTTTGCCGTGCCGCCACCCATAATCACAATTGGACGGTGCCCTGCATCCTGCAACCGCTTCAGGAGCATGATCGAGGCGAGATTGCCAATATGGAGACTTGGCGCGGTGGGGTCGAACCCGACATAACCGGTTACCACTTGCTTGGCGGCCAGCGCGTCGAGCGCTCCAGCATCCGTAATCTGGTGAAGGTGCCCGCGTTCGGACAGAAGATTGAGAAGATCGGATTTGTAAGTCATCTTGGCACGGCCTCTAGCAGCGCTTTTGCCCTCATGTAAGTCTGTGTGTAACGCTCTTGCTTGGCCAAGCACACATCCATAGGACTTCATTCCATGATACCACTAATGCTCCACCGCACATGCGACCTTGGCCCGATCAAGGCCGTTACCGCCGATGTCCGCGCGACCTCATCCGGCTGCGATGCCGAATTTCGTCTCGAAGGCGATATGAGCCGCATCAAAATCCCCCAGCACAAGCCGCCCGCGCGCGAAGATGATTTGTGGAAGACCACCTGTTTTGAAATCTTCTGGCAGCCGGTTGGCGGGACATATTATCGCGAGTTCAACCTCTCGCCGTCTAGCCGCTGGGCCTGCTATGACTTTGACAGCTTTCGCGAAGGGATGCGCGATGCGCCGGTTGATGCAATATCGCTAGCCTGCTCTCATTCGGACAATGAACTGATCTTAAAGGCGAGCATTGCCAGCCAATTGCCCGATCCCGCGCAAGTCGCGCTGAATGCCATTGTTGAGGATGCCTCTGGCAATATCCAGTTTTGGGCGCTGGGCTTTCCTCCCGGCAAGCCTGAGTTTCATTCCGAGGCTTGCCGCACAAAAATCGTGGATCGCGCATAATGACTGTGAAATTTGGAATTGACCGCCTGCTGGCCGAGCGTGAGCTGCTCAAAGGGTTAGAGGACAAGCGCGTTTCACTGGTGGCACATCCAGCCAGCGTCACTGAAAATCTCACGCACTCTCTGGATGCGCTGATCGCCGCCGGGGTAAATGTCACCAGCGCCTTTGGCCCGCAGCATGGGCTGAAAGGCGACAAGCAGGACAATATGGTCGAAACGGCGGACGAGATGGATGCGCAATATGGCATCCCCGTTTTCTCGCTCTATGGCGAAGTGCGCCGGCCAAGCGGCCAGATGATGTCGAGCGCGGACGTGTTCCTGTTCGATCTGCAAGATCTGGGCTGCCGCATCTACACTTTCGTCACTACGCTGCTTTACCTGCTCGAAGAAGCGGCGAAGCACGGCAAAGAGGTATGGGTGCTTGATAGGCCCAATCCCGCTGGCCGTCCGGTTGAGGGCACTTTGCTCATTCCCGGGCATGAGAGCTTCGTTGGCGCTGCTCCCATGCCGATGCGCCACGGGCTGACGATGGGCGAGATGGGGCATTGGTTTGTCGAGCATTTCGAGCTCGATGTGGATTATAAAGTCATCGCAATGCAGGGCTGGCATCCCGAGGGGCCGGGCTATGGCTGGCCGCCGGAACGCATCTGGATCAACCCGTCACCCAATGCCGCCTCGCTCAATATGGCGCGCGCCTATGCGGGCACTGTGATGATCGAAGGCGCAAGCGTGAGCGAGGGGAGGGGGACGACGCGCCCGCTAGAGGTCCTGTTCGGTGCGCCCGATCTGGACGCGAAGGCTGTGCTGGCGGAAATGGGCAAGCTCGCACCCGAATGGCTGGCGGGATGTATCCTGCGAGACTGCTGGTTTGAGCCGACTTTTCACAAGCATCAAGGTAAGCTTTGCAATGCGCTGATGGTGCATGCGGAAGGGCCGCAATATGGCCATGAGGCGTTCAGGCCGTGGCGCTTGCAGGCACTCGCTTTCAAAGCGATCCGGCGGCTTTATCCCGATTACGAGCTGTGGCGCGGCAAGGATTTCAAATATGAATACACCGATGATGTGCTGGCGATTGATGTGATCAATGGCGGGCCGTCCTTGCGCGAATGGGTCGATGATCCGGAAAGCACACCGCATGATCTGGACGCGCTCGCCGCCAATGACGAGGCGAGCTGGGTGCAGAC
>CAZJAG010000066.1:1032-13364 GCA_964543735.1 uncultured Porphyrobacter sp. | reverse complement strand
AACGAAGTGAGAAGTTATGCCAACGATTAACCAGCTGGTCCGCAAGGGCCGCAAGCCTCAAGTGGCCAAGTCGAAGGTCCCGGCGATGGAAGCGAACCCGCAAAAGCGCGGTGTTTGCACACGGGTCTACACGACGACGCCGAAGAAGCCGAACTCTGCGCTTCGCAAGGTTGCCAAGGTGCGCCTTACCAACCAGCGTGAGGTAATCTCTTACATCCCGGGCGAGGGCCACAATCTGCAAGAGCACTCGGTTGTGCTTATTCGCGGTGGCCGTGTGCGCGACCTTCCCGGTGTGCGCTATCATGTGCTGCGCGGCGTGCTCGATACGCAGGGCGTGAAGGATCGCAAGCAGTCGCGTTCTAAATATGGGGCCAAGCGTCCGAAGTAAGAATTAGCGCGGCGGCGGCTCGCTCCCCGACCCGGACACCATACGAGGTAGTCTTTGGGTGGCCGGGTGGGGGAGCGGGCTGGTGCCGCAAGGTGGACCCGGACGGGGCCACCGCACTCCAAAGGAGTACGTTAGAAATGTCACGTCGTCGTCAGCCGCCTAAGCGGGAAATATTGCCTGATCCCAAGTTCGGTGATCAGGTGCTGTCGAAATTCATGAACAACCTCATGCTGGACGGTAAGAAGTCCACTGCAGAGCGGATTGTTTATGGCGCGCTTGATACGGTGGAGGCCAAGGCCAAGACCGATCCGGTGCAGCTGTTTCACGAAGCCTTGAACAATGTGAAGCCGCAGGTCGAAGTCCGCAGCCGCCGCGTTGGTGGTGCGACTTATCAGGTGCCGGTCGAGGTTCGTCCCGAGCGTGCCCAGGCGCTTGCGATCCGCTGGATGATCACAGCTGCGCGGGGCCGTCCTGAAACCACGATGTCGGCTCGCCTGTCGTCTGAGTTGATGGATGCAGCCAACAATCGCGGCAATGCAGTGAAAAAGCGTGAGGATACGCACCGGATGGCTGACGCCAACCGCGCCTTCTCGCATTACCGGTGGTAACATCGGGCCCACGGGTAATACCGTTGGTTGATTTGAATTGGTGATAGCGGGCGGGCATGTCTTCCCGCTGTCACATTAGACACTATATGGGGCGCTGACCGAGAGAGGCTCGGCCCCCAGACAAGCCTTAAGGAAACGAACATGGCCCGCGAATATCCGCTGGAGCGTTATCGCAATATCGGGATTATGGCGCATATCGACGCTGGTAAGACCACCACAACCGAGCGCATCCTTTATTACACTGGCAAATCCTACAAGATCGGCGAAGTGCATGATGGCGCCGCGACGATGGACTGGATGGAGCAGGAGCAGGAGCGCGGGATCACGATCACGTCTGCTGCGACAACCTGCTTCTGGAACCCGGAAGACGGCTCGATGGACCCGATGGGAGATCCCAAGGCTCTGCGCGAAAACTCGCCCAAGCACCGGATCAACATCATCGACACACCCGGCCACGTCGACTTTACGATTGAAGTTGAGCGTTCGCTGCGCGTGCTCGATGGCGCGGTTGCGTGCTTTGACGGTGTTGCAGGCGTTGAGCCGCAGTCCGAAACTGTGTGGCGTCAGGCTGACAAATATTCGGTTCCGCGCATGTGCTTCATCAACAAGCTTGATCGCACGGGCGCAGACTTCAAATATTGCGTGCAGTCGATCATCGATCGTTTGGGCGCAACGCCTGCTGTTTTGTATCTGCCGATTGGCGCAGAGGCCAATCTGGTAGGTCTGGTTGACCTCGTCAATCAGCGTGCGATCACTTGGAAGAACGAAGATCTGGGCGCAGAATATGCGTTCGGCCCGATCCCTGACGATATGGCCGCAGAAGCTGCTGAATATCGCGAGAAGCTGATCGAACTTGCGGTTGAGCAAGACGATGACGTGATGGAAGCCTATCTTGAGGGCAATGAACCGGACGCGCAAACGCTCAAAGGTCTGATCCGCAAGGGCACGCTTAATCAGAGCTTTGTGCCTGTGCTGTGCGGCTCGGCGTTTAAGAACAAGGGCGTTCAGCCTTTGCTCGATGCTGTGGTTGATTACATGCCATCGCCGCTCGACGTTGAGGCGATTAAGGGCATTGTGCCGGGCAAGGAAGAGAGCGAGGAATCGCGTCCGTCTTCGGATGACGAGCCTTTCTCCGCGCTGGCGTTTAAGATCATGAACGATCCCTTCGTTGGCTCGCTCACCTTTACCCGTATCTATTCCGGCAAACTCGCCAAGGGTTCGGTTCAGAACTCGGTGAAGGACAAGAAGGAAAAGATTGGCCGGATGCTGCTGATGCACTCGAACAATCGTGAGGACATCGAAGAGGCATTTGCCGGTGACATTGTTGCTATCGCTGGTCTCAAAGAGACGACCACAGGCGATACGCTGTGCGATCCGGCACACCCGATCATTCTTGAGCGGATGGAATTTCCCGATCCGGTTATCGAACTGTCGGTTGAGCCCAAGACCAAGGCTGACCAAGAGAAGATGGGTGTTGCGCTCAACCGTCTCGCAGCGGAAGACCCGTCTTTCCGCGTATCAACCGACCATGAAAGCGGCCAAACGATCATCAAAGGAATGGGCGAGCTTCACCTCGACATTCTCGTTGACCGTATGAAGCGCGAATTCAAGGTCGAGGCGAATGTCGGTGCACCGCAGGTCGCCTACCGCGAATCGCTGGCTCGCGAGATCGAGCTGACTTACACGCACAAGAAGCAGTCGGGTGGTTCGGGCCAGTTTGGTGAAGCCAAGGTTGTCGTCACTCCAGGTGAACGCGGCCAGGGCATCATCTTCGAAGACGAGATCAAGGGAGGCAACATTCCGCGCGAATATATCCCGTCTGTCGAGAAGGGCATGCGCGAGCAGGCTGAAAGCGGCTACCTCGTGGGCTTCCCGATCATCGACTTCACCATCCGCCTGATCGACGGCAAATATCACGATGTTGACTCCAGCACCGTGGCGTTTGAAATCTGCGGTCGCGGCGCAATGCGCGAGGCAGCTGATCGCGGCGGCATCAAGCTGCTCGAGCCTGTGATGAAGGTTGAAGTGGTCACACCTGAAGACTATCTCGGCGACGTGATTGGCGATCTCAACTCGCGGCGCGGGCAAATCCAGGGCACAGACAGCCGTGGTAACGCTCAAGCGGTCGAGGCATTCGTCCCGCTGGCCAACATGTTTGGCTATGTGAACGAGCTGCGTTCCTTCACCCAAGGGCGCGCGCAATACACGATGCAGTTCAGTCATTATGACGAAGTGCCCGCAAATGTTGCGCAAGAGGTCAAGGAGAAGCTTGCTTAAGCAGGCATGACGGGCTAGGGGCGGCGCCTAATTCGCATGGGGCCGCCTTTTCTCCCGGCGAAATACGAAATTTCTAACAGAGGTTATTTGAGAAAATGGCGAAGGAAAAGTTTGAGCGGAATAAACCGCACTGCAACATCGGCACCATCGGTCACGTTGACCACGGCAAGACGACTCTGACTGCGGCTATCACCAAGGTTCAGGGCGCGGCTGTCGATTTCGGCAACATCGATAAGGCTCCTGAAGAGCGCGAGCGCGGGATCACAATCTCGACCGCTCACGTTGAGTACGAAACCGATGCGCGTCACTATGCACACGTCGATTGCCCAGGCCACGCTGACTATGTGAAGAACATGATCACAGGGGCCGCGCAGATGGACGGCGCTATTTTGGTTGTGAACGCAGCTGACGGCCCAATGCCGCAGACCCGTGAGCACATCCTGCTTGCTCGTCAGGTCGGCGTGCCTGCTCTGGTTGTTTATATGAACAAGGTTGATCAGGTTGACGATGAGGAAATCCTCGAGCTGGTCGAGCTGGAAGTTCGCGAACTGCTGAGCGAGTACGGCTTTGACGGTGACAACATCGCCATCATCAAGGGTTCGGCTCTGGCTGCGCTTGAAGGTCGTGATCCTGAAATCGGTGAGAACTCGATCAAGGAACTGATGGCTGCTGTTGATGAGAACATCCCGCAGCCTGATCGTCCGGTTGATCAAGACTTCCTCATGCCGATCGAGGATGTGTTCTCGATCTCTGGTCGCGGTACGGTTGTCACCGGCCGCGTTGAGACCGGCGTTGTGAATGTTGGCGACGAAGTTGAAATCGTTGGCATCAAGGACACTTCTAAGACGACCGTGACCGGCGTTGAAATGTTCCGCAAGTTGCTCGATTCGGGTGAAGCTGGCGACAACATCGGCGCGCTGATCCGCGGCGTTGAGCGTGACGCGGTTGAGCGTGGTCAGGTTCTTGCGAAGCCCGGTTCGGTTACGCCGCACACCGAGTTCAGCGCAGAGGTTTACGTTCTGTCGAAAGACGAAGGTGGCCGTCACACGCCATTCTTCGCCAACTACCGTCCACAGTTCTACTTCCGTACGACTGACGTGACCGGCGAAGTGATCCTTCCTGAAGGCACCGAGATGGTGATGCCGGGCGACAATGTGACGATCAACGTCAAGCTGATCGCACCGATCGCCATGGACGAAGGCCTGCGCTTCGCTATCCGCGAAGGTGGCCGCACCGTTGGTTCGGGCGTGGTTGCAAAGATCACTGCCTAAGCGGTTTTGCATCCGCCCTCACCGAGGGTGGATGACACAAAAGACGCCCGGTTCTCTTAGTTGAGAGCCGGGCTTCTTTTTTGCATAAGCGGCACCTGCCCGCTCCGCGTTTTTTGTTTTGACCAAACCACACGATAGGGCGCCATCATTACAGGGTGGTTGGGCCGATGAGAAAGGGCTTGAGATAGGCTGGCACCGAGGTCAGCATGGACATGTTGACCGCACCCACAAAAAAACCCCTCAAACAGGGCTTGCCAGAATCCAGCACGCTCCGTATACGCGCGCCTCACATGAGGGATTCGTTCTCTCGCACGCAATTTTTGTAAAGGCCGCCCGTCAGGGACAACCAGATGGGGCTGGCCTTTTGTTTTGAGGTTCGGGAAACCGGCCTTCGGCTCTTTCGCATTGGTATTAGGTAATGGAAGCTCAGAGTATCCGTATTCGCCTTAAGGCGTTCGACCACCGCGTCCTCGATCAGGCAACTGGCGAGATCGCAGACACGGCCCGCCGGACGGGTGCTCTCATTCGCGGCCCCATTCCCATGCCAACGCGTATCGAGAAGTTCACGGTGAACCGCGGCCCGCATATCGACAAGAAGTCGCGGGAACAGTTTGAAGTGCGCACTTACAAGCGGCTGCTCGACATTGTGCAGCCAAACGCCCAGACGGTTGATGCTTTGATGAAGCTTGATCTGGCTGCTGGCGTGAATGTTGAGATCAAACTGGCGTAAGCCAGTTGGGCCTTGGGGTTACCCCTTAGGTCCGCAGACATAGAGATACCGCCGGTCTTTTGATCGGGCTGCGTCTCCCGTCTCGCACCTTTTGCAATAAAGGTGCACTCAGCCCGGACGGGGCGATGCATAACAATTCGGGCTGAACACGCACCTGAGGATGGTCCTCTTGTGCCTCTGTGTAGGAGTTAAAGACGATGCGCACTGGCGTGATCGCAAAAAAAGTCGGGATGACCCGCCTGTTTCAGGAGGATGGACGGCACGTACCTGTGACCGTTCTGGCGCTTGAAGACTGTCAGGTTGTTTCCCACCGCACGATGGAGCGCGACGGCTATGTTGCGCTGCAAGTGGGTTCCGGCGAAGCGAAACAGAAAAACACTGCCAAGCCTCAACGCGAACATTTCGCGAAGGCTCAGGTTCCTTTGAAGCGCCGCGTGGCGGAATTCCGCCTCGAAAACGAAGAGGGTCTGATGCCGGTTGGCACGACCATTTCTGCCGAGCACTTCGTGGATGGGCAGAAGGTCGACATTACCGGCCACACGCAAGGTAAGGGTTTTGCAGGCGCTATGAAGCGTTGGGGTTTCGGCGGTTTGCGCGCCACTCACGGCGTTTCGATCTCGCACCGTTCGCATGGTTCGACAGGTAACCGTCAGGATCCAGGCCGCGTGTTTAAGGGCAAGAAGATGGCGGGCCATATGGGTGATCGCCAGCGCACGCAGCAAAATCTCGAGATTGTCCGCACCGATGCGGAGCGTGGCCTGCTGTTCGTCAAGGGCTCGGTTCCCGGTGCGAAGAATGGCTGGCTGATGGTTCAGGACGCAGTGAAGCTGCCGATGCCTGAAGGTGCTCCGTTCCCGGGCGCTGCGTTCGATGCGAATGCGGCGAAAGAAGAAGAGGCTCCGGCTGAAGCGACTGAAACAGAAGCAGTAGCAACCGAGGCACCTGTTGAGGCTGCGCCCGCTCCCGAAGCTCCTGCTGCAGACGAAACTCCTGCGCAAGAGGCGGCTCCTGAAGCTGACGCTCCTGCTGCAGATGATGAAAATAAGGAGGGCTGAGACAGTGAAAGTCAAAGTCCAGAAGATCGACGGAAAGGCGTCAGGCGATATCACGCTCAATGATGACGTGTTCGGTGTAGAGCCGCGCGCAGACATTTTGCACCGTGTTGTCACTTGGCAGCTTGAGAACCGTCGCGGTACTGCGCGTCCGACGCGTGAGCGTTCCGACGTGGCGCGCACAGGCGCTAAGTTCGGCAAGCAAAAAGGTTCGGGCGGCGCTCGTCACGGTGATCGCGGCGCGCCAATCTTTATCGGCGGCGGTAAAGCGCATGGTGCTCGCAAGCGGGACTTTAACCAGTCGCTCAACAAGAAAATCCGCGCGCTTGGCCTGAAAATGGCTCTGTCGAGCAAGGCGAAGGACGGCCTAGTTGTTGTCGACAGCCTGAAGGTCAAGGATGCGAAGACTAAGGCGCTCAAAGCCAATATGGACAAGGCCGGTTTCGCTGGCAAAGTCCTTGTGATTGACGGCGAAAGCGTTGAGGAGAGCTTCTCGAAAGCCGCTGGCAACCTCAAAGGTGTCAACGTGATGGCCGCTGCAGGCGCGAATGTTTACGACATTTTGAACCATGACACGCTGGTCCTTACCAAGGATGCGGTCGAAAAGCTTGAGGCGCGCTTTGCCCACGCTGGAGGCGCGAAATAATGGCTAAGAAAGATAGCGTAGATGCGCGTCACTATGACGTGATTTTGGCTCCGCATATCACGGAGAAGTCGACCATGGCTTCTGAGTATAATGCGGTTGTCTTCAAGGTGGCCGGTGACGCGACCAAGCCTCAGATCAAGGAAGCTGTCGAAGCGATCTTTGATACCAAGGTGGATGGTGTGAACACGATCACCATCAAGGGCAAGGTCAAGCGCTGGCGCGGCAAACCGTATAAGCGCAATGACATCAAGAAAGCGGTTGTGAAACTGGCTGAAGGCCAAGATCCAATCGACATCACAAGCGGGATCTGAGGCGAACCATGGCACTCAAGAACTATAAACCGACGAGCCCCGCGCGCCGCGGCCTTGTCCTGGTGGACAAGACCTCGCTGTG
Organism: uncultured Porphyrobacter sp.; assembly: GCA_964543735.1. Taxonomy (GTDB): domain Bacteria; phylum Pseudomonadota; class Alphaproteobacteria; order Sphingomonadales; family Sphingomonadaceae; genus Erythrobacter. Next base: position 5,999 of record CAZJAG010000066.1, on the reverse strand, counting down.
GAAGGGCAAGCCCGTCAAATCGCTCACCGAAGGTAAGCGCAAGACCGGTGGCCGCAACAACAAGGGCCATGTCACTTCGCGCGGCATTGGCGGTGGTCACAAGCAGAAATATCGTCACATCGACTTCAAACGTCGCAAGTGGGATGTGCCGGCAACGGTTGAGCGGATCGAGTATGATCCCAACCGCACGGCTTTCATCGCTCTGCTGAAGTATGAAGATGGCGAGCAGGCCTATATTCTGTGCCCTCAGCGTCTCGCTGTTGGCGATACGGTAATCGCAGCTGAGAAAGCCGATACAAAGCCCGGCAATGCAATGTTGCTGAGCCAGATGCCGGTTGGCACAATCTGCCACAATGTTGAGATGAAGCCGGGCAAGGGCGGTCAGATCGCCCGCGCTGCTGGTTCTTACGTTCAGCTGGTTGGCCGTGACCGCGGCATGGTAATCGCGCGTCTTAACTCGGGCGAGCAGCGGTATCTTCGCTCTGATTGCATGGGTACGGTTGGCGCTGTCTCCAACCCTGACAATCAGAACCAGAATTTGGGCAAGGCTGGCCGTCGCCGCTGGATGGGTATCAAGCCGCTGACACGCGGTGTTGCCAAGAACCCGGTTGATCACCCCCATGGTGGTGGTGAAGGCCGCACCTCGGGTGGTCGCCATCCGGTGACCCCATGGGGCAAGCCGACCAAGGGCGCTCGTACGCGCAAGAACAAGCAGACGGATAAGATGATCATCCGTTCGCGTCACGCCAAGAAGAAGAGGTAATCGCAAATGGCACGTTCCGTTTGGAAAGGTCCGTTCGTCGAGCTTAGCCTTCTGAAGAAGGCGGAGGACGCACAGGAAGCAGGGGGCAACAAGCCGATCAAGACCTGGTCGCGCCGCTCGACAATCCTGCCGCAATTCGTTGGCCTGACATTCAATGTCTACAATGGTCACAAGTTCATCCCCGTGTCCGTCAATGAGGACATGGTCGGCCACAAGCTTGGTGAGTTCGCACCTACGCGCAGCTTCCCCGGCCATGCTGCTGACAAGAAAGGCAAACGCTAATGGGTAAGGCAAAAGCACCCCGCCGCGTTGCGGATAATGAGGCGCTGGCCGTTGGCACGATGATCCGTGGCAGCGCGCAAAAGCTCAACCTCGTTGCCGAGCTCATTCGCGGCAAGAAGGCAGAAGAAGCGCTCAACATTCTTTCCTTCTCCAAGAAGGCGATGGCACGCGATGCCAGCAAGGTTTTGCAATCGGCGATTGCGAACGCAGAAAACAACCATGATTTGGATGTCGATGCGCTGGTTGTTGCCGAAGCGAGCGTTGGCAAGGCAATCACTATGAAGCGGTTCCACACACGCGGGCGCGGTAAATCGACCCGTATTCTCAAGCCGTTCAGCAAACTTCGCATTGTCGTGCGCGAAGACGAGGAGGCGTAAGCCATGGGTCAGAAGAGTAATCCGATCGGTCTGCGTCTTCAGATCAACCGTACTTGGGATAGCCGCTGGTACGCCGAAGGGCGCGACTATGCGGGGCTTCTCAAGGAAGACATCGAAATCCGCAAATACATCCTCAAGAACCTGCCTCAAGCAGCGGTCTCTAAGGTTGTGATAGAGCGTCCGGCGAAACTTTGCCGCGTATCGATCTATGCGGCACGTCCCGGTGTGATCATCGGCAAGAAGGGCGCAGACATTGAAAAGCTGCGCTCCAAGCTTGCGACCATGACCTCGAGCGAAGTGAAACTCAACATCGTTGAAATCCGCAAGCCCGAGATTGACGCGAAACTTGTTGCGCAAGGCGTGGCTGATCAGCTGATCCGCCGCGTTGCCTTCCGCCGTGCGATGAAGCGCGCTGTGCAATCGGCGCTGCGTCTGGGTGCTGAAGGCATCAAGATCGTTTGCGGTGGCCGTCTGGGCGGGGCAGAGATTGCCCGCGTCGAATGGTATCGCGAAGGACGCGTTCCGCTCCACACTTTGCGCGCCAATATCGATTACGCAGAAACAGAAGCGCTTACCGCTTACGGGATCATCGGCATCAAGTGCTGGATCTTCAAGGGCGAGATCATGGCGCATGATCCAACCGCGCAGGACCGTTTGATGATGGAAGCACAGACTTCCGGCGTCCGGCCAGCTCGTTGAGGTAGAAGACAATGCTGCAACCGAAGAAAACCAAATACCGCAAGGCGTTTAAAGGCAAGATCCATGGCAAAGCCAAGGGCGGCACAACGCTGAATTTTGGCTCTTATGGGCTCAAAGCGCTCGAGCCTGAGCGGATTACCGCTCGCCAGATCGAGGCGGCCCGCCGTGCGATCACGCGTCATATGCGCCGTCAAGGGCGCCTGTGGATCCGTGTGTTCCCCGATGTGCCTGTGTCGAAAAAGCCTGCCGAAGTCCGTCAGGGTAAGGGCAAGGGTTCGGTCGAATATTGGGCTGCGCGGGTGAAGCCGGGCCGTATCCTGTTCGAGCTTGACGGTGTTCCTGGCCCATTGGCCGCTGAAGCTTTCGAGCGTGCGGCGATGAAGCTGCCGATCAAGACCAAGGTTGTGGCCCGTCTGGGTGACACCTCGCATCTGGGAGGCAATTGATGGCCGACATTGAAGATCTTCGCACCAAGACAGACGATCAGCTCTCTGCCGAGCTGACCGAGCTTAAGCGCGAGCAGTTCAATCTGCGTTTTCAGGCCGCGACCAACCAGCTGGAAAAGCCGGCTCGGGTCAAGGAAGTGCGCCGCAATATCGCGCAGATCAAAACGCTGCAGAACGAGCGTGCAGCCGCCGCTGCAACAGCTAAGGCGTAAGGAGTAGACAATGCCGAAACGTATTCTGATCGGAACTGTCACCTCCGACAAGACCGACAAAACCGTGACCGTGAAGGTCGAACGCAAGGTGAAGCACCCGCTATACGGAAAGATCATCCGTCGCTCGAAAAAGTATCACGCGCATGATGAGAAGAACGAATTTACCGTGGGCGACATCGTCCGGATCGAGGAGACCAAACCGATCTCCAAGACCAAGACCTGGGCTGTGAAAGACCGTGTGACCGCAGGCGGAACGCAAGCGGTGGAAGCTGATCTCGATGTCGAGGCAGCGGGTAACTGATTAACTAGACGTGGGAACTACCGAGCTCCGGTCAGTATCGGACGTCTCGGCAAGCCAATTGGAAGTTTCGCAAGGGAACAGTGGGAACCGGTTTTCCTCCCCTTAAGAAACGACCGGAAAGAGTGAAGGAACCGGATCAATGATCCAGATGCAATCCAATCTCGACGTCGCGGACAATAGCGGCGCAAAGCGCGTCCAGTGCATTAAAGTGCTGGGCGGGTCTAAGCGCCGGTTTGCTTCCGTTGGCGACGTGATCGTGGTCTCTGTGAAAGAGGCTCAGCCGCGCGCTAAGGTGAAGAAGGGTGATGTGCATCGCGCAGTCATCGTTCGCACCAAGAAGGATGTTCGCCGCCCCGATGGCAGCGTGATCCGTTTTGACAGCAATGCTGCTGTGCTTGTGAACAAGAGCGAAGAGCCCATTGGCACGCGGATCTTTGGCCCAGTGGTTCGCGAGCTTCGCGGCCGCGGCTTCATGAAGATCATCTCGCTCGCTCCGGAGGTGCTGTAATCATGGCTGCTAGAATCAAGAAAGGTGACAGCGTTGTCGTCCTGTCCGGCAAGGACAAGGGCCGCACTGGCACAGTTGAGAAAGTGATGCCCAAGGACGGCAAGGTTGTCGTTGAAGGTATCAATGTCGCTGCCCGTCACCGCAAGCCGAGCCAGGTCAACCCGCAAGGCGGGATCGACCGTTTTGCAGCGCCGATGGATATTTCCAAGGTCGCTGTGGCTGATCCGAAAGATGGCAAGCCCACCCGCGTGCGCATTGAAGAGCGTGACGGTAAGAAGGTGCGCGTTGCTGTGAAAAGTGGGGAGACGATTGATGGCTGATTACACACCCCGCCTCAAAGCCAAATATGAAGCGGAAATCGCCAAGGCGATGACCGAGAAGTTTGGCTATAAGAATGCATTGGAAGTTCCAAAGCTTGAGAAAGTCACGCTCAACATGGGTGTGGGCGAGGCGAGCCAGGACAAGAAAAAGGTCGCAACTGCGGCTGAGGAAATGGCACTGATCGCTGGCCAGAAGCCGGTGATTACCAAAGCCAAGAAGTCGATCGCCCAGTTCAAGCTGCGCGAAGGCATGCCGATCGGTTGCAAGGTGACCTTGCGCCGTGATCGTATGTTTGAGTTCATGGATCGTCTGGTGACGATTGCGATGCCTCGCATTCGTGACTTTCGCGGTCTGAACCCGAAAAGCTTCGATGGCCGCGGCAATTATGCCATGGGTCTGAAAGAGCAGATCGTGTTCCCCGAGATCTCTTATGACAAGATCGACAAGGTGCGCGGCATGGACATTATCGTAACCACCACTGCGAAAACCGACGAAGAAGCGCGCGAATTGCTGCGTCTCTTCGGCTTCCCGTTCCCGGCTGAAGAAGCCGAAAAAGAGGCAGCGTGAGCGGCCTTATGACACACACCAAAGGTAAGAGAGCTTAAGTCCAATGGCGAAACTGAGTTCCATCAACAAGAATGAGCGTCGCAAGAAGCTCGTCAAGAAATACGCAGCAAAATACGCCAAGCTTAAGGCGATTGCGGATGACAAGAGTCTGGATGAGACCGAACGCCTGATGGCGCGTCTCAAAATGGCCGAGATTCCCCGCAATGCGAACCCTACGCGCGTTCGCAACCGCTGCGCCACAACTGGCCGCCCGCGCGGCTATTATCGCAAGTTCGGCCTGAACCGGATTGAGCTGCGGAACCTTGCCAATCGCGGCATGATTCCTGGCGTCACGAAGTCGAGCTGGTGAGGATAGACATATGCCAATGACTGATCCCCTGGGTGATATGCTCACCCGCATCCGCAACGGCCAGCAGGCGAAAAAGGATAGCGTCCTTTCGCCCGCATCAAAGCTGCGTGCTAATGTTCTCGAAGTGCTTCAACGCGAAGGC
>CAZJAG010000066.1:0-1022 GCA_964543735.1 uncultured Porphyrobacter sp. | reverse complement strand
AAACCGGATTGAGCTTCGGAATCTCGCCAATCGCGGCATGATCCCTGGCGTTACTAAGTCGAGCTGGTGAGGAATTAACCGATGGCTATGACAGATCCCGTAGGTGACATGCTCACCCGTATCCGCAACGGTCAGCAGGCAAAGAAGGATTCCGTTCTTTCGCCCGCGTCCAAATTGCGTGCCAATGTTCTCGAAGTGCTCCAGCGTGAAGGCTACATCCGTGGCTATAGCGAGGACGAGAGCGGCAAGCACAAGTCGCTTCGGATTGAACTGAAATATTTCGAGGGCGAGCCTGCGATCAAGCATGTCGCCCGCGTGTCAAAGCCAGGCCGCCGCGTCTATTCGGGCTCGCAAGAGCTGCCGAGCGTGCGCAACGGCCTTGGCATCACCATCGTCTCGACCCCTCGCGGTGTGCTTTCAGATAATGAAGCGCGCACCGAGAATGTCGGCGGCGAAGTGCTGGCGGAGGTGTTCTGATGAGCCGCATCGGCAAGAAAGCAGTGGCTATTCCCTCAGGAGTGACCGCCACTATCGAAGACAGCACACTGACTGTGAAGGGGCCCAAGGGTCAGCTTTCCATGGGTCTGTCGGACTTGATCGAATATAAGATCGAGGATGGCGAGATCGCGGTCAATCCGGCCAATGATACCAAAACCGCTCGCTCTTTCTGGGGCATGCAGCGCACTTTGGTGTCCAATCTCGTTGAAGGCGTAACCGAAGGGTTCTCCAAGACGCTGGAGATTTCCGGTGTTGGTTATCGTGCAAAGGCTCAGGGCAAGACTTTGAACCTCCAGCTTGGCTTCAGTCATGACGTCAATCTCGACGTGCCCGAAGGCATCGAAGTGAAGACGCCTGATCAGACCACGGTTGAAATCAGCGGTAGCGACAAGCAGGCGGTTGGGCAGTTTGCTGCTGAAATCCGCCGCTGGCGCAAGCCTGAGCCTTACAAGGGCAAGGGCATCAAATATCGCGGTGAATATGTCTTCCGCAAGGAAGGGAAGAAGAAGTAAGATGGCAAAGCT
>CAZJAG010000065.1:9739-13896 GCA_964543735.1 uncultured Porphyrobacter sp. | reverse complement strand
ACCTCGCCATAGAGCCGTGCCTTGCTGCCGAAATGGTGAAGCAACGCCTGTTTGGTGACACCCACGGCTGATGCGACCGAGGCGATGCTCACCCCTTCAAAGCCGTCTTCGGCAAACTGGCTGCGCGCGGTTTGCAGCAATTGATCGCGCACAGGTTGCGATGAGGGCTGTAACGAGGATTGGGGCAAGGCTTCCGCTCCGCAAGTGAGCATTCGCCCCTGCCGCCTACCGCCTGGTAAGTCGAACCCTTACTGGTCGGATATGGAGCCGAGCGCTCCGTTTCGCTTAAACTGCCGGGCGATTTGCACTGCGCGGTGCGCGCGGAACACGGCGGCTTTCGCGTGCTGTTTTCACCGCATACCATTCGCGCTCAAACGCTTCGAAAGAACGTGCGGGCGCCTCGGGATAGCTGGAGGACAAAAGCGGGGTCTTATTGCTCATGCGACGAGTTCCTTTCACCTCTCGCGGCAAGGGGTCTTGGCGAGGGCTTTGTTATTTTTCTTGTGAAACCTGTTTAGCCAGCAAAAGTGAACGCGATCACACCGCCATGTTAACTCGCGCAAACGCGTTAGGGGCTGGTTAGCCATAAATGCGCAGCGCCCGCCGCCTGCCTGATCGCTGCAAAAGACTTGCAAATCCGCTCTCTTTCGCTAGGAGGCGCGCGGTTCGGTTGAAAAGCGCCGGACATCCCTGCGGAAGGCATCCCTGATCGGCTGCTGTTTGACCGCTCAACATGATCCTTCGACAGGCTCTGGACGGGCCCCGAAAAGGAGAAAGTGTGAAAGGAGGCCAATCCCATGGCCAAGAAGATTGACGGCTACATCAAGCTGCAAGTGCCTGCGGGTACTGCAAACCCCTCACCACCGATCGGCCCTGCACTGGGTCAGCGCGGCGTGAACATCATGGAATTCTGCAAGGCGTTTAATGCGGCCACGCAGGACCTTGAGAAGAACGCGCCGATCCCGACGACGATCACCGTCTATGCTGACCGTTCGTTCAGCTTTACCACCAAAACCCCACCTGCGAGCTATTACCTCAAGAAAGCCGCCAAGGTGAAAAAGGGTTCGGGCGAGCCGAACAAGGACAAGGTTGGCAAGGTTACCCGCGCACAGCTGAAAGAAATCGCCGAGGCCAAGATGAAAGACCTCAACGCGAACGATATTGATCAGGCCATGAAAATCATCGAGGGTTCTGCCCAGTCGATGGGCCTGGAAGTGGAGGGCTGAACCGATGGCGAAACTGAACAAGAAGCAAAAAGCCTTTGCCGAGCTCGACCGCGAGAAACTCTACACGGTGGATGAAGCGATCGCTACTTTGCGCGAGCACGCATCGAAGAAATTTGATGAAACGGTCGAGCTTGCGATCAACCTCGGCGTTGATCCGCGTCATGCTGACCAGATGGTGCGCGGCATGATCTCGCTTCCAGCTGGCACGGGCAAAGATGTGAAAGTCGCTGTGTTCGCCAAGGGCGACAATGCTGACAAGGCAACCGCTGCTGGCGCAGACAAGGTTGGCGCTGAAGACCTGATGGAAGACATGCAGGCCGGCAATCTTGACTATGACCGCGTGATCGCAACCCCTGATATGATGGGCGTTGTGGGCCGTTTGGGTAAAGTGCTTGGCCCCAAGGGTCTGATGCCGAACCCGAAGCTTGGCACCGTTACGCCTAACGTCGAGCAAGCCGTGAAGGACGCCAAGGGCGGACAGGTGGAATTCCGCGTTGAGAAGATGGGCATCATCCACACCGGCATCGGCAAGATGAGCTTCAAGGACGCTGACATCAAAGCGAACTTTGACGCGCTCACACAAGCGATTGTGAAGGCCAAGCCTTCGGGCGCGAAGGGCAAATATGTGAAGAAGATCTCGCTCACATCGACCATGGGGCCAGGCCTCAAGATCGACTTTGCCGAGGTCGAAGGCGCGTAATTTTCGCTCACAATTTTAAGAACAGGGGCCGTTGAGGAGCAATCCTCGCGGCCCTTTTCTTTTGCGCGGGTACAGCATCCACATTTGCGGGAAGGTGGCAATGGGCATGCTGATAAACGGTTCTGATCTTGGGGATGGATGGCTTAGGGTTATCCATCCAAATTGAGCACTCTGGAAGAATCTACGAGGAGACCGAGATCATTCTGCCGAAACAATTTGGGGTGCTCATGATGACCGTCTTGCTGACGGCATGCTCGAACGTACAATCCGATTTGCCTGAACAACAAGGACAGTTGCCCCAAGGCGAGGGCGAGATATTGCAAGAATTACGCATTCCTGAGAACGCCGTCGGTTGCTGCGTGTATTTGCGTGTTGTTATGCCCAAGAGGGCTCTAGTTCGCGATAAAGGCGGACCGGGCTATGGTTTTAGATCTATCAACTATAAGACCGGCGAGTTGGTCGCGAGTTCCATGACCAATTCCAACGATGAAATCTGGTTCTACGTTAACAGCAGGCCTTTTGATTACGACAACGAGTTTTTCTCGCAGTGGGAGAAATTTCCTCAAACCGATCAAGTGCGTTTTGGGCTCGAATATAGGCCTCTCGATGTTCCTGGTAGACCCGAGGAATTGTGGCGGCGAGCCTATTTCAAACAAGGCGTTTCCGGTGAAGATTTTTACATATCCTGCACACCGCCGATCGGGCCCAATTCGATATCCCCGCCAACTGCCTGCGCGATGCACATGCAAATCGAGGCCACAAAGATCGAAGATCGGCTCTGGGGAGCTTACATTCGTGTCGGCTTTAGCGAGTCAAGGCTATCGGACTGGCAAGCAATCGAGCGTGCCGCTTTGAATCATTTTGATGGCAGGCTTGAAATCGTCAACTAGCTGGCGCGATGGAGCGAGCGCTGTCACTATGCTCCGCGACGGGAGGGGGCAGACACATGACACAAGAACGGTTTCTGGAGCGCCATATCACATTCGCCAATGGCTCAAGCGGCGAGGCGATAGAATTCGAGAGCGCCAATCCGGCCAATTACGCCGATGTCATCCTCGGGCGCGATTTCCCGCACATCACGATTGACGGCAAGCTGTTCCTGCCCCCTGAGCCTATCGCAACGCCAACCCCTGTCGTCATCGTCGCACCGGGCAGCGTGGGCGTGGCGGAATCGCATATCATGCATACAGAGCGGCTGACGGATTGGGGCTATGCCGCCTTCCTGATCGACCCGTTTGGCGCGCGCAGTGTCACCTCGACCGTTGCGAACCAGACCCAGTTCTCCTTTGCGGGAAGCGCCTATGATGTGCTGGCCGCTGCCAAAATGCTGAGCGGGCGCGATGGCCTCGATGCGCGCCGGATTGGAGTGCAAGGGCATTCGCGCGGCGGATCGGCAGCATTGATGGCAGCGATGCAGCCATTCCAGCGCAAAGTTCTGACGGATGGCGAGACGCTCAAGGCGATCTATGCTGTATACCCTTGGTGCGGGCATCAGCTGCGCGATCCGGACATCGGCTCGGCCAAATTGCGGATGGTAATCGGCGAGCAGGACAATTGGTGCTCGCCCCAGCAAGCGCAAGGCTATGCGCAAGCGATCAGGCTATCTGGCGGCGATGCCACTTTCCGGATGTTTGCAGGCGCGCATCACAGCTTTGATCGTCTCCAATCGGTCGAAGAAGAGCCGGAAGCGAAAGTCGCCCCGCATGCCCCGACGATCTATCTCGACGAGCAAGGCGCGTTTCTTGACCCGATTTCGGGCGAGCCGGATGCCGATGGGACCGAGGCTGATTTCATGATCTATGCTGCCAAGGCAGGCTTTTTGGTGACCGGAGCCTCGCTCGGATCAAGCGGCGATCTGGCCGAAGAGTTTCGCAAAGACATGCAAGGGTTTTGGGCCGCAGCGCTTTAGCTTGCAGCAGCCATTGCCGCGCGCAAAATTCCCTGCCCGTTCCCTCCATAGCAACTGACCTTAAACATTGAACTTTGACCGTCCCTAGGCGGGACACAGCTGGGCATTCTATTCCCCAAGTTCTCATCGCCATATAGTTTCCACGCGAGTTTTAAGGTTTGGAAGGGTTGCACATGAAACGGTTTTATACTTTGGCAGGTGCAGCCTTTATTGTGGTTTCTCTTGCTCCTGGTCACGCTATGGCGCAGTCAGACGCGCTGACGCGCGAGGTGACGATTGAATATAGCGGGCAGCTTACAGAGGCTGTTGAGGCGAACAGCCG
>CAZJAG010000065.1:0-9639 GCA_964543735.1 uncultured Porphyrobacter sp. | reverse complement strand
CCGCTCCTATATTCCTCCGGGCGTGAAGTCCCAGCCGTTCTCGGCAAGGCCTTCGCACAATACATCCATGCAGCTTTTGACATCGTCTCCATCAGTTGAACGGATCACGAAATTGGAGCCGACCTTGCCTTCGCGAAAGAAGGGGTAGGAACCGATCTGGCAATTCTCATGGGCTTGCTCGACTTCGCGCAAGAGGCCTGCGACCTCGCTTTCGGGGATGAAGCCGCCGACCGTTTCTGAGATGAGTGGCAGGCCGCCTTCAAGCTGACCGGTGAGCGCGTCGAGCATGCCAGCGGTTATATGCGGCACGCCTGCCATCAAGAAGACATTGCCATGGCGGATGCCGGGTGCGCCGGATTTCTGGTTGGGGATGAGGTCAGCACCGTCAGGCACGCGGGCCATGCGCAAGCGGCCTTCGTTGACGCCGCCCTTGTCCGCATAATAGCGTTCTAAGATAGCGCGCGCGGTGGGATGCACGATAACGCCTACGCCCAGCGCCTCGGCCACTGCATCCACCGTAATGTCGTCATGGGTTGGGCCAATCCCGCCGGTGGTGAAGAGGTAGTCATTGTCCGCGCGAAGGGCGTTCACTGCTGCGACAATCTTGGACTGCACATCGGCCACCACACGCACTTCAGCAAGGCGAATGCCTTGCACTTGGAGCCAGCTGGCGACTTGCGCGATATTCTTGTCATGCGTGCGGCCCGAGAGGATCTCGTCGCCGATAATGACGAGGCCTGCGGTCCAGATTTTGTCAGTTGCAATGTCGCTTGAGGTCATAATGTGGGCTTAGGCGAAACCGGCTTCAGACTAAAGTGCTTAGTCATTCCAATCTTCGAGCCACGCAACCGCCCGGGCGGAAGCGCAATAGCGCGCCCGCCATGGGGCCGGCGGGCGCGTGGCCGTTTCTCGCGAAACGTCCAGAGGCACTCAATGTTGTGTGACTCGATCTCGCGGCCCGATACGTGGAGGGCGATGTTCGGTCGCGCTAGCGACCGCAAGGGCAACTGCCCGCCCGCAGCGGCGCGGGCTTGCCCGCTAGCCGCGAGGATATCGCGCGCCCGGATGGGCGTGCGGAAAACAAAAAAGCCTATTCAGCCGCTTCCAATTGTTCATCAGCGGTTTGCGCATTCGCGCCGGGCTGGCGAAAGCTCAAATGGCCATCCTCGACCGGACTGGTGGTCATGATCTTGCGATCGGCGAGGTAATCCTGATTGAGCCGCCAGGGATATTCCACCGCGCTCTTGGGCATGATGTGCTTGCCGCGCTGGATATAGCCGGAGGAAAAGTCGAACAGATCATCTTCTTCCAGCGCTGCCTCTTTCGCAGGCGGCAGATCGGGCACGGCGACGCTTGCGCCTTTCTCCTGCATCCGGTTGAGAACGCGGCAGACAAAGTGCGAGTTCACATCCGAACGGAGCGTCCAGCTGGCATTGAGATAGCCGAACACAACCGAGAGGTTCGGGATGTTCCCGAACATGCAGCCCTTGTAATAGTAATGATCGGCAAAGCTTACCGCCGCGCCGTCCAGACTGACATCGATCTTGCCAGCAATCGCAAGGCTAAGGCCGGTTGCTGTGACAATGATATCCGCCTCGATCAGCTCGCCCGATGTCAGCCGCACGCCGCCAGCCTCAAAAGCTTCGATATGGCCGGTCTTGACGCTGGCCTTGCCCGATTTCATCGCTTCGAACAAATCATCATCGGGCACAAGGCAAAGCCGCTGCTCCCACGGATTGTAGGGCGGGGTAAAATCCTTGAGATCATAGTCAGCGCCCATCGACTTGCGGATGCGTTTGTGTAGCCCTTCCTTGACCTTTTCCGGCTTGTCGCGCGCGGTCTTGAAGGCGAAATCCTGCATCCGGATGTTCTTAAAGCGGGTGATCTTGTAAGCCAGCTCTTCGGGCAAAACCTTGCGCATCATATTGGCGAGGCGATCTTTGGCAGGGCGCGAGAACATCCATGTCGGCGTGCGCTGGAGCATGGTAATATGCTCAGCCTTGTCGCTCATTGCAGGAACGATCGTGACAGCGGTTGCGCCCGATCCGACCACCACGACCTTCTTGCCGGTGTAGTCGAGGTTCTCAGGCCAGAATTGCGGGTGGACGACCTCGCCGGAAAACTCGGAAAAGTCGAAGCCTGCATCATAGGGGTCATCGTAATCGTAATAGCCAGAACCAAGGTAGAGCCAGCGCGCGGTCACCAGCTTGCGCTCACCCTCGCCTGTTTCAATGGTGACATGCCATGCAGCGTCCGCCTCGCGCCAGTCTGCACTCACCACCTTTTGCTGGTATGAGATATGCTCGCGGATGCCGCGCTCATCCACAATCCGGTTGAGATATTCGAGGATCGCGGGCGCATCGGCAATCGACTTTTCATGCTTCCATGGCTCGAAATCGAAGCCAAGCGTATGCATGTCGCTGTCCGAGCGGATGCCGGGATAACGGAACAGATCCCACGTCCCGCCCAGATCCTCGCGCATTTCTACAATGGCATAGGAAAGATCGGGGCATTGCAGCTCCATATGCGCTGCCATCCCGATGCCGGAAATGCCGGCTCCGACGATCAGAACGTCATGGTCAGGCGTGATCGATTGCATGCTCTTTCTCCCAATGGCGGTGAAGTAAGCACAGGATAGGTGAAAAAGCGAGTCACGATTGCGATTTGCAACTGACTTGGAGCAAGCGATCGGTTAGGGGCGCTGCCCATGAAGAGGCTATACCCCCTGATAGGCGTGACAATCGCTGTCACTTTTTCCGCGATGGCGCAGGCCCAAGTCGATCCCGACGATGGCGAAGATGTCACCCTCGCCGATACTTCGGCCATCATCGTTACGGGCAAGGGGCTCGATCAAGCGCCATCCACTGCTGCCTATGCCGTGACAGAGATTGATAGCGAAGTGATCGAAAGTTCGGCATCGGGCCGGATCGATAACGTGCTTCGCTCGGTCGCGGGCTTCCAGCAATTCCGCCGCTCTGACAGCCGCTCATCCAACCCCAGCGCGCAGGGCGCAACCTTGCGGGCATTGGGCGGCAATGCCTCAAGCCGCGCTTTGGTGACGCTCGATGGTGTGCCAATGGCTGATCCCTTCTTTGGCTTCATTCCCTTTAGCGCGCTAAGCCCTGATCGGCTGGATACGATACGAGTGACGCGCGGGGGCGGTTCGGGCCCGTTTGGTGCAGGAGCCTTGTCAGGCACAATCGAGTTGGAGAGCAGCAACAAGACCGGGTTGGCCGCATCGGCGCTGGTCAATGACCGGGCGGAAAGCGAAGTCTCGGCCAGCTATACCGAAGCTTTGGATGGTGGCTCTGCCACTGTCTTTGGCCGCTGGGACAGGGGCAAAGGCTTCTTCACCGCGCCTGAAAGCCAGCGCGTTCCCGCCAGCGCGAGAGCGCGGTTTGACAGCTGGTCAGCCGGTGTGCGCGGTGTCATCAGCGTCAACAATGACACGCAGCTACAATTTCGCGGGCTGGCGTTTGATGACAAACGCACGCTGCGCTTTGACGGGGCGGACAGCTCGCATGAAGGGCAAGATGCAAGCATCAGGCTGACGGGGCGGGGCGCATGGGAATATGATGTGCTCGCCTATGTGCAGGCGCGCAATTTCTCCAATGTCGTGATCTCTTCAACCCGTTTTGTCCGCGTGCTTGACCAGCGCAACACGCCCTCAACAGGGCTTGGCGGCAAGCTTGAGCTGCGCCCGCCGGTGGGCGCAGCGCACACCCTAAGGCTGGGGGTGGATTATCGTCGCAGCCACGGGGAGCTTCAGGAAGAGGCCTTCAGCGCCTTTAGCGGAGCCTTGCGCGAACGCCGCAGGGGCGGGGGAACGAACAGCGATCTGGGCTTTTTCGTCGAGGATGATTGGCGGCTTGGTTCGCTGATCCTCACCGCAGGATTGCGCGCTGACCGCACGGTGATTTCGGACGGGTTCTATCGCGCTCTCAATGCTGGCGGCGCGGTTGTGAACGAGACGATTGGCCAAGACCGCAGCGATTGGTCGGTCAGCTGGCGCGCGGGCGCTGCGTTTGAAGCTGGCGGCGGGCTAAAGCTGCGCGCGGCCGCCTATACTGGACTGCGGCTGCCGACACTGAACGAGCTTTACCGCCCGTTTGTGATCTTCCCGATTGTGACGCAGGCCAATGCTGATCTCGAAAACGAGAGGCTGGAGGGATTTGAAGCGGGACTGGATTTTGCGCCGAGTGACAATGTCGCATTGTCGCTCACCGCTTTCGACAACCGTGTGAAGAACGCAATTGCCAATGTCACTCTCACGCCGACCTTGCGCCAACGGCAGAACCTGCCCGCGATTGACGCGCAAGGGATAGAGGCCGGGCTGAAAGCACAGCTGGGCGCGCTGCGCTTTGACGGTTCGTTCGCCTTTACCGATGCGACGATAGACGGGCGAGGCGCTTCGCTTGCACTTAATGGCAATCGCCCGCCGCAAGTCCCGCGCTGGTCTGGCTCTGCACGGCTCGCATGGTCGCCAGCTGATCGATGGACGCTGGCGGCAACCTTGCGCCATACGGGCGCTCAGTTTGAGGATGACAGCCAGGCCGTGCCGCTGCCTGCTGCGACGACGATTGACCTGTTCGCCGAGGTGCCAATTGCCGGGCCATTTGCTCTGGTTGCGCGGGCCGAGAACCTGTTCGACGAGCAGATCGTGACCCGCAATTCGGGCGGAGCGCTTGATCTGGGAGCTCCGCAAACCTTCTGGATCGGGGTCAAGCTACGCAATTGACGCGAGGATGACGTAGGGTAAACCGCGCAGTTCTGCGGTTTCTGTGGCATAAATGCACCTAGCGCTAACAAGCTGTATCGGCGCTCTTGCAACACAGGACACCACTGATAGTCTCTCGCGACATAATAAATGTCTTGGAGAGGACACATATGACATATAAGTTCGCGTATGGCGCGGCTGCCCTGATGGCATCCAGCGCACTTGCTACCCCCGCATTCGCGCAAGAGGCGCAAGATGGCGCCAACGAAAATGATGATGACGTAATCATCGTGACGGCAACCCGCCGCGCAGAAGATGTTCAAGACATTCCAATCGCTGTGACGGCGGTTACGCCTGAAGTTCTCGAGAAACAGGGCGTTGTGAACGTCCAGAACATCACTCAGGTATCCCCCAGCTTCTCGACCTCAAACGCGCAGATCGCATCGGGCTCGGTTGTGCTGCGTATTCGCGGCGTTGGCACGACGTCGAACAATATCGGTTTTGAAAGCGCGGTCGGCATCTTCGTGGATGGCGCTTACCAGTCGCGTCCCGGCGTCGCTCTGTCGGAATTTGTCGATATTGAGCGGGTCGAGGTTCTTCGTGGCCCGCAAGGCACTCTGTTTGGCCGCAACACTTCGGCAGGCGCGCTCAACATTACCACTGTGCGACCTGATCTTTCCGAGTTCGGCGGCTTCGCCAATGCAACCTATGGCAATTACGATCTGATGAGCGTGCAAGGCGCGATCAACGCGCCGATTGTGCAGGATTCGGTTGGTGTGCGCCTGACCGGCGCCTATCGCGAGCGTGACGGTTATGTCGATGTGGTCGATGCGAATGGCAACCAGATCGGTGAATCCAATACGATTGACCAGTTCCTCGTGCGCGGTCAGGTCGGCTTTGAAAGCGGCGGCGGCATCCGCGGCCGTGTGATTGTCGATTATTCTGAAAGCAACAACCAATGCTGTGCAGCGGTTGAGCTGCTGGCATCTCCGCTGGAAGGCACAGGCTTTGCAGCTGTTGGCCTGACAGGCCGCGCTGGCATGGTCGGCAATCCTGCACGCCAACCCAACGATAACCGCGCTGCTGAAGGAGCGCTCGAATCGCTCACAGCAACCGCAAGCCGTTTGCCATTGGCCAGCGTCGAGCAGTGGGGCATCACCGGCGAGATCGAAATCCCGCTGGGTGAGAGCGCAGACCTTGTCTATGTCGGGTCTTACCGCGATTTTGACGCGAACGAGAATTACGATTCCGATTTCTCCGGCCTCGATGTGTTTGATGTCGATCGTCTCGACACTGGCATTCAAACCATGACCCATGAGCTGCGTTTGCAAGGCGATGCTCTGGGTGGCCGCCTCTCGTGGCTGGTCGGTGGTTACTATTCGGACGAGAAAATCCGCTCGAGCACCGACTTCTCGCTCGGCACGCAATATGACCAGTTCATCGGCGGCCTGTTCGGCGGTGCTGGCGGACCTGCTCCGCTGGCGCTGTTCTCGGGTGGTCAGGATGCATCGCTCACCACAGCGACCAACAATTATCGCCAAGATAGCGAAAGCTGGTCGATCTTTACCCATAATGTGCTCGACATTACAGACTCGCTATCGCTCACATTGGGCCTGCGCTGGTCGGATGAGAGCAAGACGGGCGGCTTCACTCAGCCAGCTAGTAACAACCCGGTCTGCACAGGCATTCTGGGCGCAATTGGGGCGGGCGCAGTTCCACCCGCCTTCATCAACGGATTGTTCGGCACGGGCTGCTTTGCCTTTACCGCGCCGGCCGATCTGCCGCAGGCTGCCGTCTTCCCGCTGCCGCGCACTTTCGAAGTGCCGTTCAGCGATGACGAGCTGATCTACACCGGTAAGGTGACCTATCAGTTTGCGGCTCCGGTTACGGCCTATGCCAGCTTCACCCATGGCTACAAGTCGGGCGGTATCAACCTCGATATCACCGCAGCTTCGGGCGGCGCTGACCCGACCTTCCTGTCGGAAGAAGTTGACGCTTACGAAGTGGGTGTGAAGGCGAAATTCCTCGATGATGCTGTGACGCTGAATGTCGCAGCCTTCCACGAGGAGTTCTCCAACTTCCAGGTTCTGGAGTTCACCGGCGCGCAGTTCACCACCTTCAACGTGGCGAGTGCGAAGTCGACCGGTCTGGAAATTGAATCGGTTATCCGTCCAACCGATAGCCTCAGCTTCAACCTCGGTGTGACCTACACCGATGCGCGCTATCCCAGCGATTGCGACGAGGGCATTATGTCGGACAATGTGACCGCGCTGTGCGGCAATTCGCTGACCAATGCGCCTGATTACGTGGCGATCATGGGCATGAATTATGACCGTGATTTCGGAAACTATCTGCGCGGGTTTTTCACCGGGCAAATTCGCACCGAAAGCGATCGCCGGACGTCAACACAAGCGGTCGACCCTTCGAACCTCGCGGCGCGGACGCTGGTTCCGTTCGATGTTCAGGACGGCAATACCAAGATCAATCTGCGCGCTGGTATTGGCGCTCAGGATGAAAGCTGGACGCTGGAAGTCTGGGGTGTCAATGTGACCGATCAGGTGACCCGCGGCGTCACCTTTAACACCGTATTGCGCTCAGGTTCGCGCTCTGCATTCCCGCAAGAGCCAGCGACTTACGGCGTTACCGTGCGCACCAAGTTCTAAGGCGCATGCACACATACGAAACAGCCTTTGGGAGAGGGCTAAGAAAGGACGGCTTGCCAAAACTGGCGAGCCGTCCTTTTGCTTGTCCGGTGAATATGCACGCGGATATGCAGGCAGTTATGCAGGCAGGGTGAGGCTTGCGTGAGCGTTTGTCCACGCCGCCCAATCACTTGCCGCCAGAAGCGGCCCGAGGCATCAATCGGTGCGCGCGCCGCGCCGCAGAGTTTCAACCTCGCCCTCAAGCTCGCTCACGCGCGAACGCAGGCGCTGGTTCTCCACCTCAAGCTCGAGGATTTCCTTGTCGGTCTCTAGCACATGCTTGGAATTGTCCTTGCGGAAATCGTCAAATTCGTTGCCAATTTCGCGAGCGACTTCCTCGCGGGCGATGTCGCGAATGGTGTCTTCAGGTATCTCGACATCTACCCGCGATGTATTGCCATCCGCGCCCGCTACTGTGCATCCGCCCAGCACGGCGATTAATGGTGCTATTCCTATCGCTTTGCGCATTCCCCACTCCTTTGCGAAATGGATAGATACCATCCCGCAGCGCCTTGCGCAAAGCGTGTTTACATACTGCGCGCGATTAGCATCTTCATGACTTCGTTAGAGCCGCCGAAGATGCGGGTGATCCGCCCGTCGCGGTACATTTTCGCAATCGGATATTCGTTGATATAGCCAGCCCCGCCATGCAGCTGGAGGCATTTGTCGACGACTTCGCTTTGCAGTTCGGTCACCCAATATTTGGCCATTGCAGCGGTTGCCACATCAAGCTCGCCTTTCAGCAATTTGGCAATGCAATCATTGACGAAAACCCGTGCCGCCGTGCCGCGTGCTTTAAGGTCAGCCAGAACAAATTGCGTGTTCTGGAAATCCCAGATGGTCTGGCCAAAGGCCTTGCGGCTTTTGACATATTCAAGCGTGACTTCCAGCGCCTTCTCAATCGCAGTGGCTGCGCCCATGGCGATCACCAGGCGTTCCTGCGCAAGCTCTCCCATCAGCTGGTAGAAGCCTTGGCCCTCTTTGCCGCCCAGCACATTCTCGGCGGGCACAAACACATCTTCGAAGAACAATTCGGACGTATCGGCCGCATCAAGCCCGATCTTGTCGAGCTTCTTGCCGCGTTGGAACCCTTCTGCGCCGTCCGTCTCAAGCAGCATCAGGGAGATGCCAGAGGCGCGCTCTTTGGGATCGGTCTTGGCGACAACGACGATGAAGTCGGCTGTCTGACCGTTCGAGATATAGGTCTTGGCGCCATTGATCCGGTAGCCATTGCCATCCTTCAGCGCCGTGGTGGTGATCGACTGCAAGTCTGATCCAACGCCGGGTTCAGTCATTGCAATCGCACTAACCAGCTCGCCGGTCACGAGTTTTGGCAGATACTTTTTCTTCTGCTCTTCGGTGCCGTAGCGCACCAGATAGGGCAGAATGATCGTGTTGTGTAAGGACGCGGCAAATCCATCGACACCGTGCTTTGCCTGCTGATCGAGGATCACCATATCGTGGCGGAAATCGCCGCCATGGCCGCCATATTCGGTTGGGACGGACACGCCGAGAAGTCCGGCAGCGCCGGCCTCGTTCCAGAACTCGCGCTCTACCTGACCGTTATCACGCCATGTCTGGACGCGCTTTTCCGGCGCAGCCTGTTTGAAGAATTTGCCGACCGCATCAGCGAAGATCGAAATCTCTTCGTCTTCCATGAACTCGGGCTGGGGTACGTCGATAGCGGGCATTACATTCTCCTAAAGTTCCTCGGCCACCCGCTTAATTGGAGTGGGCGCTAAATCACGTCATAAAGACGCGCGCTTATTTCCCCTTCCAATTCGGGGCGCGCTTCTCGGCAAAGGCTGCTGCGCCTTCGCGTGCGTCTTCTGAAACGAAAACAGGTGCAATCAATTTTCCCTGATTGGTGTAGCGATCTTCCATCGCCCAACCGCGCGATTCCTTCATCACCTGCTTGGACACGCGCACAGCGAGCGGGCCATTGGCAGCGATTTTGGCGGCCAGTTCCATCGCGCCATCAAGCGCTGCGCCATCAGTGATCGTGTTAATGAGCCCAAGCTCATAAGCACGTCCTGCATCAATGAAATCACCTGTGAGAGCGAGCTCCATCGCGATCCGCTCTGGGATTTGATCAGGCAGCATCATCACACCGCCAGCCGCCGCGACAAGGCCGCGCTTTGCCTCTGGAATGCCAAATTTCGCGCCCGAGTGGGCAACCACCAGATCGCAGGCAATCATCAGCTCAAGCCCGCCTGCGAG
>CAZJAG010000064.1:0-14466 GCA_964543735.1 uncultured Porphyrobacter sp. | reverse complement strand
TCGCCTTCGGGCACTTGAGGATGATCGAAATCGCGTGCGGGATCATAGCGCATTCCCAGCCGCTCCATCACTGCGCGGCTTGCTGTATTCGTGACAGACGTAATGGCAATCACATAGGGGTCTGGGCAATGCTCGCGCGCCCAATCAAGCGATGCTTGCGCAGCTTCGGTTGCATAGCCTTCGCCCCAGCAATCGCTTGCCAGCCGCCAGCCGATTTCAAGCTCGCCTGCAATGTCCCAGCTGCGCCCTCTCGACAAGCCTGTAAAGCCAATCATTCGCGAGTCTGATGTGCGCTCCAGCGCCCAGAATGTGTGACCGAACCGCTGAGCGCGCCTTTGCAAATCGGCAATTAGTTTCTGCGATTTTTCGCGAGTCATCAAAGGCCCAAGCGTTGCCATGACTTTGGGATCTTCGCCAAGCAATTGCATGTCATCCAAATCGCTCTCGCGCCAATCGCGCAGGATCAATCGCTCAGTCTCGAGGCGGAATTCGCGCGCCATTTCAGCCATTCAAAAGCCGCGCTGCATCAGGCGCATGATACGTCAAAATGCCTGTGCATCCAGCGCGTTTGAAAGCCAGCAGCTTTTCCATCATCAAAGCATCGCGGTCCCCGACGCCTGCCGCTGCGCCCACTTCGATCAAGGCGTATTCGCCGCTCACTTGATAAGCGAAAATCGGCACTTCAAACCGCTGGCGCGCGCGGTAAATCACATCGAGATAGGCAAGGCCGGGTTTGACCATGACGCTGTCTGCACCTTCAGCCAGATCGAGCTCAATCTCGCGCATGGCTTCATCGCCATTAGCCGGATCCATTTGGTAGGTCTTCTTGTCACCTTTCAGCAGCCCGCCCGAACCCACTGCATCGCGGAACGGGCCGTAAAATGCACTGGCATATTTCGCAGCATAGCTCATGATCTGGACATTGCGATGCTGGCCCATTTCCAGAGCCAGCCGGATCGCTCCAACGCGGCCATCCATCATGTCAGACGGAGCAATAATATCCGCGCCTGCTTCGGCTTGATTGAGCGCTTGATCAACCAGCATGGCCACCGTTTCATCATTGGTGACATAGCCTGATGCATCGAGCAGCCCGTCTTGCCCATGGCTCGTGTAAGGATCGAGAGCAACGTCCGTCAGAACGCCGATGTCATCCCCGCACGCATCCTTGATTGCGCGAATTGCGCGGCACATCAAATTGTCAGGATTGAGAGCTTCAGCGCCATCATCGCTGCGCTTGTCTTGCGGCGTATTGGGGAAGAGAGCGACCACCGGAATGCCCAGCTCTACCGCTTCTTTCGCACGGCTAACAATCCCGTCAACTGACCATCGCGAGACACCGGGAAGCGATGCAATCGGCTCTTCTTTTGCTTTGCCTTCAGTCACAAACAGCGGCCAGATCAAATCGCTCGGGCTAATGCTGGTTTCGCAGTGAAGCGCTCTGCTCCAGCTTGAGGCGCGCGTCCGGCGCAAGCGCAAATTGGGATAGGAACCTGTCATAGCGCGCAGGTTTAGCCGCATTTGTTGCAGCTGTGCAATTGCTCAAACCGGCAAAGCACAAGCGCGCAGTCTAATTCACTTCCTTGGCTGCATCGATTTTCTCAATCTCGCGCACAGGCTGCGTCGTGTCATCCGCTCGCTTGACCAGATCGTCCAAAGCCGCACCCGGCTCGATCTGCTTGAGCTGAGCCAAACGGCTGCGGAATTTGCGCAATTCCTCGCCTTCCAATTGCGCTCTTGTGACATAGCGCACGCTGGCCGGATTGATGGCTCTGCCGCCGCGATACATTTCATAATGCAAATGCGGGCCGGTCGAGAGGCCAGTGGAGCCAACATAGCCAATCACTTGCCCGCGCCTCACAGATTGCCCGCGCCGCACAGACATCCGGCTCATATGGCAATATCGAGTTGAAAGATTGTTCGCATGAGACAGCTTTACAGCAATCCCGCAGCCACCCATTCGCCCGGCCCCTGTCACTTTGCCGTCAGTTACAGCGACAATAGGCGTGCCATAGCGAGCGCGGTAATCCTGGCCAGCATGCATTCTGCGATAGCCAAGGATCGGATGGCGGCGCATTCCATAACGCGAGGAGATCGGCCCTGCGACAGGCGCAAGCAATCCGCCGCGCTGCTCGCCAACGCCCGATGCTTCGAAAAAGCGCCCAGAGCTTCCCCAGCGCATCAGCTGGACTTTGGGCTTTCCCCCGCGATTGACACCGGCATAGAGCAATTGACCCACTTTGCGCTCGCCAGTGGCTGCGCGCTTGTAAGAGACAATGAAATCAAATTCGTCGGACGGGCGCACTGATCGGTCAAGATTGATCTTGCTATCAAGCGTTTTCAAATAGGCTTGGACTGCACTTGATGGAGCGCCGACTGCGCGGGCAGAGCGATAGAGGCTGTCGCCCACTCGCCCTTGAATGCGCAAGGGTGTGTCATCCACTCGAATGACATTGCGGTTGAGGCTGAGATTGCCCGCTTCATTGCGAACAATTTCCAGCTCCAGATCGAACCGGGCGCGGAATTTCAAAGCATCGAGCGGGCGCGCTTCGCCGGATTGCTCGCGGCGGCCCAGCTTCAAATCGACTTGAGTGCCGGCATCAATTTCCGACAAAGCCATTGCATTGCCAATCAGCGATCGGACACGGCTGGCATCGTTACTGCCCACGCCTGCGCGTTGAAGCATTCGCGAAAAGCTGTCTCCGCGCGCCAAAGTGGCTGTCAATTCGACTTGCGGGCGTTCCGGTGCGAATTCCAAATCAATCACATCTTGCGATGCAGCCATTCGGCGCCCGCTATCCCCGCCCATACCCAGCGGCGTGATCATGAAACTGCGCAATTCTTCGCGAGCAGCCTCATCCATCGGCATCGTATCATTTGCCTTTATCGGCTCGAAACTGGGCCACAGGAATATTGCAATCGCGCCAAGGCCAATCAGTGTAGCCAGCCCGCGAAACCATTTGGCCGAGCCAATATCCTGAGCCAGATCGGGCGCGAGATCGTATTTGCTGAGCTTGTCCGAAACCTTGTGAAGCCAGCTGTCATAGCTTTCGCGCCAACTTGGTGGCCGCTCGAGCAAGGCTTTGCGCGGCTTGCCCTGTGCCTCTGCAGCATCTTCGGTTGAGCGCGCTGCGTGTCTGCGTTCGATAAGCGGATCGGAACCGCGCCATGCGATTTCCAATTCCTTCTTAAACTCACGCGACTGATCCAAAGGGTCCTCTGTCAGTTCTTTCTATCAGTTTCAGGTCAAATAGGCCCGAAAACCAAGCGCTGCAACGACGCATCTTTCAATGCTTAACAGACATTGATCGAACAAAGTAAACTCCGCGTTAATCCCCTACCCTGCGATGAGCGGTTGGACACAGCTGTCTAAGGAATGCGATTTGTGGCGTTTCAAGCATTGCAGCCAAGTGAAGCGAGTGCGAAAACCCCCGCTATGAGCGCAATCAAGGCTGTCCTTGGGCCTACCAATACGGGCAAGACGCATTTGGCAATCGAGCGGATGTGCGGCCATTCATCGGGAATGATTGGCTTTCCGCTGCGATTGCTAGCGCGCGAGGTTTATGATCGTGTCCGCGCCATCAAGGGCGATGCATCGGTGGCCTTGATTACAGGCGAGGAGCGGATCGAGCCGCCTGATGCGCGCTATTTCTGCTGCACAGCTGAAGCGATGCCTGTCCTGAGCGGCCGCCGCAGGGGGGCAGCCGAAGGGGATAGGCTGGGAGCCGTAAAGAACGGTCGCCATTCTTTCGTTGCCTTGGATGAAGCGCAATTGGCAGCTGACCCTGAACGCGGCCATATCTTCACAGACCGGCTTCTGAATGCGCGTGGGCGCGATGAGACAATGCTTCTGGGCTCATCCACTTTAGAGCCAATGGTGAAAGCGCTTGTCCCGCGAGCCGAGCTGGTCGAGCGCCCTCGGTTTTCGACTTTAAGCCATGCCGGCTCTTGCAAATTAAGCCGACTGCCGCCGCGCAGTGCAGTCGTCGCATTCTCATCCGAGCAAGTTTACGCAATGGCAGAGATGCTGCGGCGCTTTCGCGGAGGGGCGGCAGTCGTCATGGGCGCTTTGTCGCCTGAAACTCGCAATAAGCAAGTCGAGCTGTTCCAGTCCGGCGAGGTTGATTACATTGTCGCAACTGATGCGATTGGAATGGGGCTGAATCTCGATTTGCATCATGTCGCATTCGGTGCGCTCAGCAAATTCGATGGCAAACGCAAGCGGCGGCTATTGCCAGCGGAAATGGCGCAAATCGCCGGGCGAGCCGGGCGGCATCAGCGCGATGGAACATTTGGAGTGCTTGGCGGAGCGCGGGGTGACGGGCGCGGGGATACAGGCGCTCCGCTCGAATTCACTGAAGAAGAGATCTACGCAATTGAAGAGCACCAATTCGCGCCGCTTACCAAGCTGTTCTGGCGCGAGGCTGAGCCGCGCTTTGATAGCATTCATACTCTTATCGCTGATCTGGAAAGCTCGCCGGACAATCCGCATTTGCGCCGCGCACCTGAAGCGATTGATTTAAGCGTTTTGAAATTGCTGAGCGAAACGTCGCTCTCCCAGACAGTCAAAGGCGCAGGCTCGGTTCGCCGGTTCTGGGAAGCGTGCTGTCTGCCCGATTTCCGCCAGGTTGGCGCGGATACGCATGCGCGCTTTATTGCGCGGCTATGGCAGGATTTGAGCCAAGGCTATTTGGGTGCAGACTTTGTTGCATCGCGGATTGCTCAGCTTGATCAAATGCAAGGCGGGATTGAAACCTTGCAAGGCCGGATCGCTGCCATTCGCAGCTGGGCCTATATTTGCCAGCGCCCAGACTGGGTTCTGGCGCGCGATGAAATGGCTGCACGCGCCCGCGCTGTTGAAGCGAAATTGTCCGATGCTTTGCATGCGCGCTTGACAGAACGCTTTGTCAATCGAAGGACAACACTGCTAATGAAGAGCCTGGGCGAGAAGGGAACAGCTTTGCCAGTTGAATTGGATGATGATGGCAATTTGAGTGTCGAAGGCGAAAGCATTGGAACGCTTTCAGGTTTCCGCTTTGCTGTCGATCCTTCGGCCGCTGTCGCTGATCGCAAAATGCTGTTGGCGGCAGGCGAGAAAGCTTTGCCTGCGCTTTTGGCCAAGCGCGCTGAATGGCTGATTGGCGAAGGGTCAGAGCAAATCGAGCTTGTGAAAGGCGCATTGCGCTGGGACAATTGCGAGCTTGCCAAAGTGCAAGTGAGCGATGATTTCGCCTCTGCCACTTTGCAAATGTCGCGCGATTTGGCGCTGCTGCCGGATGCATCCGTGGCGCAATTGCAAAAGGGCTTGAGCGAATGGCTGACAGCCAAATTGTCAGCATTGGAGCCAATGGCAAAGCTGGCTGCAGCATCGAAAGACCCTGAAGCGGGGAGTGAAGCGCGCGCATTGCTGCATACTTTGATTGCAGGCCACGGAATTGTTGCTCGCGAAAATGCTGGATTGCAGCATTTGCCCAAGGAATTGCGCCCTTTCCTTCGCAAGCTGGGTGTGACTTTCGGTGCGCTTGATATTTATGCCCGCGATTTGATGAAGCCTGCACCGCGATTGCTGCTGCATCAATTGGGAATTGATACGCGCCCTTTGCATGAAGGGATGCTGCCGTTCCTTAACGAAGAGCAAGCGCGCGCCAAACATTTGCCAGCTGGATATCGCCGTGCAGGCAATCAAGCGATCCGGGTTGATCTGGCAGAGAAGATTTTGCGCAGCGCCTTTGATGCTCGATCAAAAGCGGGAAACAAGCTTTTCCGGATTGATATGGCTTTGGGTGTATCGATTGGGCTGGAAGAAGAAAATTTGAAGCGATTGCTTTCCAGTGCAGGCTTCAAATTGCATCGCAGCCGGGCATTGGTGGAAGGGGCTTTTGGCCCGCCGCAATTGGAGCGGTGGAGCTGGCGACCCCGCAACACATCTGGAAAGCGCCAATCTGGAAAGCACTCTCAACGCGGGCATAAACACAGCAAGCCCAATCAGAACCGCAAATCGCAAGGAAAGTCCGGCAAGCACCCAGCGAAAAGGGAAACGCGGGACAATCGCAAAGCATCCCATCAGCCAGCCAAAGCCAGCGGCGCTTTTGATGCATTGAAGGATCTGATCCAGTAATGCGGCTCGATCGTTTGCTAGTGTACTTAAGGTTCGCTCGCACACGCAGCCGCGCTCAAAAGCTGATTGAAGACGGGCATATGCGGATCAACGGAGCGCATGTTCGCCGGCCCAGCGCAGATGCGCGCATTGGCGATGTTCTGACATTTGCCCTTGGGCGCGAGATCAAGATTGTCGAGCTTTTGGCTTTGCCTGAACGCCGCGGCCCGCCGAATTTGGCACGCTCGCATTATCGTGAGCTTGACCGCAGCGGCGAAAACGCCATAGCAACGCACAACACACGCGGGAGCTAAAGGGAAACGCGCTTTATGACTTATGTCGTCACAGACGCCTGTATCAAATGCAAATATACGGATTGCGTAGAAGTCTGCCCAGTGGACTGCTTCTATGAAGGCGAAACCATGCTGGTCATCAATCCGTCCGAATGCATTGATTGCGGCGTGTGCGAGCCGGAATGTCCAGCCGAAGCGATTTTGCCTGATACCGAAGACGGGCTTGAGAAACTGCTGGAGCTGAACACCAAATATTCGGCGGAATGGCCCAATATCACAAGCCAGAAAGAACCGCCTGCCGATGCCGATGATTTCAAAGGCGTTGAAGGCAAGTTCGAGAAGTTCTTTACCGAAGCACCCGGCGAGGGTGATTGATAGCCCAAGCGGTTAGTATTGATCAGTGTGAGCGCTACGGAATGTGGCGTTTTCACTCGCTCTGACAGCACAAAACTTAAGCGACTCGCAATATTGTTGCCGAAGTGCTATATAATGGCATGACCGCGCATGTTTGGTCGCATGCAAGCGGCGGTATAACGAAAGGGTTGAGGCCGAAAGCAACAGTTGTGAGGTGGACCGCTGCGCTTTGCCATTCATCGGCAGAGCGTATGGCACAGGCACGACTTTGCGCGTATTTCGGCGGAGACTTATAAGAAAGGAATTCGCATGGCTAGTGAGGCAAATGCCTTCGACGTCGGTGATTACGTTGTTTATCCCAAGCACGGTGTGGGCCGTGTGATCGAGCTCCAGAATGAAGAAATCGCTGGAATGGAGCTTGAGCTGTATGTGCTTCGCTTTGAAAAAGAGCGGATGACTTTGCGTGTCCCCACTAACAAGGTCGAAGCGATTGGAATGCGCAAGCTGTCCAGCGACAAGACTTTGAAAGAGGCGATGACAACGCTTAAAGGCAAGCCGAAGGTCAAGCGCACTATGTGGTCGCGCCGGGCTCAGGAATATGAAGCGAAAATCAATTCAGGCGAGATTGTCCTGATTGCAGAAGTGACGCGCGATTTGTTCCGCCCTGATGATCAGCCAGAGCAAAGCTATTCCGAACGGCAAATCTTCGAAGCCGCGTCCAGCCGCCTTGCGCGCGAGCTTGCTGCAATGGAAGAAACGGATGAGCCGACAGCGCTTGAGAAAATCCTCGATGTGCTGCGCGAACATGCTCCGCAATATTACGAGAGCGATGACGAGGAAGAGAGCTGATTGAAGGATCGGCTTTCTACCAACAACCCATCTGACACGACAAAGGGCTGCTCGATCGAGCAGCCCTTTTTGTTGAGGCATTGAAAAGGGGCGCTTGCTGTATTATATCGGCAATACAGTATTTCAAAGAGAGGACATGCCTCATGCTTCACAAAATTCTCAAAGCAGCCGCTCCCATTGCAACAATAGCAGTTGCAACGGCCATGGCTGGCGCAACCACTGGCTGCAAAGCCGATATCAATATTGGCGGAAGCGAAGGCGTTCCGCTGGCTGATCTCGATATGTCAGGCGATGCGCCGACATCGGTATTGCTGGCTGGCCCGGACAAAGTCGTGATCAAGAACGGCAAATCGCTCAAAATCGCTGTCGATGGTGATGAGGATGTGGCTGAGCGGCTGCGCTTCACCAATGATGATGGCACATTGGGCATTATGCGCGAAAATGGATCGTGGACGGATGGCGGCGATGTGACAGTGAATGTGACAATGCCTGCACCGCGCTCGCTCACAGTGGCAGGTTCTGGCTCGATTGAAGCGGCATCGCTTGAAGGCAATGCAGAAGCCAATTTGCTGGGATCAGGCTCGCTCAATGTGAAGACAATCAAAGCGGAAAAGCTTGATCTGACGATTGCAGCATCGGGCAGTGTTTCTGGCGCTGGCACAGCTGACACAATGGAGCTCAACATTATGGGTTCAGGCGGTGCGGATCTGGCTGAATTGTCAGCTGAGGAAGCCGAAGTTGCTGTAATGGGTTCAGGCTCAGCCGCATTTGCATCGGATGGCAAAGTGAAAGCGGATATTATGGGTTCGGGCAGTGTCCGAGTGATTGGCCGCGCGGAATGCGAAGTGTCATCCATGGGGTCAGGCTCGCTCAAATGCGAAGCGGCTCCTGCGAAGAAAGCTGCTGCCAAAAAGACTGCAGCGAAGAAAAAGGCTACAAAAAAGCGCAAAAGCTGATCCGGATCAGTCCTTCATCGCAAATTTAGCCTAGGTAGTGTAAGAGGTTCTCCAAGCAATTTGGAGACCCCCCAATGCGAGCCCCCTTGCGCCACTCTAAGCGACTGCCCAAACGTCCTTTTGCCTTTGCGACAATTCTGGTCAGTGCAATCACCCTTCAAGGCTGCGTTGCCAGCACTTTGGTCGATGTAGCAACGGCCCCTGTTCGAGTGGCTAGCAAGGCCGTTGATCTTGCCACGACTAGCCAATCCGAAGCGGATGAGAAACGCGGGCGCGCTATGCGCAAAGCGGAAGAAGAGCTGGGCAAGCTCCAGCGCCGCTATGACAAAGAGCTGGAGAAATGCCGCGATGGCGATGATCGCAAATGCTTTGAAGCGCGCGAGACTTACTCGGAAATCCAGATTGCCAAACGCTCGCT
Source organism: uncultured Porphyrobacter sp. (assembly GCA_964543735.1). Taxonomy (GTDB): domain Bacteria; phylum Pseudomonadota; class Alphaproteobacteria; order Sphingomonadales; family Sphingomonadaceae; genus Erythrobacter. The sequence goes on along the minus strand of CAZJAG010000064.1, from coordinate 5,502 downwards.
TCCGCAAGAACTGCCGGAATAGAGCGATTTAGGCAGCGGCCCGCTTCAATCGGTCATTGATCGCCCGCCCAATCCCTTCATTGGGCACAGGCGCAATCGCAATGCGCGGCTTGGATGATGCGGCAGCTTGATAAAGAGCGCTGTAAAGATTGCTCGCCGCTTCGGCCAAAAGACCTGCGGCAGACACATTCAAGTCGCCCTCAATCGCACCGAAACCAATAAAATATTCCTCCGGTTCAGCCGCGCTCGCATTCAACCGGATGGGCTTGCCGGGCGAATAATGGCTTGTGAGTTGACCGGGCGCTTCGATGGATGGGGCAGCCATCTTTTCCGGCAAGCCAGTTTCAAAATAGTGCTTATGCAAAGCATCAAGATCAACAGGGCCAGCGCGCAATTCTTCCCAGCCTCCATTCTCCCGAAGAGCAAGAATGCTCGATTCCAATCCTTTTTCACAAGGCCCGCCATCCAAAACCAGATCAATCCGCCCATCAAGCGATTCGAGGACATGCTTTGCGCAAGTGGGGCTGATAAATCCGCTGCGATTGGCCGACGGCGCTGCAAGCGGGAAATCCAATTGATCGAGCAATGCGCGCATCACGGGGTGTGCAGGCGCTCGCAATGCGATTGTTGGCAATCCGGCAGTCACTGCTTTGGCTAAGCCATTGTCCGTTTTCGCTGGAATGACAATTGTAAGCGGGCCGGGCCAATGGATCATCGTTGCGATATCGGCATGATCGCTCCATTCGCCAAATTCAGCCGCTTGCTCCGCATCGCGGACATGCACAATCAGCGGATTGAAGTCCGGACGACCCTTCGCAGCGTAAATCTTCTCTACAGCTGCGCTATTATCCGCGCGCGCTGCCAGCCCGTAAACTGTCTCGGTTGGAACAGCGACAAGCCCGCCTGCGCGCAAGACAGATGCTGCGCGAGCGATTCCTGCCGCATCAGCCAATACAGTTTCCGTAGCGTTCTTGCTCACAATGCCTGCCGCGCTATATGGGGAGCGGACAAATGCCAAGGCGGCACTTCGCCTCAGAAGGACAAAATCGTGCTATCTTACACTCCCCCAACACAAGAACAATTGCTCGCCATTCGAGTGAATGCCGGAATCGAAGAGCTTGCACAAAGCGAGAAATTCGCAGGCGCTGAAAGCGATCTGGTCGAAGCGATTGTTAGCGGAGTGGGCGAATTTGCTGCAGGCGAGTTTGCGCCGCTTAATCGTGTCGGCGATTTGGAAGGGGCGAAGCTAGAAAATGGAGTCGTTCGCCTGCCCGATGGCTTTAAGGATGCATACAAAGCCTATGTCGAGCAGGGTTGGAATGCGATTGCATCACCCACTGAATTTGGTGGGCAAGGCATGCCGTTTACTCTGGCTTGCAATGTGCTGGAGAATTTGGGCACAGCCAATATGGCTTTCAATCTGCTACCAATGCTGTCTGTCGGTGCAATTGAAGCTTTGGAGCATCACGGCTCTGATGCACAAAAGGCGAAATATCTGCCCGATCTGGTGAGCGGGCTTTGGTCAGGCACAATGAATCTGACAGAGCCTCAAGCCGGAAGCGATGTCGGCGCTTTGCGAGCAACAGCTGAGCCGATTTCGGATGGCGAGCATTCAGGCAAATACAAGATCAAGGGCCAGAAGATTTATATCACTTGGGGTGATCATGAGCTGGCTGACAATATCATTCACTTGGTTCTTGCCCGGTTGCCTGATGCACCCGAAGGGTCGCGCGGTATCTCGCTTTTCCTTGTGCCGAAATATCATGTGAACGGCGATGGATCGCTGGGCCAGAAGAATGATTTGCGCCCTGTCAGTCTTGAGCACAAGCTGGGCATTAATGCCTCGCCCACATGCGTTATGTCTTACGGCGATAATGATGATTGCATTGGCGAGTTGGTCGGCGCTGAGAACCGAGGGCTAATGGCTATGTTCACAATGATGAACAATGCGCGGATCAATGTCGGCAATCAAGGCGCTCAAATTGCAGAGCGAGCAACGCAGCAAGCGTTTGCTTATGCCGCAGAGCGAGTGCAATCGGCTCGCGCTGGATCGCCGGACAAATCGCCTGTTTCCATATCCGAGCATCCCGATGTGCGCCGGATGCTCTTGCGAATGAAATCGCTGACGGAAGGCGTGCGAGCGCTGCTGTATTATTGCGCAGGCCAAACCGATCGCGGCACATTGGGCGATGAAGCTGCTGGTGCTCGCGCAGAAGTGCTTGTCCCGCTTGTCAAAGCATGGGGCACTGACGTTGGCGTAGAAGTGTCCGGCATTGGAATTCAGATCCATGGCGGAATGGGCTTTGTGGAAGAGACAGGCGCTGCTCAACATTGGCGCGATTCGCGAATTGCCCCGATTTATGAAGGCACCAATGGCATTCAAGCCGCTGATCTTGTGACACGCAAATTGGGTCTGGATGGAGGCGAAGCTTTGCTGGGGCTATTGCGCGATCTGGATGCGGATTGCGGGGATGAGCCTGCATTGCAAGCTCTGGCGAAGGATTGCTTGGATGTGGCGACATGGATGCAAAGCGAAGCGAGCCTGGATGACCGGCTAGCTGGAAGTGTGCCTTTTTGCACAATGATGTCGGTGGCAGTGGCTGGATGGCAATTGCTCAAGCAAGCGCGCGCAGTGGCAGATGGTGCATCGCCTTCGCTGAGCGAGACCAAGCCTGTCACAACACGGTTCTTTATTGACCGGATTGTGCCGGAAGCTGCTGGATTGAAAGCATCCGCCACTGCGGGCAGCGAATTGCTTTACGCTTTGCCTGCTGAAAAGCTGGCTGGATAAGCGCGCCCGCTCACTCGCCCGACTTTACTAGAGGAGCCTTACTCAGCTGCAGGTTGCTCTCTAGCAAAATCGTCTTCGCCAAAGATCGCTCGCGGATCGCCGCGCAATTCGCGCTGCGGAGGGAGCGAACCGCCCGACAGCTCTTCAATCTTTGCAGCAGGCGAAGCATTGGGATCGACAACACGCCAGATAATTCCGGCGGTGTCATCGCTCATCAGCAAAGAACCATCGCCAGCCCATTCGACCCATGTGGGGCGGCCTTTGGTTGTGCCATCCTCGTTTAAGAAACCTGTCAAAACGGGCTGCGGCTTGCCAGTTGGATTGCCCAATTCGTCAAAAGCGACATAAACCAGATCATAACCCGATGGCGGCTTCCTGTTCCACGATCCATGCCGCGCAATGAAAGCCCCGCTGGCATATTTTTCGCCCATTGTGTGCCCTTCGGCGCTGAAGACCAGTCCCAATGCAGCGACATGTGGCCCCAATGCATATTCAGGGCGGCGCACATATTCACCCAGATACGCTGGGCGCGGAGCTTCTACTCGCTCATCGATATTGTTGCGCCAATAGACCCATGGCCAACCATATTGAGCGCCAACCGGCACATTGGTGAGATAATCCGGCACCAGATCAGAGCCAAGCATGTCGCGCTCGTTCACTGTTGTCCAAAGCTCGCCTGACCATGGCGAGAAATCCAAACCATTGGGATTGCGAAGCCCGCTGGCATATGGGCGAGCTGAGCCCGTATCCAGATTAAGCTCCCAAACAGAAGCGCGGCCCTCTTCCAGATCCATTCCATTCTCGCCAATATTGGAAGCAGAGCCCACAGCAATAAACAGCCGGTTTTCGCTCGGATGCAATTCGATATTGCGCATCCAGTGGTTGCCGCCAGGCGGCAAATCCATAATGCTTTCAGCTTCGCTCGAGACTTGCTCGCTGCCTAGCTCGTAATCAAACGCAAGCACTGCATTGTGATTGGCAACGTAAAGTTTGCCATCGCGCCACGCCATTCCGGATGGCGAATCGAGCCCTTCAAGCAAAGTCTGCTGAGTTTCTGCGACCCCGTCACCATTTGCATCGCGCAGCAGCACAATCTGGTTTGGCGAATCGCCGCCAGCGCCTGCTTCTGAAAACAGCAAGCTGGCAATCCAGCCAGTAACAGTCGCCATTATCCCGCCATCGCCTTCCATCGCTCCGGCAGGTGCGCGAGTCAAAGTGGCAAGAACGTCGCCATTGGGAAGCGCATAAAGTACACGCGGATGATCCAGCCCTTGCGCAAAGCGCTGGACTTGCAATCCATCAGCTGCGACCGGCGCCTCGCCTTCTTTCCAGCCGACAGGCTTCGCAACTTGGACAGTTGGAAAGCTTTCCTCATTCGCTTCAGCCAAAATCGGGTCTGTGCCAGTGACTTCGTCAACGCTCAGCTCAGCTGTGTTGCCCCGCGTTAGGAAAAATCCCGCAATCGCGAGCACAAGCACGAGAATCAAAAGCGCAATGAGAAGTTTTTTCGTAAAGCTCATGCTTTGCCGCTTAAGCGATTGCCCCTCTTGCGGCAATGGTGCGAAGCTTTAGAGCATGCGCGCATGTATGATTTCGCACCCGATCCCGATTTGGAGCCGCAAGAACGCTATCGCCAATTGGTGACAGCAGTTGATGCCATTACCTCTGGCGAGACAGATGCAATCGCCAATATGGCCAATGTTGCTGCATTGCTGTGGGAATTCGTGCCCGATTTGAATTGGGCAGGCTTTTACCGAGTGATTGGTGACGAGCTTGTGCTTGGCCCCTTTGTCGGGCGCCCGGCCTGCATCCGAATCACTATGGGCCAAGGGGTCTGCGGAACCGCTGCGGAAAGCGGCGAGACGCAATTGGTAGCCGATGTTCATAGCTTTCCCGGACACATAGCGTGCGATTCTGCCAGCCAATCAGAGCTGGTTGTGCCCATAATCCAGAACGGCAAAGCCGCCTATGTGATCGATTTGGACAGCCCCTCCCCTGCGCGGTTTACCATACAAGATGCTGATGGGATTGAAGAATTGGCTGCGCTGTTAACCAAACGTCTCTAAGCGGGACAGCGCATTTGCAATTCGCCCCCTCATCGCCCCGAAACGGGACAATGGCTTTCTGAACGCTGGGCAAGAAGGCATTGATTGGTAACACCTTATTAAGACATCGGGTCCCGGTGTTGCTTATTTCACGTTTCTGCAGTGTTGTCAGCTCTTCGATTGACACATGCATGTTTTAAGAGGTGTTCGATGATTACCCGCACTCATTTCGCTGCTCTCGCGATTGCAGGCCTTGCTGCATCGACCAGCTCCGCAGCACTGGCGCAAAGTGGCGTTGCCACATCGGTTGATGCTGTTGCAGCAGAAGCAGCTGGCGCATCGTTTGATTATACTGCGGGCCAAGCCCCTCAGCCTATTCAGACGGCGCAGAATGTCGCAACGACTGGAGCGAATGCAGCGATGGATGCTCTGCCCGAGCTTCCGCCAGCACCTGTTATGGCAACTTCCATGGCACAAACTGCTGCACAGTCAGCCGCAGCGACCACAGCTGCAGCTCACAATGCAACATCGCATATGCCAGTGAATTATCCGACGACCACTAGCTATCCCGCGCAAGCGACATATCAAGCTGGTGCAGCTCCGGTTGCGCATCATTCAGCTCCGGTGGTTCACCAGAATGCCGTTCCGGTTCAAACAATCCCGGTT
>CAZJAG010000063.1:0-14736 GCA_964543735.1 uncultured Porphyrobacter sp. | reverse complement strand
CAGCAGCACATTGCCGCCCTGCTTGAGCATTTTCGCCATATGCACGCGGTTGCGCTCACCGCCTGATAGCTTGCCGACATTCTTTTGCTGGTCAGCACCCTTGAAGTTGAACGCGCCCACGTAAGCTCTGGTCGAGGCATCATGGCCGTTGACCTGCATGTAATCGAGGCCGTCGGAGATTTCCTCCCACACATTGTTGGTGGGGGTAAGATCATCGCGCGACTGGTCAACGTATCCAAGATGCACAGTGTCGCCGATCTCGATGGTGCCGGTGTCAGGCGTTTCCTGCCCCGTTATCATCTTGAACAGTGTGGATTTGCCCGCGCCATTGGGGCCGATCACGCCAACAATTCCGCCCGGCGGTAGCATGAAAGAGAGGTCTTCGAACAAGAGCTTGTCGCCATAGGCTTTGGAAATGCCCTTGGCCTCGATCACCTTGCCGCCGAGCCGCTCGGGAACCTGAATGACGATTTGCGCTTTGCCGGGCGCACGTTGGCCCTGTGCATCTTGTAATTCTTCAAATTTGCGGACGCGGGCCTTGGATTTGGTTTGGCGCGCAGAAGGGGTCTGCCGGATCCATTCGAGCTCGCGGGCGAGAGCTTTTTGTTTGCCCGATTCCTCGCGGCTTTCCTGCTCCATCCGCTTCGCCTTCTTTTCAAGATAGGTCGAATAATTGCCCTCGTAGGGGTAATAAGAACCGCGATCGAGCTCGAGAATCCATTCCACCACATTGTCGAGGAAATAGCGGTCGTGCGTGATCATCAGCACGGCGCCGGCATATTCCTTGAGATGGTTTTCGAGCCATTCGACGGATTCAGCATCCAGATGGTTGGTCGGCTCGTCCAAGAGCAGGATCGAGGGTTTCTGGATCAGCAGGCGGGTCAGCGCAACGCGGCGCTTCTCACCGCCCGATAGATTGGTAACAGGCGCATCGGATGGCGGGCAGCGCAGAGCCTCCATCGCAATCTCGAGCTGGTTGTCGAGCGTCCATCCGTCCACCGCGTCGATCTTTTCCTGCAACACGCCCATCTCTTCCATCAGAGCGTCAAAATCGGTGTCATCACCCGGATCACCCATTTCCGCCGAAATCGCGTTGAAGCGTTCGACCATTTCGGCGGTCTCGCCCGCGCCTTCGCGCACGTTCTCGAGCACGGTCTTGCTCTCATCCAGCGTTGGCTCCTGCGGCAAATAGCCAACGGTAATGTTCTCACCTGCCCATGCTTCACCCTGAATATCGCTGTCGATGCCCGCCATGATCTTCATCAGGGTCGACTTGCCCGCGCCATTGGGGCCGACAATGCCGATCTTTGCGCCCTGGTAGAATTGCAGATTGATGTTCGAGAGCACCGGCTTTTGCGCGCCGGGGAAGCTCTTCGTCATATTCTTCATCACATAGGCGTATTGAGCGGCCATCGGGACGTGTCCTTCGTTTGAAAATTTCGAGAATGTGTTTCGCTTGGGCGCGCAGATAGGCGGTGCAGGCAGGCGGGGCAAGCAATCACATGCGCGAATCGGCCAAGCACGCTCAAAACTTTGCCGCCCAATGCCATGCCAATGCTGAGAACTGGGTCGCACAAACGAAAACTCCCCCCGAAGCGCGATGGCTGCGGGGGGAGTTTTATTCCCAAAGCTATCAGGGCTTAGGGAGAAGATGGATCGTCATCATCCAGCAGCAGGATGCCGCCGCCAATTGCCAGCGCACCCAGAAGGATGGGGAGGAAATTGAAGCCGCCGCCGACAGCAGGCGCGGGAGGCGGTGCTGGTGGAGGAGGTGGAGGTGGTGCTTGCACAACAGGTGGTGCAGGAGGCGCAGGCGGTGCTGCTTGTGGCAGTGGCAGAATACATCCGCCAGCCTGCTGCGAGCAGAGCGATGATACATAAGACATGATCGCACCCGACCATGAATTGTCAGCAGCAGGAGCAGCTTGCGCGGCCGAAGCCGAAACAGGTGCAGCAACCATTGCCATCGCGACCGCAGTAGTGGTCAATTTACGAAAGCTTGTCATTGTGTTCCCTCAAACAATTTAAGAACTTCCCGAGAGGTCCTATAACGGAAAAATCCATTCCAAAACCGAGGGATGCGAATCATTCGAATCCCCGATTGCCCTTAGGGTCTAACGAGTTCCACAAACTTGTCAAAGTAAACAGGTGTTACCCATGCATTGCGAGATTTTACATGACTCAAGGCAGTTAATTAACTAAACGGGAAGGGCAATCTTGAGGGAAACGCCTGCGCGCTCGAATGTGTAGGGGTAAAACGATTGAGGAGTATAAGAATATGAAACGTCTCGTATGGGCCGCCACTGCAGCCGCTCTTGCAATGGGCATTTCTGCACCGGCACAGGCCGCAAATGGCGACGAACTTCGCGGTCAAACTGTTGACGTGCGGTTTGCTGACGGAACCACCAACAGCGTGTTTTTCGGTTCGACAGGAATGGCGCGAATCACCAATGGTGCAGGCCAGTCGGCTAATGCGAACTGGTTTGTTCGCGGCGATCAACTTTGCCTGCGCGCTGGCGCCAACACAGAGTGCTGGGGTTATGCCAACACATTTGCAGCACGTGCTCCGGTCAGCATGACCAGCAGCTGCGGCGCACCGTCTGTTTGGACACCGCGCAACGTAAACGCACCGCGTCAGCAAGCGGCCCCGATTCTGGGTGAGCGCGGCTAAGCAAGGCGCATAGACTTGTTTACATACTTACGTAGATCACTTGCCGTATTGGGGGCGGGCCTTCTGGGCCTGTCCCCTACGGTTGCATCCGCCTCGGAAGATGGCCTTTCAACGCTCTATGTCGAAAAGGGCGATGCGCACCTTCTTTACGAAGGGCAGCTTCCACCTGGAAGCGAAGAGGCTCCCGTCAATCCGTTCAAGGCGAGCCTTCAGACCGCTTACACACGTTATATCGGCGCGTGGGCAGGGCTTGAGGAAATTCGCATTCCCGCAGGCGGCACGCTTGCCCAAGGGGCGAGCGGTTCGCGCGTTGCATTGCTTAGGCAGCGGCTTGGAATGGCCCCGGGCAGTGCTTTTGACGCTGCGATGACAGAGCGCGTGCGGTTGTTCCGCGCGATGCATGGCCTTTCTGCCGGTGGCCAAGTCGATAGCGCAATGGTGACCGCGCTCAATCGCGGGCATCGTCACTATACAAGAATTCTCGAGCGCAATTTGCGCCATGCGGACGAGCTTCCGGCCTATCTTGGCTATCGCTATGTCCATGTCGATCTCACCAATCAGCGCCTGCAAATGGTCGAAGACGGTCAAGTCATCGATTCCATGGCGGTTGTTGCTGGCAAGCCCAATTCGCAAACGCCGGTAATGGCGGGATTGCTGCGGCACGCGGTGCTCAAGCCTTATTGGAATGTGCCAGCTGATCTGGTGCGTGACCGTTATGCTCGCCGGATTATCAATGGCGGGCAAGCCTATCTGCGGCGCACCGGCTTTCAGGTCATGTCCGACTTTACGCATGATGCAACCGTTGTTCCGGCCAGCTCGATAGACTGGCGCGCGGTTGAACGCGGTGATTTTCCTGTGCGGCTGCGGCAAAAGCCCGGCCCGGGTAATGGCATGGGTGATGTGAAGTTCATGTTCCCCAATGCGCTGGGCATCTATTTGCACGATACGGCCAGCACGCAGCTGTTCTCGCGGTCTGAGCGTCTCTACAGCGCAGGTTGTGTGCGGGTCGAGCGGCCGATGGATTTCGGGCGCTGGCTGTTCAATGGCGAGATGCCGCAAAGCTCGGGTATGCCGGAAGAACAGGTCAATATGCCGTTTCCGGTGCCGATCTACATCACCTATTTCACGGCTGTGCCCGATGGTGACCGGATTGCTTTCCGCAGCGATATATACAACCGTGACGCGCGCCAGTTTGCTCAGCTGAGCAACTAGGGGGCAACTAGGGGAACGCTCCTCTACATTGCTGGACTTGATCGGGCGAGGGGCCTAGCACTCTTGCCTATGAGTAACTTTGCCCCAGCATTCACCGCGCTCGCCGCGCTTTCCCTGACCCTTTGTGCCGCTGCATCTGCGCAATCAACGGGTGCGCAATCAACTGGTGCGCAATCTTCGGATAGGCTGGCAGCAGTGGCCGATGAGGCGCTCACCGAAGACACATATGCTTGGGATTTCGTCGAGGGTGTGACCACCGAAGTCGGCCCCCGGCAGGCTGGAACCGAGGCAGAAAAGCGCGGGCGCGATTGGGCGTTGGCGTGGCTGACAAAGCACGGCTTTGAAAATGTCGCGGATGAGCCGTTCGAGATGGAAACATGGGTGCCAGGTGACACGCACAAGGCCTATGTCGTCGCTCCGTTCCCTCAGCCGCTTGTGATCCAGCCGCTCGGTGGCAGCGCCTCGACCGGCCCTGATGGCATCACCGCAGAAGTGGTCGAGTTTGAAACGGTTGCCGATTTGCGCGCTGCGCCTGCTGCAAGCCTTACTGGCAAGATCGCCTATATCTCGCACTCTATGACGCCGACGCAGGACGGCTCGCAATATGGCTTTGCGGGGCCTGCGCGCTGGGTCGGGGCAGGGATCGCGGCCAGCAAGGGCGCCGTGGCAACGGTGATTAAGTCGGTTGGTACAGACTATCACCGCAATCCGCATGTGGGCGGCACAACCTTTCGCACAGCAGATGGCGGCGCGGATGTCGGGCGCGCTGTGCCAACGCCGGCAGGCGCGCTCAGCCTGCCAGATGCTGCGAACCTGGAGCGCATGTTTGACCGCGCCAATGGCCGCCCGATTGTGCTGCGCCTCACTATGAACCCGCGCAATCTGGGCACCACTCTTAGCGGCAATGTGGTGGGCGAGATTGTTGGGCGTGATCCCTCGCTGCCGCCGGTATTGCTTGCCTGTCATCTCGACAGCTGGTGGAATTCCCCCGGCGCGTTTGACGATGGAGCAGGCTGCGGAATTGCTGCAGCCGCGGCGCTCAACGTGCGCAAAACCGGCCAGCCGCTGCGCACCATACGCGTGCTGTTTGCAGGCGCAGAGGAAGTCGGCCTGTTCGGCTCCACCGCTTATTCAAAGGCGCATATCGATGAGCCGATCGGCGTAGCGTTTGAAAGCGACTTTGGGGCTGACCGGATTTGGCGCTTTGAAAGCAATTTTCGCGAAGATAATCCCGAACTCCACGCCGAACTCGCTGCATCGGTTGCTCGTTTCGGGGTCGCAAACTCAACAATTGTGGCGCGCGGCGGGGCAGACCTCAATATCGCGCGCGATCAGGGAACGGCAATCATCGATCTCCAGCAGGACGGTACGCGCTATTTCGATTTGCATCACACACCGGATGATACGCTTGACAAGATTGATCCGGTGCAATTGCGCCAGAACGTGGCGGTGTGGACGCAGGTTGCTGGCATTCTCGCCAACGAGCGCGGTGTAATCAAACCGCGCAAGTGAAGCGCATTTCTGTGCGCAACGCCCCATTCTCAGCCGACATTCATCCTGATCTTGTTAGGAGAGGCCATCGCTCAAGGGAGAAACACGTCTTTAAGGGGCGCGGTGTAAAATCCTTTGAAGCTGAGGGGCGTATTCTATGAGTTTTTACGTTTTTGCCCTATGAGACATTACGTCTAAGGAGAATTGTGCGATGTTGAAAAGAGCTGGACTGGCTGTCTCAGCAGCATTGGCGCTCACTTTCACAGCGCCGCTTGCAGCTGCGCCTGAGGGTAACGTTACCTATAAGATGGAGAGCGGAGACACGCTCTTGAAGCTGGCAGATACCTTCTTCTTGAAGCGTGACGATTTCCAGACGGTGATGCGGGTCAACAAAATCCGCGATGCCCGCCGCATCCCTGTGGGGGCCAGCATCAAGATCCCGCGCCGCTTGCTACGTTTCGAGCCGGTTGACCTGCGCGTGCGTTCGCTTTCCGGCCCGGTCAGCGTGACCACCAAGGGCAAAAGCGCCAAGCCAAAGCTGGGCCGCCTTATCCGTGAAGGCGATGAAATCCGCACGGGTCGCAATGGATTTATCTCGATCGCAGGGCGCGGCAATTCGCGCCTGACGCTGCCATCGAATTCACGCGCGCGCTTTATCGATGCGCGCCGCTATCTCATAAATGACAAGATCGACATTCAGATCCGCGTTCTGGAAGGGCGCGGCGAAGTGCGTGCGCCCAAGCTCAAAGGTCAGGAACGTTACCGCGTCGGCACGCCTGTTGCGGTGACAGCGGTTCGTGGCACAGAATTTCGTGTAGGTTATGATCCCGAGGCTGCGCTCGGCCTCACCGAGGTTGACGAGGGCAATGTCGCCGTCGCCAATGATGGCCGCTCTGTAGCCGCCGAAGCTGGCTTTGGTGTCACCGCCTCTCCTGCTGGCGTGCGCGATGTGGAAGAGCTTCTTCCCGCACCATCGATTGTCGAGCCGGGCAAGCTTCAAACGTCAGAAGATGTGAGCTTCACCATCACCCCGATGGACGGGGCCAAGGGTTACCGCACACAGATCGCGAAAGATGCAGGCTTTCTGGAGATCGTTGAAGAGGCGGTTGCGAAAGCGCCTGTTGCAACGCTCGGCAAGCTGGAAGATGGCCGTTATTTTGTGCGTGCTCGCGCGATCGCCACCAGCGGGCTTGAGGGCAAATCCGACATCTATTCCTTCCGCCGCAAGCGGGTGGGCGTGAGCGCTGAGGCATCCAGCTTTGATGATGCGTTCAAATTCGCCTGGAGCACACAAGGCAGTGGCCCAAGTTATGTCGCTTTCCAGTTATGGGAAGAAGGCAATCGGGAGCGTTTGCTGGTTGACGAGATTGGTCTCACCGAAAGCAATCTCTACATCGATAATCTTGAAAACGGTTCCTACCGCTGGCGCGTTGCCAATTTCCAGATCGATAGCGGTGAAGTGATCAAGGTTTGGGGTCCTGTTCAGCAGCTCAACGTCACTGAATAGTTGCACTGTGGGCCGGTCGCGGCCACAAGCCTTGCATGAGTAAGTACCGTCTGTTTGGCGAATGGCTGACCCTGCTTGTGGCCACATTGCTGCTGGTGGTGTTCGCCAACAGCCGCGGCTGGGTTGAGCGGCTTGATCTCAATATGCTCGATCTTGCCAATTCGGTTCAGCAGCAGCCCGCCGATCCTGACATTGCGATAGTCCAGATTGATGACAAGAGCCTGGCGGAAATCGGCAATTGGCCGTGGGATCGCACTCGCCATGCCGATCTGGTGCGCGCGCTCGATGCAATTGATCCGAAAGTCATCGCGTTCGACATTCTGTTTCTGGAAACGACTGATCCGCAGTCTGATGCAGAACTGGCAGAGGCGATACGGCAAGCGGGCAATGTGATGCTGCCGCACACTTTTGTGGCGCGCACGGACGGGGAGGAGGGCACATTGCCAGCTTTCCCGATCCCTGATCTGGCTGAGCCTGCATCGGGGATGGGGCATGTTAGCGTGTTTCCCGATCCTGATGGCGTAATAAGACGCTTCGCGCCCGAATATATCGATGCAGCTTTGCCGTTCGAGCACTATTCGCTCGCCGCAGCGCGATTGGCGGGCGAGCCTCGTGACGAGCTGAAATCTGCCGGAGGGGCGCTGCCGATAATCCGTTTCAACACCGCGGGCAGTTACACGACAACCTCTGCATCCGATGTGATCAACGGAGAGGTTTCGGCAGAGTTTCTCAAGGACAAGATCGTCTTGATCGGTGCGACAGCACAGGGGCTGGGAGACCGTTATGCCGTGCCCACCTATGCTGGTAGAATCATGAACGGGGTCGAGATTCAGGCCAATGTTCTCGATGCAGTGCTAGGTAGAAAAACGATCACTTCGCTTCAGACCGGGCTGGTGATCGCAATTCATATTGCGGCGATTGTGTCGCTGTTTTTTGTTTATTGGCTAAGGCCGCCTGCGCAAGCCTTGCGCTATACCATCATCCTTATCGCCGCCCTCATTATAGGCGCATTTGCCTGCGTCATATTGCTGCGCACCTATTTGCCGATTGCCCCTGCGCTTGTCGCAATCCTGATCGCCTATCCCTTGTGGGGCTGGCGCCGGCTAGAGACGGTGAGCCGGTTCCTTGGCGGCGAAGTTGCCGCGCTCAAACAGGTTGGAATGGTCGATGACAATGCCTTTGCTGAAAAAGGGGAGAAGGCAGGAGAGCGGGCTGCGCCGCTGGAAATGTTCGATACAGCCGCTGGTTTTGATGTGGTGCAAAAGCAGGTTGCGAGCCTGCGCGGGCTGAGCGGCGAAGTGCGCGAGCGGTTGAACTTCATCCAGGACGTAGTGGATGCCTCACCCGACCCGATGATGGTGTTCGATGGGGAGGGGAAGCTCGCTTTGTTCAATGCCACTGCGCAAAGCACCTTCCTGCAAGGGGAAAGCGATATCGAGCTGACCCTGAACGAGATTGTCGCGCAATTGGGCGGCGAGATTGACCGTGCGAATGAGGAAATCCAGCTTCCGCTCGACCGTACATATCTGCTCGCCTCTGCTCCGCTCGACAAGGCGCTGGGCAGCGAGATTGTCGCCATGCGCGACATCACTGCAATCAAGCTGATCGAGCAGCAGCGCCGCGAAACGCTCGAGTTTCTCTCGCATGACATGCGCTCGCCTCAGGTCGCGATTATCGGACTTGCAGGGACGGCTGGGCATTCGCTGGAAGATGGTGACAGGCTTGACCGGATCGTTGAACAGGCACGCCGGACGCTCAAATTGGCCGACAATTTCGTCCAGATCGCGCGGCTTGAAAATGAGGGCATTCGCACTGAAGATACCGAAATGGGCGCTCTGGTGCATGAAGCTGGCGACCGCGCTTACGCGCTAGCCAAACGCAAGAGCATCACGATTAAGACCCGCATTCCCGAAGATCCGGTCTTTTGCGATGTGGATGCATCATCCTTCTCGCGGGTGATCGACAATCTGCTCAGCAATGCGGTGAAATACTCGCCTGAAAAGTCTGCAGTGCAGCTGGAACTGAGCGAGGAAGGTAAGAGCCACATGCTGCTCGTGGTCGAGGATGCAGGGCCGGGAATGCCAGCCGAACGACGCGACAATCCCTTTGCGCGGTTCGGCTCGCATGACACCAATGCCGGCCCAAGCGCAGGTTTGGGGCTCGCTTATGTGAAGCGCTCTGTTGATGAGCATGGCGGGACGATCAAGCTTATGGCCGGAGCTGGAAAGGGCACCCGATTTGAAATTCGCTTGCCTGTTACCTGATCGGTAAACCCGGTCTATTGCGGCGCTAGCAACGCGTCCCGCACTAGCAAATCGGCCAGTTTTGCGAGCGGCACTGCATCCGTGGCGCAGCCTGCAGCTTCGCCTTCGGCACGGTGCAGCCGATTGCCGCTCTCGCGATCAAACAGAACCAGACTGGCGCGGTATCGAACGGCATCACAATTATCGAGCAGTCTGTCCTTGCGAGGGGCTGACTTTACAATCAGGTCAGGCCGGCTCGGCTCTGAAGCGACCGAGCTGCTGGCAGAGGCGGTGTCCAGCGTTTTCGCCGTCGCGATGGAGACTTCTGCGGGCAGAACGGCGATAGCAAAATCGCCCAGCACAGGCGCCTCGGTTTGCGAGGGAACACCGCGTTCGCGGAAAGCATAACGCAAATGATCTTGGAACACGCTGCGCAATCCCTCATCGCCATCGCTTGAGATGAGCGCGACCGCGCGCGTTCCGGCCGCATTGCCGGTGCTCGACTGGATTGTGGGCGGATCGTTTACAGCGCAGCTGCCAAGCAGCGAAACAGCAACCAATAAACCAGAGAGCACAGAAACAGGGGTTGTTCCTCTGCGTGAGGTCAACGCACTGGCAACTGACATTACATCCCCCTAGGTCTGGTCGCCCCTAGGCTTGCTGGAGCTCCTCTTCCTCTTCGATATACTCATCCATGCGATAACCGAAACCAAAAACTGTCCGAATTACGAAACCATTTTCGGGGTTTAGGTCCAGTTTGGAGCGCAAACGGGAGATATGGACGTCGATGGTGCGGGTCTCCATTTCGGCATTTCCGCCCCATACGCGGGAGAAAAGATAGCCCCGCGACAAGGGCCGCTGCAGGTTCTGGAAGAACAGGTCGATAAGGTCGAACTCTTTCGCTGTGACCTTGGCCTCTTCACCGTGGACCTGAATGGTTTTCTCCATTCTATCAAGGGTATAGGGGCCGAAACTGACATGGCGTGCCTGCGATTCAGTGGCATTGCGGCGGCCTGCCGCCTCCACCCGCGCGCGGATAACCTCGTCGCTTTCAGGCTTGACGATATAGTCAATCGCGCCCGCTTCCAATCCGCGCACAATATCGGTTTTGTCTTGCCGCGACGTGAGTAGGATGAAGGGCGGGCAAGAGGAAATGTTATCCCCAGCCCATTGCAGCACTTCCACTCCTGTGCGGCCCGGCATGCTCCAATCGAGCATCACAACATCGAAAGTTTCGCGCTTGAGCGCGTTTTGCAGGTCCAATCCGTTACGATAGGCTGACACTTCGTGCCCGGCCGTTTGAACAACGGCGGTTACCTGATCCAGAATTTCCTGCTCATCGTCTGCTATTGCAACGCGCATATTGCCTCTCTCTTTTCTTCCGGGGGATTCGCGCCCCGAACGCTACCCTTGTTACATTTAACATCTTGATAGGCCATACTTCGGGTGTTTTTGGCGTCTGAAGTTTACAACTCTTTACCGGCTGCAATGGGTGAGCACCATGAGGCGTCTCGCGACGGGACGAGTGAGCTAACGCGAAAGGGCGCGAAAAGGGCGCGAAAGGGCGCGCAAATCTGCGAAAAAGTGATGTGGTGACAAATGGTCGGGGAGACTGGATTCGAACCAGCGACCCCCTGTACCCAAAACAGGTGCGCTACCAGGCTGCGCCACTCCCCGACCGATCTGTCATGCGCTGGATTGCTCCAGCAACATCTGCACTGCTTCCTAACGGATGGTGGGCCCGGCAGGACTCGAACCCGCGACCTAGCCGTTATGAGCGGCCAGCTCTAACCAACTGAGCTACAGGCCCCGCCCTTACTTTCCGCAATGCGAAGAGGGCCTCTACAGCGCCTTTTCGATAGAGACAAGCGCTTGCTTGCGCTCGAACGAAATTAGCTGCGAACTTGCCGCAAAATCTCGATCAGATTGGTCGGCGTAACGCCGGAACTGGCGAAATGGCCATAAATTGTGCGCATCCAGTCATAAAGCTGCTCCAGCTCGGCCTCGCTTTTGACATAGGGCGTATGGCCAACCGAGAGCGACGGACTGTGGAAGCTCAGCACGCTCAGCGGCAATTGGCTGTCGATTGCAATATCCGAGCCGCGCAAGGCCTCCTCGGCTGTGACGCCTTCGGGGGTGAGCGGAATTTTCTCCAGCATCCGGCTGCGCGACAAGACGCTGCCAAGCGAGGGCACATGGCGCAAAAGCGGCGCAAACTGTCGCCCTTGCTGGCGCAACACGCCCCAATGCACCGTTGTCAGCGGCAATTCGAGCAGGTCTGGCCCGCGTGCTGCCCAATAAGGCTCCAAGGGGTGACGCGAATAATTGGGCCCTTGGACATGGCTGTAATCGTAATTTGCCCGCACCGAACTATCGATCGGAATGCCCAGCTTTTGCAGCAATCCAGCGGTGTGAGGGCCAAGTCCATATCGCCCCGCGCGGTAGATCAGCGGCGCAGCATCGAAGCATTTCTGGAACGCATCGTTCAGGCGCTCCAGTTTGGCGGCTTCCAAGGCTTGCGGCAGGCTACCGGCAAAGGAATTGCGTTCGCTCACCTCTTCCTCGAAGGGCGGATTGACCCATGGGTGGAGTTGAAGCCCCAATTCCGCAGTGCCGCGCGCAGCTGCATCGGCGAGGAACTCCACCGCTGCACCCGTTTCGAGGATTGGCCAGTCGATCAGATAGACCGGACTGACGCCCAATTCTTCCGCAAAGGCCTGGAACCGGATCATCCCGTCAACATGGGTGACAGCGTGCCCTTCGCGCGCAAAAGGCTTGTCCCAGTTAAATTCCTCTTCGGTGTCGATAGTCAGCAGCGTTCTGCGCCCGAAATCGGACGCAAAGCTGGCTTTCGCCTGCGGCGCTGGTGGCTGCAACATGGACATCGCTGGACTGACTGAAAGGCCCCCGGTTTGAACTGGAGTGCAGCTATAACAGGTCAGCGGTTAAAACTCGCCAAACCTATTTCCTAACGCAATTGACTATCCCGCCGGATAATCATCCACCACGCTCCCTGTTTCATCTTCTGGGCTAGGATGGCTGCTATCCCCGGTCAAGAGCGGCAGGGTGAGGCACAGCCGGTCATCAGCAAGCACAAGATTGCCGCCCACCGTTCGAGCCTCTGCGCGGGCGAGCCGCAGACTGAAGCCTGCGCCGAACAATCCGGCTGACAATCCGCCGCCTACTGGCTTTATCTCGGCTGCGAAAACATCCTCTTCTGCCAGCAATTGCGTGGGCAAATCCCAGGTGACCTGCGCGCTTTCCCCATCCAGCTCCATATCAACGCCGAGCATCTCTGCTGCAGCGCAGCCACCCGCGAGTGTCGCCATGATCCGCCAGATCATCGCCTCTGCATCATCCTGCCCAAGCGCGATCTCAATTCCCGAGGGAGCTGCATCATCGAGCGTAAAGCCTGCCATGCGCGGGGCCAGCACAGTCTGCAATTGCTTGATCATGCGGCCGATGATCGCATTGAGGCTGGCGTGCCCTTCGGCGAGCGTCAGAACACCGCTTTGCAGCCGCGCGAGCCGCTCCAGTTCATCAAAGCCGGCCAAAATGCGCGCCGCATCACCTGCGATATTGGCGGCCAGCGCGCGATATTCATTGGGAGCAGGGCCAAACAATTGCTGCTGGATAATCTCGGCAAAGCCTTGCAGCGCGTTCACCGGAGTGCGCAATTCGTGGAGCAGCTGGCGCACGCGATCCGAATCGCTCGGCGCGCCCTCGGCAGTCATCATCACAGGCCGCCGCATCCGCCCGACATAGCCGTGGAACCGCCCGCCAAGCCTTGCAAAACGCGGCTGCGCATCGACGACCCATTCGCCAGCAATGCGCGGTGCGCCCTCGAGAGTGAGCAATGCGCCCTCGATCGGCATTTGCGCAGCGATAGCACGGGCAATCGGCCCGCCCGGTTCACCTGCACCCAGAACCCGCGGCGGGGCCAGCCGTTTGCCAATCACCATAGGCGCTGCGTCAGGCTCTGCCCATTCGATCCGGCCAGCCGTATCGGCAACAAAACCGAACCCTGCGATTTGCTGAGAGCGCGAGATCGCAGGCTCGTCCAGCGGCAGGCGTGGGGAGCTTTCCGAGGGCGTGGGGGCGTCGCTGCGTTCGCGGCGGAATTGCGCAATCCGCTCGACCAGTTCGGTGATCTCGCTCTTCTCGTTCTCGCTGGTGGAGGTGCGCGGCTTGTGCGGATCGAGTTTGGCGCTGGCTTTTGATGTGCTGGCTTTTGAGGTGCTGGATTTGGGCGGTTTGGATTTCGCAGGCGCGGTCTGCTTGGCAGTTGTTTTCTTGGATGCCGTTTTGGACGGCTTGTTTGTCTTCTTCTTTTTAGGCTTGGTTGAAGCTGCGCCAACCAATGCTCCGGCTGAAGCTGCCGCAACACCTGTGACCGCCGCTGCTTTTGCGGATTTCGCAGGTTTGGCCGATGCCCCATCGCTTGTCGCAATCGCTTCTTGCGAAACCGAATGCTCGGGAACCGGAAGCCCGCGATCTTGCACGCCCAGCCGTTCAAGCACGCCTTCTGCCCCTTGCGGCAAATCCTTGCGCAATCGCAGGAACCCGCGCGCACGGATCGGCAGTCGCGGGATCAGTTCGACCCAATCCTCATCGCGCAATTGTGCGCGTGACAAGGCAGCGGAGGCGACATCAGGTTCATACTCGGCCAGATGCGCGGCAAGTTCGGGGCTGCGAAAACGCCAGCTGTCCTCGCGCACAATCGCGGCGCGCTCTTTCGCTGGAATAGTCTCGCCCAACGCACCCAGCCTGAGCCAAGCAGCCGCCACCAAACTCTCGTCATGGCCATATTTGTCATTGCCCAGAATATCGAGCAGCTGGCGATATTGCGTGCGCGCCGATGCTTCGCCCGTGGCGCGGTGTCTTAGCACCGTGGCAAGGCGATCATCGAAAAACATGGTAAATGGGCGATTCCTTGCAGGTCAGGCGGGCGCATTTTGGCGACCCTTCGCTGTATCAGCAAGCCGCGTGAGACCTATCGCGGGCTTTACCTGCGTTGCAAAGCGGGACAATTGCTGCCACACATAATATAGTTGTGCATCGGGCGGTGCTAAAGCGTTATTCGTTGCATTGAATTGGAAAAAGCTGTGCGAGATGTGCAGTTTAATGCGGTTTGGGGGAAATGGCCTTGGCCAATCTTGACGAAATTGATCGCCGGTTACTGGCCGAATTGCAGGCTGAGGGGCGTGTGACCAATGTCGAATTGGCGCAGCGCGTGGGCCTCACCGCGCCGCCATGCCTGCGCCGTGTGCGGGGCCTTGAGGAAATGGGCGTTATTCGCGGCTATCACGCCGATCTTGATGCATCCTCTTTGGGCTTTGCGATCACCGTGTTCGCAATGGTCAGCCTCAAGTCGCAGGCCGAGAGCGCTTTGCGCGAATTTGAAGACCATATGGCCGAGCTTGATGAAGTGCGCGAGGTGCACATGCTCAATGGCGAGATTGACTTTATCCTGAAGATCGTCAGCCGCGATTTGCAGAGCTTTCAGGAGTTTCTCACCAGCAAGCTGACCCCTGCGCCCAATGTGGCGAGCGTGAAGACTTCGCTCACTATCCGTACGGCCAAGCATGAACCGGGCGTGCCGCTCTAAGGCG
>CAZJAG010000062.1:0-14765 GCA_964543735.1 uncultured Porphyrobacter sp. | reverse complement strand
TTGATGCCAATGATGGCCTGCCCGAAAGTTCGGCTGAGGCGGCGGAATAGCGCGCTTACTTGAACCTAATTTTGACCCTATTTTGATGAGGCGAAGGGCGAGAAATTCGTCTCTGTATCGTAAAGGTCAACGCCTTCACGGGTTTTGAGGAACCCGACCGCTGCATAGGTGACAGGGGTGAGCACAGCCTCCCAGATCACTTTCAATGCCCAGTTCGTGCCCATCACCAACAGCACGTCTTTGGTTTCCCAAATGCCGAGGAAGGCGACGGGGTAGAAGATCAAACTATCAACGCCTTGACCCACGAAAGTCGAGCCGATTGTGCGGCTCCACAAGGCTTTGCCCTTCGTCCAGATTTTCATTTTCGCCAGCACGAAGGAATTGACAAATTCGCCCGCCCAAAAGGCGATGATCGAGGCGAACACGATGCGCGGGACAAGGCCGAAGACCTGTTCGTAAGCATCCTGCCCATTCCAGCTGTCCGCCGGCGGCATGGCGACCACAGCCCAGCTCATAAAGGCCATGAAGATCATCGCAGCAAAGCCCGTCCAGATCACGCGGCGCGCGCGGGCATAGCCATAGACCTCGGTCAGAACATCGCCGATCACATAGCTTACCGGAAAGAACAAAATGCCTGCGCCAAAGATAAAGGCGCCATCGGGCGCGGGCCACCATCCTTGTGGCCAAAAGCTCGCGTCGACTGCCGAGAGCTTCGCTGCTCCGATAATGTTTGAAAGCAGCAGCACGGCGACAAAGGCGGCCATCACCAGATCGTAATAGCGAAACTCGCGGGGGCTGCTGGCGCTCGTGGTTTGGGATTTTTCCATCGGCTAAAAGCACTAACCCGATTTGCTTGGCAGGCAAAGGGCGCTATCGCACGCGCAGGCGGTTTGGCACCGCGCGCCCGTAGCTCATCTGGATAGAGCGCGAGACTTCTAATCTTGAGGCAGCAGGTTCGAGTCCTGCCGGGCGCGCCAGCCAATTATCTTCGCCTTTTTTTGAGGGGGTCTTTTGAGCACAGGCGGCTGGGAGTTCTGGATCGATCGCGGCGGGACTTTCACCGATATTGTCGCGCGCGCGCAGGATGGCACGCTGACAACCCACAAATATCTCTCGCACAATCCTGAACAATATGAGGATGCAGCGCTGCACGGTATTCGCGATGCGCTGGGGCTGGGCGCTGATGATCCGATACCGCGCGATAAAGTGCGCGCAATCAAGATGGGCACGACGGTTGCCACCAATGCTCTGCTTGAACGGGCGGGCGAGCCGGTGGCGTTCGTGACAACAGCGGGGCTGGGCGATTGTGCCGAGATCGGTACGCAGGCGCGGCCTGACACTTTCGCGCTCAACATCATCAAGCCTGCGCTGCTCTACACGCGGGTGTGCGAAGTGCCCGAGCGTTTGCACAGCGATGGCAGAGTGGACACAGCGCTCGATCGCAAGGCAACGCGCGTGCTGCTGCAAAGCGCTTTTGACGACGGGCTTCGCGCCATCGCGATTGCGCTGATGCATGCCTATGCCCATCCAGACCATGAGCGCGAAGTGGCCAAAATCGCGCGCGATATCGGCTTTACGCAAATCTCTGCCAGCCATGAGGTCAGCCCGCTAACCAAGCTGGTGCCGCGTGCGCAGACGACGATAGTCGATGCCTATCTCACCCCGATCCTGCGGCGTTATGTCGACCGGATAGCGGCGGCCTTTGATGGCGAGCCAAATGCGGGGCAATTGCTTTTCATGCAGTCATCGGGCGGGCTGGTGGATGCGCGCAGCTTTCGCGGGCGCGATGCGATTCTCTCCGGGCCTGCGGGCGGGATTATCGGCTGCGTCCACACTGCCAAAGAGGCAGGGTTCGAACGGGTCATCGGCTTCGACATGGGCGGCACGTCAACCGATGTCTCGCATTATGCCGGCGCGCTTGAGCGGGTTTACGAAACGCAAGTGGCAGGTGTGAGCATGCGCGTTCCGATGCTGCATATTCACACGGTTGCCGCGGGCGGTGGATCGCTGCTGCGCTATGAGGACGGGCGCTTTCGCGTGGGGCCAGGATCTGCCGGAGCGGACCCGGGGCCAGCGTGTTACCGGCGCGGCGGGCCGTTGGCGGTTACAGATATCAACGTGTGTCTGGGCAAGCTTACGCCCGATTTCTTCCCGCAGATTTTCGGCCCTACGCAAGATCAGCCGCTCGATGCGGAGGCGGCGCTTGAAGGCTTTGCCAGCATTGCTGATAACTTGGGCGATGGGCGCAGCGCGCAGGATGTGGCTGAAGGCTTTCTTGCGGTCGCGGTCGAACATATGGCGCAGGCGATCAAGAAAATCTCGGTCGAGCGCGGCTATGACGTGAGCGAATATGTGCTCAATTGCTTTGGCGGAGCGGGCGGGCAGCATGCCTGCCTTGTGGCCGAGCGGCTTGGGATTAAGCGCATTTTGCTGCACTCTTTCGCGGGCGTTCTGTCCGCCTATGGAATGGGGCTTGCGCCCATGCGGGTCGAGCGCCAGCGGGTAATTGGCGAGCCTCTGGATGAGCGCGCGGTGGATTTGGCGAACGCTTTGCGCGCTGAATTGCGCGAACAATGCACGGCGGAATTGGCGGGTCAGGGCTTGCAGGATCAGGGCTTGGCGGCAGGCGAGTTGACTGCAAGCGCCTCTGCCCTGCTGCGATATAAGGGCACGGACACCACGATCACTGTCGCGCTTGGCGATGCCGATACGATGCTCACCAAATTCGAGGCCGCTCATCAACGCCAATATGGCTTCACCGCAGCTGAGAAGACAGTGCTGCTCGATACACTGATTGTGGAGGCGAGCGGTCTTGCCTCACCCGAAGGTGATGCGGTTCGTACGCACACGTCTAACCTCGCCGAAACTGCCTCGCCTGAACCGACCTCGCAAACACGCATCTACTCCGGCGGCGAATGGCATGATGCGCCGATCTATGCTCTGAGCGCGCTCTCCAGCAGGCACGCAATCGCAGGCCCTGCGATCATCACCGAACCCACGGGCACAATTGTGATCGAGCGTGGGTGGAAGGGCGAGCTGGGTGCAGGTAGCCAGCTTATCCTGACCGAACAAAGCCAACGCATCAGCGCGCTGGACACGAGCGAGGAGGCTGATCCTGTCCAGCTCGAGATTTTCAACAATCTGTTCATGTCCATTGCCGAGCAGATGGGGATTGTCCTTCGCAACACATCGCAATCGGTGAATGTGAAGGAACGGCTCGATTTTTCCTGCGCGCTGTTCGATGCAGACGGCAATCTGGTCGCCAATGCGCCGCATGTGCCAGTGCATTTAGGCTCGATGGATGCGAGCGTGAAGACGATCATCGCCAGCGGCCAGCCGATTGAGCCGGGCGATGCTTTTGTCCAGAACAATCCGCACAAGGGCGGCTCGCATCTGCCCGATATCACTGTGGTTTCTCCGGTGTTTGACGATGGCGGCGAGCGTATTCTCTTCTTCACCGCCAGCCGCGCGCATCACGAGGATGTTGGCGGCCTGTCGCCAGGCTCGATGTCGCCCAAGGGCCGCACAATCCACGAGGAAGGCGTGCTGCTTGACAATATCAAGCTGGTCGAGCGCGGCACTTTTATGACCAATCGGATTGAGGATGTGCTGCGCAGCGGGGCCTATCCTGCGCGCAATATTGCGCAAAATGTTGCTGATCTGATGGCACAGGTGGCGGCCAATGCCACCGGCGCAAGCGAGCTTTCAAAGCTGGTCGCGCGCTACACCTTGCCGGTCGTCCACGCCTATATGGGGCATATCCAGCGCAATGCTGAAGCATGCGTGCGGCGCGCGATCCGCTCGCTCGATAATGGCGCAGCGCAGATCGAACTGGATAGCGGCGCAGTGATCAGTGTGGCGGTGGAGATCGACCAGCAAGCAGGCGAGGCGGTGATCGACTTCAGCGGAACTAGCGCGCAATTGGACAATGCCTTCAACGCTCCGCGCGCAGTGACCAAGGCGGCAGTGCTCTATGTCATGCGCTGTCTGGTGGCCGATGCGATCCCGTTAAATGCAGGCTGCATGACGCCGATCACGCTCATCCTTCCCGAAGGCTGCCTGCTCAATCCGGCCTTTCCCGCAGCCGTCGTCGCGGGCAATGTCGAGACCAGTCAGGCGGTGACCGATTGCCTGTTCGCAGCGCTCGGCAAGCTAGGCTCATCGCAAGGCACGATGAACAATCTCACTTTCGGCAATGCCCGCCATCAATATTACGAGACGATCTGCTCGGGCGCGCCTGCCGGGCCGGGATTTGACGGCGCGCATGGCGTCCACACCCATATGACCAACACGCGCATGACCGATCCTGAAATCCTCGAAGCGCGCTATCCAGTGCTGCTCGAGACCTTTCGGATTGATCGCGGTTCGGGCGGCAAGGGCGAATGGAATGCGGGCGACGGAGTGACCCGCGCGATCCGTTTCCTAGAGCCGATGCATTGCGCGATCCTGTCCGATCATCGCCGTGTCGCACCGCTGGGCAGCGTTGGCGGGGAAGCTGGCCGGATAGGCCTAAACCGCGCTATCCATGCCGATGGACGCGAGGAGGATCTGGGTGGCTGCGGCGAAACAGAGCTGGACACAGGCGCGCGGATTGTGATCCAAACGCCGACAGGGGGAGGGTTTGGCCCGGTGAGCAAACGCAAAGATCATGAAGGGCCGGGTGCATAATGCTGGGCCGCATTAGAAATCTCGCAAGATCCATCGGGCCAGGCGCATTGGTCGCCGCCGCTTTCATCGGGCCGGGCACTGTCACCACCAGCACGCTGGCAGGCGCGAATTTCGGCTATGCACTGCTGTGGGCGCTGGTGTTTGCAACGCTTGCAACCATCATCTTGCAAGAGATGTCAGCGCGCCTCGGCGTCGTCACGCAAAAGGGGCTGGGCGAGACTTTGGCTGATCTGCTCGATGCATCCATCTGGAAATATCCGCTCATCGTGCTGGTGGGGCTTGCGCTTTATCTCGGCAATGCAGCCTATGAAGGGGGAAATCTGGCCGGCGCAGCGCTTGGGATTGCTGCAATTGCAGGAGAGAGCGAGACGGCGTTCAATGCCAGTGTCTTGGCGATTGCATTGCTGGCGGCCGCATTGCTGTGGAGCGGGAGCTACCGCTTGATCGAAAAGGTCCTGCTCGCGCTTGTGGCGCTCATGACGCTGGCCTTTGCCGCAACTTTTATAATTGTCCGGTCTGATCTCGGCGCGCTTTTGGGATCGATGTTTGTGCCATCCATGCCCGATGGTTCGCTGCTGACAGTGATGGCGCTGATCGGTACGACAGTGGTTCCTTACAACCTCTTCCTCCATGCAAGCGCGGTGCGCAATCGCTGGTCAGGGGCTGGGGATTTGCCCGCCGCACGCGCCGACACAATCGCCGCGATTGGCCTTGGCGGATTGATCGCAATCCTTATCGCCTCAACCGCGGCCGCCAGCCTGTTTGCCGCCGGGCTAAGCGTCGAGAATGCCGCTGATATGGCCAAGCAGTTCGAGCCATTGTTCGGTTCCTCGTCCAAATACATCTTTGGCATAGGTTTGTTTGCAGCAGGGCTGACCAGCGCTATCACCGCGCCGCTAGCAACCGGTTATGCGATGAGCGAAATCCTGCGCGTTAAGGGCGGGCAAAGCTCGCTCGCGTTCCGGTGTATTGCATTGAGCGTCATCATTTGCGGGGCGGGTTTGGCATTGTCTGGCATCAAGCCGGTGCAAGTGATTGTGACAGCGCAATTTGCCAATGGTCTGCTGCTGCCGATCATCGCCGCCTTCTTGCTCTATGTCGTCAATCGCAAGGAAGTGCTGGGCGATTATGCCAATGGCGCGCTGGCCAATGTGCTGGGAATTGGCGTGGTGCTGGTCGCGACCGGATTGGGTGCGCGGCTCATCTATAATGCGGTGGTGTAAGCCTCAGGCGCGCTGCACCGAGGTAAGCAATTCCTCAGTCACCGGATAGCCTGCATCCTCCATAATCGTGAGCATCGGATTGCCATCCTTGTCCGTTACGCGCGGGATAATCGGCTTGACGGGGATCGCATCGGCATGAGCTTTCGTCTCGGCATAGTTTGAAAACTGCGCCAGCCGCTCAAGATTGCGGCGAGTGGGGAAGATCAGCTTGATCTCGCCTGTATCTGCCATGTCGAGCGCACCTTGCGCGCTGCTCCAGAACAGCCGCGATGTCTCCGAATTGTCGGCCTCGATCTCGACCGCTCCCGTTCCCAGATCGGCGAGGTAAAAGCGCGTATCGTAAACCCGCGGGATCGGCTCGTTCTTGGGAAACCAGCGCGCGAAAGGCGTGATCTGCGCAAGGTCGAGCGACCAGCCGAAGTCTTCGAGAACCGGAGCAAGCTCGTTGCGCTCTTCCAGCATGGCGCGCGCAGCCACAGCCCGCTCGGCATTGATGTCGCCAGACAGGCCGATGACCAGCCCCGTTTCCTCCAGAGTTTCGCGGATAACGGCGATCTGGTGCGCGTCTTCTTCTGCATCATCGCCGCCAAGCGTGCGGGCCAACGCAAAATCCGCCTCGTCCACCCGCCCACCGGGGAACACCGCCATACCGCCTGCAAATGTCATCGTTTTGGAGCGGACCTGCATCAGGATTTCTGCCGGAGCCCCATCATCGCCATCGCGGAAAATGACGATGGTGGCGGCGGGAATTCCCTCAGGTTCGGAAGATGCGGTCTTGGTCATGCAGAGGGTGATGGAGGGATGGGCCGACAATGCCAAGGCGTATTTTTGCCAATATTGTCGGAATTGTTGACAGCTGTAACGCGCGGAAGAATTCGTTAACTATCGTCTCGCGCAGAAAACCGCCATTTCTTATTTTTGGCACGGCACATGCAAAGTGTATGGCATCTTCAGGTCTTCGAAACGAGGCGGGCCTACCTGGTCTCCGGGCCCAGCCTCCCCGAAATGAAAAGCCGCCCCACGGTACCCCGGGGCGGCTTTTTGTTTGTGCGCTAAACTTTTAAAAGAGAGCCTGATCAGCCCTCGGCTTTGGCGACGCCTGCCTTGTCGAGCGTTTCCTGCAATTCGCCAGCCTCGAACATTTCCATCATAATGTCGCTGCCGCCCAGAAATTCGCCTTTTACATAGAGTTGGGGGATGGTGGGCCAGTCAGAGAATGTCTTGATACCTTGGCGCACTTCCATGTCCTGCAACACGTCCACGCTTTCATAAGCAACGCCGCAATGATCGAGGATCGAAACCGCGCGGCTGGAAAAGCCGCATTGCGGGAACAAGGGCGTGCCCTTCATGAACAGGACGACATCGTTCTCGCCTACAAGCGAAGCGATGCGGGCAGTGGTTTCAGGTGTTGTTTCAGACATGCGGAACGCGCCTCGATCTGTGGAAGTGTTAACGTTTAGGTGGGAACAGCGGTGGTCAGTTGCAAGGCATGGAGCACGCCGCCCATCCGGCCGCCCAGCGTATCATAGACCATCTTGTGCTGCTGAACGCGGTTCTTGCCGGCAAACTGCGGTGCGGTGACCTTGGCGGCCCAATGGTCATTGTCACCGGCCAGATCGGTCAACTCGACCACTGCGCCGGGAAGCCCGGTTGTGATTGCCTCGGTGATGTCTTCAGCGCTCATCGGCATAGGGCGTGCCTTTAGCTTTCGCTCATCAACTGGCGCTTGGCCTCGACCGACTTTTCTTCCAATTTGGCCCGAATATCATCTTCTGAGACATCGCAGTCCGCCGCGGTCAGATCGCCCAACAGCTTGCGGATCACATCCTCATCGCCCGCTTCTTCGAAGTCAGCCTGAACAACCGCCTTCTTGTAAGCATCGGTTTCCTCTTCGGTGAGGTTCATCAAGCCCGCTGCCCATTCGCCGAGCAGACGGTTGCGCCGCGCTGCCACTTTGAAAGCGGTTTCCTCATCCATTGCAAACTTGGCTTCTTCGCCTTTCTGGCGGTCTTTGAAATCGGTCATGCTGTATCCCTCTGCACGAAATCTGTTGGGTATGAGATAGGGTCGCGCACGCGCATCGGCAAGGTGGGCGCGATTAATCCATCGTCACGACGAGCTTGCCCACCGCCTCGCGGCTTTCCAGCTTGGCAATCGCATCGCCGCCGCGTTCCAGCGGGAAGGTTTCAGAGACAAGCGGATCGATCTTGCCCGCCTTCATCAGCTCGAACAATTCTTCGACCTGAGCGCGGAATTTCACCGGCTCGCGTGCAGTGAACGCGCCCCAGAAAACGCCGCAGACATCGCAGGATTTGAGCAGCGTCAGGTTAAGCGGCATCTTGGCGATTCCCGCGGGGAAGCCCACGACAAGGAATTTGCCCTCCCACGCGATTGAGCGCAGCGCAGGCTCGGAATATTGGCCGCCGACAATGTCATAGACGATGTTCGCGCCTTCCGGCCCGCAAGCCGCTTTGAACGCATTGGCAAGCTCTTTTGACGCGGCCTTGTCCATCTCGTCCTTGGGATAGATGACTACTTCATCCGCGCCTGCTTGGCGTGCGACTTCGCCCTTCGCTTCCGTAGAGACTGCGGCAACCACTTTCGCGCCAAAGGCTTTGGCCAGCTCAACTGCGGAAAGGCCCACGCCGCCTGCCGCGCCCAGCACCAGAACCGTGTCGCCTTCCTTGATGTGGCCGCGATCCTTCAGCCCGTGAATGGTCGTGCCATATGTCATCAAAAGCGAAGCGGCTTTCTCAAAAGACACTCCATCGGGCACGGGGAACATCCGGCCTGCAGGAACCACAACTTTTTCAGCCAGCGCGCCATTGCCAATGCCCGACATGACCTTATCGCCGACCTTATAGTCGGACACGCCTTCGCCCACTGCCTCGATCACGCCGGACAGCTCTCCGCCTGGTGCAAAGGGACGCTCGGGCTTGAACTGATACATGTCGCGGATGATCAGCGTATCGGGAAAGTTGATCGCGCATGCCTTTACATCGACCAGCACCTCGCCCTTGCCTGGAATGGGCGCATCGACCTCGTCCAGCGTCAGTGTTTCCGGCCCGCCCGTGGTGTGGCTGCGCAAAGCTTTCATGCGTTAATCTCCGTTCCCTTGGTCATCCAGCTGCGGGCATTGCCGCGCTGGCTTTCGTAATTCCCTATCGCTGCATCGCGTTCGAGCGTCAGGCCGATCTCGTCAAGCCCGTTTAAGAGGCAATGCTTGCGGAACGGATCGATTTCAAAGGTAAAGCGATCCTGAAACGGGGTTGTGACTGTCTGGCTTTCCAAATCGACATGGATCGGATCGGTCTGGGCGACTTCCATCAAACGATCGATCGCCTCTTGCGGCAAAACCACGGTGAGGATGCCGTTCTTGAACGCATTGCCAGAGAATATGTCGGAGAAGCTGGGTGCGATGACGGCGGTGATGCCCATATCGAGCAGCGCCCACGCAGCGTGCTCGCGGCTCGAACCGCAACCAAAATTGTCGCCCGCGATAAGGATCGGAGAGCCTGTATATTCGGGATCGTCAAACACGCTGTCGCCATTAGCGCGCAGGCTTTCGAAAGCGCCTTGGCCAAGCCCTTCGCGGGTGACTGTCTTGAGCCATTCAGCCGGAATGATCACATCGGTATCGATGTTCTTTGCGCCAAAGGGATAGGCGCGTCCTTCAACGGTTGAAACGGGTTGCATCAATCGGTCTCCGGATTTTCGCCGGAAGGAGGCGTCGGCGAAGGCGTGTCCTTCTTCTTGCGCTTGTTCACGTAAAGCAGAGCTGCGGCAATTGCGGCCGAGCCAATCGCGGCGGCGCTCAATGCGGCTTTGCCCTTCTTGCCAGAGCTATCAGGTTTTTTGTCAGTCATAACATTCTCTTGGGGAGGGAAGGGGTGGTTTGCAAGATTTGCGCGGCGATTAGACCAACTCTCTCACATCCGCGAGGTGGCCCGTCACAGCCGCTGCTGCTGCCATCGCGGGGGAGACAAGATGCGTGCGCGCGCCGGGCCCTTGGCGACCCACAAAATTGCGGTTCGAGGTTGAGGCGCAGCGTTCGCCAGCGGGCACTTTGTCAGGGTTCATTCCGAGACAGGCCGAGCAGCCCGGCT
This sequence comes from uncultured Porphyrobacter sp., assembly GCA_964543735.1. GTDB lineage: Bacteria > Pseudomonadota > Alphaproteobacteria > Sphingomonadales > Sphingomonadaceae > Erythrobacter. The sequence continues at coordinate 4,768 of CAZJAG010000062.1, read as the reverse complement.
CGCGCCATTCAAATCCGGCGTCTGTGAAAATTTTGTCCAAACCTTCATCCTCGGCCATAGCTTTGACGAGACCCGATCCGGGAACCACGATGGCCCAGCGTATATTGCCCGCCTTGCGCTTACCTTCGAGCACCTTGGCTGCTGCCCGTAGGTCTTCGATCCGCGAATTGGTGCAGGAGCCGATGAAAATGTTCTCAACCGGAATATCGGTGATCTTCTGGCCTGCGCTAAGCCCCATATAATCGAGGCTCTTTTGCGCCGCTTGCTGTTTGGAAGCATCAGCGAAATCCTGCGGCGAAGGCACTATGCCGCCAATCGCGACCACATCTTCAGGTGAGGTGCCCCAGGTGACGGTTGGCTCCACGTCACTCGCATCGATTGTAACCGATTTATCGAAGAGAGCGCCTTCATCGCTGTGGAGCGTTTTCCAATAGGTAAGCGCTTCATCCCAAGCTTCTCCGGTGGGAGCCATCGGGCGGCCTTTCAGATAGCGGAACACCGTCTCATCCGGCGCGATCAAGCCCGCGCGCGCGCCCGCTTCAATGCTCATATTGCACACGGTCAGCCGTTCCTCGACGCTCATCGCCTCGAACGCTTCGCCGCGATATTCGATGACATAGCCTGTGCCGCCTGCCGCTCCGATCACTCCGATGATATGAAGGATGAGGTCTTTCGCTGTTACGCCCGCGCCAAGCGATCCGGTAACGCACACTTCCATCGAACCTGATCGGCGCAGCAAGAGCGTTTGCGTGGCGAGCACATGCTCAACCTCGCTTGAGCCAATGCCGAAAGCGAGCGCGCCGAGGCCCCCATGGCTGGCTGTGTGCGAATCGCCGCACACGATTGTGGCACCGGGCAGCGAGAAGCCTTGTTCCGGCCCCACCACATGAACAATGCCCTGCTCTAAGTCCGTGGCCTCGATATAGCGAATACCGAATTCGGGCGCGTTCCTCTCCAATGCGGCAAGCTGCTGAGCGCTTTGCGGGTCTGCGATGGGAATGCGGTTTCCGCTTGTGTCCAGCCGCGCTGTCGTGGGCAGATTGTGATCGGGCACAGCCAGCGTCAGTTCGGGGCGGCGCACGGGGCGGCCCTGCTGACGGAGCGACTCAAAAGCCTGCGGACTGGTCACCTCATGCACCAGATGGCGGTCGATATAGATCAGCGCTGTGCCATCATCGCGGGTTTCGACGACATGATCGTCCCAGATTTTCTCATACAATGTGCGGGGTTTGCTCGCCATGCTGGCCTCTTCTCGCGTAAACTCATGTTGCGATTAGCGGTGCAGGCACAACGGTGGCAAGACTTATGGCAATTAACCGGAGATTGGTCATGGAAGTTTAAGGAAAATTGAGCTAACTAACACTCATGTCAGCAGCCCCTTTTGCCTTTCCGATCAAGATCGTGCCCGATGATATCGACTTCATGGGGCATGTGAACAATGCGCGCTATCTCAACTGGGTGCAGGACGCAGTGCTGGCGCATTGGCAAAAGCTTGCCCCGGCTGACGAAGTGGCGTCGAAGGCATGGGTCGCGCTCAAGCACGAGATCACTTATCGCAAGCCCGCTTTCTTAGAAGATGACGTTATCGCGAGCACCGTGCTGGAGCATTACGCAGGCGCGCGCGCTTTTTATCGCACGGTGATTTCACGCGGCGAAGACGTGCTGGCGGAGGTGCAATCGAGCTGGTGCTGCATCGATGCGACAACCTTGCGCCCGGCCAGAATTGGCGAACATATGCGCGAGTTCTTTTTTCCTGACGAGTAATCGCCTATATCGCTTTTGTGATGTGGATTTTTACCGCCATTTTGATCGTCCTTGCCAGCGTTGCCGCGATGGAGTGGGTCGCATGGGCCAGCCACAAATACATCATGCATGGCTGGGGCTGGGCATGGCACCGCGACCATCACGAGCCGCATGACAAGGCGCTTGAGAAAAACGATCTTTACGGCATCGTCGGTGCAGCGATGAGCATTTCGATGTTCGCGCTGGGCAGCCCGCTGGTGGCGGGAGAAAGCGCGTGGTGGCCGGCGACCTTCATTGGCATTGGTATTATGCTCTATGGCGTTATCTACACGCTGATCCATGATGGCCTCGTTCATCAGAGATATTTCCGATATGTGCCCAAATCCGGCTATGCCAAACGACTGGTGCAGGCGCACAAATTGCATCACGCGACAATTGGCAAGGAAGGCGGGGTCAGCTTCGGATTTGTGCTGGCGGGTGATCCGGCCAAGCTCAAGGCTGAACTCAAACGTCAGCGCGAGGAAGGCATTGCTGTGGTGCGCGAGAGCGCGGGCGCGGACTAGCTTGGCTGATAATCCGCTTGATTCTACGGGCACATGGGACGGTATCTTTGTCTATCCGCAAGATGCCTTGCCCAAGACGCCTTTTGTTGCCGAGATTGTTGAAACAGCAGGCAGAATATCAGGCAGCACCTTGGAGCCTGATCTTTACAGCCATAGCCCGCTGAAGGCCGATCTGGTCGGCCACCGGTCCGAGCGTGCGGTCGATTTCACCAAGAGCTATATTGCGCCGGGCCAAGGCTACAAAGCGCCGGTCGACTATGTCGGTCAGCTTAGCGAAGATGGCCAGATGATCACCGGCTCATGGATGATGCAGGAATGGAGCGGCGGGTTTGAAATGACCCGTCAGGCAGGAGCTGGGGCGAAGGTCGAAGCGAAAGAAAGCGCTGAGGTCGACTAACCAGCTGCAATTCGTGCGGCGTGTTCTTTCACCAGAGCGATCATATTGGGCACGCCTTGCGTCCGGTTGGAGGACAGCTGGTTTTTGAGGTCAAACGGTTCCAGCGCGGCGGTGACATCCATCGCGGCGACATCGCCTGCTGGCTTGTCCTGAACAGCGGCAATCACCAATGCGACGATGCCCTTGGTAATCGCCGCATTGCTATCGGCGAGAAAATGCAATGCGCCTGCGTCTTCGGTTGGATAGACCCATACGCTGGCCGAACAGCCGCGCACCAAAGTTGCATCGGTCTTGAGCGCATCGGGCATATCGTCAAGCTCACGGCCCAACTCGATCAGCAGGCGATAACGTTCGTCCCCTTCGAGGAAATCATATTCTTCGGCAATGTCGTTGAGGCTGCGCATAATTCTGAGCGCATCTAGCACCGTGGCTCTACAAATCCACCCCGTTTGCAATCGCCTCCAGCTTGCGGATGCGTTCCTTGAGGTCGGAAATCTCGATCCGCGCTGCGCCTACGCGCGTTCCAGTGTCAGGCTCATCGGTTGCGCCGGCGCTTTCCAGCTCCTGCCGTTTAAGCGCAAGATAATCCTGCCATCCGCGAAGCAAAGCAAGCACCACGATAGTCAGCCCAATCAGAGCCGCGCCTGCGATGATGAGATGGGGTTCAAACATGGCTTCTTCCCTGTCTTTCCGGCCTAGTCGCTTGGGTCACGCAGTTTTTCGATATCATCAGCGAGTTTCTGGGTCTTTTTCGCCGTCGGTGTGTTGTTATCCGTTACAATCCGTTCGAGCACTTTCACCCGCTCGCGCAATTCATCGCGCTCTTGCATCGCTTCTTCCAACGCCTGATTTTGTGCCACGTCGATATCGCGTTTGTGCGCGTTGTGCTGTTTGTGGAAATGTAACACGCCCCAAACCACGATGGCGACAATGGCAACTAATACGAGCGCTCCCATTATGCGCGCTCCTGCTTGCTGACATTGAGCGGCACGCCATTGTCATCCGAGTTGCGCAGGCTTTCAATCTCTTGGGTCAGCCCATAACCGCCATCGGTCACAATCCGCTCGACATTGCCGAGCCGGTCTTTAACCGCGCCAAGCTCGGCGCGAAGCTCGGCATTTTCTTGCGTAAGCAAAGTGATGCGCTGGTTCGCCTGCTCACCCATGCCGGGTTTGAGCGATTGGCCCCACATCCCTTCGAGCGGATAGCCATGCTTGATCTTGAGCCGCGTGGTGTGGATCCAGCCAAAGGTGCCTGCTGCGCCAATCGCCAGCGCGCCGCCGATGATCCACGGCAAATGGGGAATGATGATGTTGGCAGCGTCCATCGGTCCTTATGCCTTTTCCTGCGTCTTGATGTTGAGCGGAACGCCGCTTTGGTCAGAAGATGCGCGCAGCGCTTCAATTTCTCCAGCAAGGTCATAGCTGCGATCTGTGACAAGCCGCTCGAGCACTTGCACGCGCTCTTTCAGCTGTTTGATCTCGGCTTTGGTTTCGCCGTCATCGATTGGTGCAGCAGCCGCGATCCGAGTTTCGTTCCCGTCTTCATCAGCCACAATGCCTAACTTCGCCTTATACGCTGCAACCGCGCCCCACACGATGATCCCCACGATAATAATCGGGCCCCAACCCATCACGCTTTCTCCTGATTTTTGATGTTGAGCGGCACGCCGCTGTCCGATTGCTCCACCTCTTTGGTGTCGCGCGCCTTATGATCCCTGAGGGCCTCGATCTGTGTCGCAATGTCATAGCCGCGATCGGTCACAATGCGTTCGAGCACAGCGACGCGATCTTCCAGCGCTTTCATGTTCGATGCGTACTGCGCGGCCTTCTCACTGCTGGCCTCTGCGGTTGCCTCGATCTGCATCTTCGCAACTTTCTCACGATGCTTAAGCCAAATGGCCACAATCGGAATGGATACGCCGATGATCGGGATCAAAAGCGCAAGAGTTCCGTGATCCATTATTCAATCCCCTGTTATCTCTGTGCTCAGCGCAGCCGATCAATTTCGGCGGTCAGGCTGGGGTTGGACGAGACATAATGCGTCTCGACATTGGCCAGTCTGC
>CAZJAG010000061.1:0-15152 GCA_964543735.1 uncultured Porphyrobacter sp. | reverse complement strand
TGATCGACTGTCCGGTTTTCTCCCAGTCGGCGACGAATGCGGCGAGACCCTTGTCGGTCAGCACATGGTTGAAAAGCGCTTTGATCACTTTGGGCGGCGCAGTCATCACGTCGGCCCCTATCCGCGCGCTTTCGAGCACATGGTTCACATGGCGCACGGATGCGACAAGGATTTCCGTGTCAAAGCCGTAATTGTCATAGATGAGGCGGATATCCTCGATCAGCTCCATCCCGTCAAAGCCATTGTCATCATGCCGCCCAACAAAAGGCGAGATAAAGGATGCGCCCGCTTTTGCCGCGAGCAAAGCCTGATTGGCCGAGAAGCAAAGCGTGACATTGACCATCGTGCCATCACCGGTCAGCGCTTTGCAGGTCTTGAGGCCATCCTCAGTCAGTGGCACCTTGATGCAGACATTGTCCGCAATCTTGCGCAGGACTTCTGCTTCTTTCATCATCTGTTCGTGATCGAGCGCAACGACCTCTGCCGAAACAGGGCCATCGGTGATCCCGCAGATTTCCTTGGTCACTTCCATGAAATCACGACCCGACTTGTGGATCAGCGAGGGATTGGTCGTCACCCCGTCAAGCAAGCCAGTTGCGGCCAATTCCTTGATGTCGTCAATCTCGGCAGTGTCGGCGAAGAATTTCATGTTGGATTGTCCCTCTTATCGAATCGCTAGCGGATGCTTGGCACAGCCACCCCGCGCTGACCAGCAGCTTGCGTTTCCTTCGCACAGTCCGGTAGTTTCTAGAGCCTAGAGCCGACCCCGAACACTCCCATTAGTAGGGGATCGTTGGTCGCGCCCGGATTGGCTCTGATCGCGCCTTCCTCAACGCCAATCTCGCGCCAGATCGCCGAATTGACATTGCCCGCCATATTTTGCGCAATTCCGCCGACATCTACGCCGGAGACCGCCTGGAGCAATTGGCCAACGACAGGGTCGGAGGCAACGCGCATGGCTGTTCCCAACTCAGGAACCATAGCCTGAACCAGCCCATTGCCCATCTCGTCGCGAAGAAATTCTGTCGCAGCGCTTGGCCCGCCGCGTACAATCGCCGCTGCATTGGCAATGCCAACATTGCGCACCGCATCAAGCACAAGCGGCGCTGCGCGCTCCGAACCTTTTACCGCGATGTCGGAGAAAGCTTCGTTGAGGCGCGACTTGAAAAGCGTTGAAGTGAGGACGCTTGAAACCGAGCCTGAACTCACCCCGATCAGCTGATCCACGCCGAGGCGTCCGACCTGTTGATCCCAATATCCGCCATCATCGGTAAGCCGTGCAAAGGCGCGCTGGCTCGACATTTGCAGCAAGCGGCGAATGGCATCGGTCATGCCTAAGCCGGGGATGGTCGAGCATGCAGGCAAGCTTGCAGCCAACGCCGCTGCCCCTGCCCCGCGCATCACCATCCGGCGGTTCATGCGATTTTCTGCGTTCATATCTTCGACCCTCTCCTTGTCACTAGTGCCCCGCATATCCCATAAAAGCCGCCAATAATGAACCGTATCCGTCTCCTTGTCTTCAATGCCGCTTTGGGCGTGCTCGATTACCGCTTACCCGAAGCGATGGATGCCCCGCTGGGAAGCGTGGTCTTGGCTCCGCTGGGGCCGCGCAAGATTACCGGCATCGTATGGGAGCCGGAGCGGTTGGAAACGAGCGAGGTTCCTGAAAGCAAGCTGCGTCCAATCTTAGAAGTCATGCCGGTTCCGCCGCTTTCTTCCGCCTTGCGCCGCCTGATTGAATGGACGGCAGACTATTATTGCGCGCCCTTATCGGCAGTTGCACGGATGGTGATTTCTTCCGGCGGTGCGCTTAATGGCCCCACCACGATGACCGAATACCGGCTTGTTGAAGGAGCCGAAACGCCCCGCCTTACGCCGCAACGCAAACAAGCTCTCGAACAGCTGACAGGCGAGCAGGCGACGATCCGCGAACTCGCCACCATTGCGCAGGTTTCCGAAGGGGTTTTGCGCGGCATGGTGGGGGCTGGTCTCGTCGAACCGGTTGAGGTCGCTATTGACCGCCCCTTCCCTCCGCCCGATCCAGACCATGACGTGCCTGACCTTTCCGATGATCAGGCCGAAGTTGCTGCACGGCTGGTCGACGCGGTTGAGGGCGACAAATTCGCGCCTTTCCTGATCGATGGCGTGACAGGCTCGGGAAAAACCGAGACCTATTTCGAGCCAATGGCGGCGGCGGTCAAAGCAGGCAAACAAGTCCTCGTCCTGCTTCCTGAAATCGCGCTCACCGAAAATTTCCTCGTACGGTTCGAGCAGCGCTTCGGCGCGCCTCCGATTCTGTGGCATTCCTCGCTGAAATCAACCGAGCGCAGGCGAGCATGGCGCGCCATTGCATCTGGCGAAGCGCAAGTGGTTGTTGGCGCGCGGTCGGCCCTCTTCCTTCCCTATGCCAAGCTTGGTCTGATTGTTGTCGATGAAGCCCATGAGGTGAGCTTCAAACAGGATGATGGTGTGCGCTACAATGCCCGCGATGTCAGCGTGATGCGCGCGCGGTTTGAAGGCTTTCCGGTTGTGCTGGCAAGTGCAACGCCCGCGCTTGAAAGCCTCGCCATGGCAGAGGCTGGCACTTACGAGAAGCTCGATCTGCATAGCCGCTTCGGCGGCGCGCAATTGCCCACGATCCATACGGTCGATCTGACCAAGGAAGAGCCTGAACGCGGACGCTGGCTGGCGCGGCCCTTGGTTGATGCGCTGGAGGATCGGTTGGCGAAGGGGGAACAGTCGCTCCTTTTCCTCAACCGTCGCGGCTTTGCACCGCTCACCTTGTGCCGCAATTGCGGATACCGCTTCCAATGTCCCAATTGCAGCGCGTGGTTGGTCGAACATCGTTTGTCCAAGCGGCTCGCCTGCCACCATTGCGGACACGAGAAAGCGCTGCCCGATGCCTGCCCCGATTGCGGGGAGCCTGATTGCCTCGTCGCCTGCGGCCCGGGCGTTGAGCGGATTGCCGATGAGGTGGCGGAGATCCTGCCCGAAGCGCGTGTGATGGTCGCAACGTCAGACACGCTGGGTTCGCCTGAACGCGCTGCGGCCTTCATCGCAGCGGCCGAGGAAGGCGCAGTGGATGTGATCGTCGGCACGCAATTGGTGACGAAGGGTTTCCACTTTCCAGAATTGACATTGGTGGGCGTGGTCGATGCTGATCTGGGCCTTGAAGGGGGTGACTTGCGCGCTGCCGAGCGCACCTACCAACAGATCGCACAGGTGGCAGGGCGTGCGGGTAGAGGCGCGAAGCCGGGCGAGGTTCTAATCCAGACCCGCCATGCTGATGCCAATGTCATTGCAGCCCTCGCCAATGGTGATCGAGACGCGTTTTACGCCGCTGAAACAGAGGCGCGCCAATCCATCGGCGCGCCGCCCTTTGGACGCTGGGCCGCCATTATTGTCAGTGCCGAAGATGATGCAGAGGCGCGCTCTGCAGCCAATCAACTGGGCGACACTCGACCCGATCAGGAGGATATCATGGTGCTGGGCCCTGCCCCTGCACCGCTGGCTCTGCTGAGAGGCCGATATCGCTACCGTTTTCTCATCAATGCGCGGCGCAGCGCCAATTTGCAGAAAGTGCTGCGCGGCTGGGTCAATGCGCAAAGATTACCGCCAGGCGTGCGGGTGGGAATTGATATTGACCCCTACAGCTTCGTCTAATCCCGTGATGCACGCGTATCTCAAAGCATGACCACGCTTATTCCCATCCTCGGCGACCAGTTGACGCATGGCCTCGCTTCCTTGCGCGGGGCGGACAAATCCGCCGCTATCATTGTGATGATGGAGGTTTGGGAAGAGGCCACTTACGTCAAGCACCACAAGCAGAAGGTTGCGCTTATCTTCTCGGCCATGCGGCACTTTGCGCAGGAGCTGCGCGAGGACGGCTGGCAGGTCGAATACACGCGGCTCGATGATGAGGAGAATGCAGGCAGCTTCACCGGCGAAATCGCGCGCGCGGTTGAGCGACATTCGCCTGACACTATTCGCATTGTCGAGGCAGGCGAATGGCGCGTCCAGCAGGCTATCGAGGAGTGGCCGGACAAGTTTCCTTGCGAAGTGGAAATTTTGCCTGACGACCGTTTCATCGCCACCAAGTCTGAGTTCGCAAACTGGGCCGAGGGTCGCAAAGCTCTCACGATGGAGCATTTCTATCGCGAAATGCGCAAGAAGACAGGTTTACTGCTTGACGGCGATGCAAAGCCGGAAGGCGGCAAGTGGAATTACGATGCGGAGAACCGCGAGAAGCTTGAGGGAGCGCTTTTCGTCCCCCCTCGTCCGAAATTTGCGCCTGATGAGATCACAGCAGAAGTGCTCGAACTGGTCGAAGCACGCTTTAGCGATCATTTCGGAGCGCTCGAGCCGTTTGAATGGCCCGTGACACGCGAGCAAGCCTTGGAAGCTGCTGACGCATTCTTTGCAGAGCGCATTGAGAATTTTGGCCCCTATCAAGACGCGATGGTGTTTGGCGCAGATGACCTTTATCACTCCATGCTCTCAACCAGCATCAATATCGGCCTGCTCGATCCACTAGAATTGTGCGAGCGCGCTGAAAAGGCCTATCGCGATGACCGCGCGCCCTTGAACAGCGTGGAAGGGTTCATCCGGCAGCTAATCGGCTGGCGCGAATATGTGCGCGGCTTTTACTGGTATTTCGCGCCGGGTCTGGGCGAGGAAAACCAGCTCGATGCGCACCGTCCTTTGCCCGAGTTTTTCTGGACGGGAGAGACTGACATGCGCTGCCTTGCCGATTGCGTGCGCTCGACCCGCGCCAACGCGCATGCGCATCATATCCAGCGGCTGATGGTGCTCGGCAATTTCTGTCTGCTTGCAGGCATTGACCCGCGCGAAGTGCAGGATTGGTATCTCGCCGTCTATGCCGATGCGTTTGAGTGGGTCGAACAGCCCAATGTTTCAGGAATGATCCTTTATGCAGATGGCGGAAAGCTCGCGACTAAGCCCTATGCGGCCAGCGGCAATTACATCAACAAAATGTCCGATTATTGCGGTGAGTGCCGCTACAAGGTCTCCAAGAAAACAGGTGAGGATGCCTGCCCTTTCAACCCGCTCTACTGGCATTTTATGGATCGGCACCGTGATCGCCTCAAAAGCAATCACCGGATCGGTCGCATTTACGCGACTTGGGACAGGATGGGCGAAGACAAGCAACGCGACTATCTGGAGAGTGCTGACGCGTTTCTTGAAAGCTTGAAGCCTGCCCGCAAAGGCTGGGCGCGGGACTAGGCGGCCTAGACGCTATCCCGGTTGCGCCTCGGTATCCTCGCGTTTCACAACCTTGTGCTCCGTTTCATTAAGGCCATGCTTCCAATAGCTTGAGATGTAGAGGTCTTGTGGCCCCAATTCCAATTCATCGCGCAAGAATGCGCGCATAGAGCGCATTGCCGAAAACTCCGAGGCGGCCCAGGCGGCAAGCGCCCCTTTTGGCCGCTCAACGGCGCGCAATGCATCGGCAAGCAATTCCGAATGCTGGCCTGCACGCGGGTTGACGATCCATTGGATGGTCATACCTTCAGGCGCATCGAGCGCTATCCGGTCGCCCTCGTCCTGAACTTCCAAGATGCATACGCCTTTTGCGCCCTCTTCCATCGCTTCGAGATTGGCGCAAATCGCAGGCAGCGCCGACATATCGCCTGCAATCAGGTAAAAATCGCGAGCCTTCGGCAAAGGCTTGGGCGCGCCGAACCCACGGATACGCATTGCATCGCCCGGATTTGCGTTGAGCGCCCATTCGGTCGCTGGCCCTGCTGCATTGCCGCCATGCAACGCAAAGAGAAAATCGAGCTCGCACTCGCGCTGGGCATGGACCGTGTATGTGCGCATCAGAGCCTTGCGCCCCGCTGCCCCTTCTTCAAGGATCAGCTTGCAATAGCCACCCGGCAAACCCTTAGGAGCGCTCGAAAGGCTCTCTCCACCAAGCGTGAGCTGATGCAAAGAGGGTGAGATTTGCTGCGCTGAGCGAACGTGCAGGTCATAAAAGGATTGAGCCATGAGCCATCACTTAATGCGAACGGTTCGCAATACAAGGGAGTTAAGAGGTTTCTCTCAAAACCGCTCGACATGTGCCCATGGGCGGGCAATGATCGCAAATCCGTTCTGAAAGAGATGTATGACACGTCCAATTGCTCTTCTGCTGACCTTAATCGCATGCTCTGTTCTCGCCGCGCCACTCTCCGCCCAAGATGCAAGCAGCGATGGCGAACCTCCGCAAGACGTTGTCTTTCCTGAAGGAAGCTCCTTTGGGGTCGTTCCATTTGAAGGCTCCACCCCGGCAGTGGACTTCACTGGCTTTGCCGATCTGGAGACCAGCGCCACAGTGATGATCAATGAATTGCCGCTTGAAGCATGGGAGGAGATTACAAAAAATTTCTCAGACCCTGCGGCCTTGGCAAGCGCAGGTATAAATGTGACTTCGAACGAGAAACTGATGATCGGCGGAATGGAAGCTTTGCGCATTTCCGGCACTCAGAGCGTGCGCGGCGTCACGCTTCCCAAATGCCTGGTGTTGGTGAAAGGGCGCGAGTCCATGGGATTGATCACAGCCCAAATGCCCTTTGCCCAAACGCCTGACGCCGATGCCTGCGCATTGATCAAAGGGGTCACACAAAGAGCGAGCGCCACTCTTGCAGAACAGATGGCCGCCCTGCCCTTTGCACTCAACGATCTGGGCGGGATGCGCGTTACCAATGTGATTGGTGGTTCAGCTGTGACATTGACCATAGGGCCGCTGGATCAGGACAGGAGCTTATCACAGCCAGTCGTGATCGTTGCCAATGCAATCGATAATCGTGCAGCCGGTGTAGACCTGCAGGAGTATTCCAAGGCCGTATTGCTGAGTTCCGCTATGCTCAAATTTGGCCAGCAAGAGGAGGCCATCGAAACGAGCCTTGCAGGTCTGCCAGCGACCCGTCTGGTCTATGCAGCCAAGAATGATGAGACAGGTGCTGCGATGCGCTTGGTGCAGTGGATGGGGTTCAAACCAGATGGCGGCTATGTGCGGATCATTGGTTTTGCACGCGCGCCCGCTTGGGCTGAGGCCTATCCCGCGTTCGAGCGTATCGCAGAGGGCCTGCAAGTGAGCGCGGACGATGCGAGCACCGCCGCATTTGCCGCCCCTCCCGCTCAAGACACTTTGGAAGAATAAGAAATCAAGTCATCCTTTCAACGCGCGACGATTGCGCAAACCGATCTAAGTTTTCCAGGAGAAGTTAAGCACATGCGAAACGCGCTTAAGTGGATAGGCATCGCATCGCTTGTCATCGTGCTTGTGGGCGGGATATATTTCTGGCCAAGGATCGACCAGTTGATCCGCTTCAATCCCATGGTGAGTTCAGCCAGCTTTTCTGAACCGGATTCTCCCCTCGAAGCGCAGAGACAAGACTTCACCTATCTCGAAGAAGTGCTGGAATATGACCGCAGTTTCTCCGACAGCGCGCGCTGCATTCCTAGCCGAGCTTGAACAATTAAAAACCCGAAGCGAGGCGCTTTCTGATCCGGCCTTCTACCTTCAAACCCGGCGATTGATGGCGCTTGCAGACAATGCTCACACAGGCGGCGATACCGTCCCTGCGTTCCGCAATTTCAACCGTTCGGGTATCGATGTCTATCCGTTTGAAGATGGCCTTTCCGTCGTGAGAGCCCACACCTCGCTCGGCGAGCTATTGGGACATAGGTTGATTGCAATTGAGGGGCGAACTCCAAGCGAGGTGCTCGAAAGACTTGCTGCATATTCGGGCGGGCCGGATCAGAGCCGCGATCTGTTCTCTCTCTATCTGCTCCGCTCGCCCGAGCTGCTCAACGCTGCGGGACTGGCTGCGAATGCCGACAGGTTGACGGTGACTTTAGAGGATCAAGCTGGAAATCAGATCGAACGCAATTTGGCTGCACTGCCCAATGTTGCGGAAACGGAATTTTCTTATCGGCATCCATACCACACGCTCAAAGCCGAGGTTCTTCCAGAAGAGACTGGCGAATGGGCCAATGTGCTCCAATCCGCCGGGATCGAACCGCCACAAACGCTTGCGGACGATGGAGATCTGGTGCTCACACAGCCGATCAATGGTGGAGTATATATCCGCAACAATTACCTCGTTGAATATCCCGGACATGAAGTGAAATCGCAGCTGGTTGAAGCTTTGGATGACGCGCCCGAGGGCGGGCATAAGCTTGTGGTGCTTGACCTGCGCTGGAATCCGGGCGGCGATCTAAGCAATGCGATCCCCTTTGCAAAGCGCCTTGGGGAAACGCTTGCTTCTGATGGAAAGGTCTATGTGATCGTTGGCCCACAGACCTTCTCCGCTGCCATCGTTACCGCAGCTCTGGTCAAACAATATGCAGGTGATCGTGCAATGATTGTGGGCGAGCCAATGGGTGACAGGCCGCAATTCTGGGCCGAGCGCGGCCAGCCCTTCACCTTGCCCAATTCGGGCTACTTCATTGCCTATTCGACTGGTTATCACGATTGGGAAAAAGGGTGCAGCGATGACGATACACCCCATTGCTTTCCGCCCAACCGCCGCGAGGCTGCGGATATTGGCGAGCTGAAAGTCGAAAAGGTCATTCAACCCGCATTCGCAGACTATGCCGCTGGCAAGGATGTGGTGCTCGATTGGATCAAGCAGCAATAGGCAAGCGCATCCCAACTTGATTGGACAGTCAATCCGTCTAGAGACTTGCCGTCCAGCAACTCTTGGAGCGTTGAGCTTATGATAACCGTCCACCACCTGCGCATTTCGCAATCCGAACGAATCGTCTGGCTGCTTGAGGAGCTTGGCCTCGACTATGATCTCAAGCTTTATGACCGTGATCCCGAGACGCGGCTGGCTCCGGCGGAGTTAAAAGCGCTGCATCCGATGGAGATCGCTCCTGTGATCACAGACGGCGATCTGGTTCTGGGCGAAAGTGGCGCGATTATCGATTACATCATCGGCAAATATGCACCCGATACCGATCTGGTGCCCGGTGCTGATCATCCCGATTTTGCCGATCATCTTTACTGGTATCACTTCGCCAATGCGACATTGATGACCAATGGGATGATGCAAATCGCGGTGAATGCGGTTGAGGCGGAAATGCCCCCGCCGCTGATGAAGCGCGTCACCAATGCGTGGGCCGCAATCGAAGCGCGCCTTGGCGAGGCGGATTACTTCGGTGGCTCTTCGCTGACAACGGCTGACATTATGCTCGGCTTCTCGCTCACCACAGCACGCGCGTTTAACGATATGAGCATCGACCACATGCCCAATCTCAAAGCTTGGCTGAAACGGATTGGTGCGCGCGAGGCCTATCAGCGCGCAATGGCGAAGGCAGAGCCTGGTTTTCCGCCAAAGCTGGATTGACCAATTACTCGCTTTCCAATCTTGCAAAGAAAAAGGCCGGGATCGCTCCCGGCCTTTCTCGTTTCGCTATGCTGAAAACTTCTTAGAATTCGAAGCCCACCGCGATGCCATAACGGCGCGGGTCCAGCGTAAAGATATTGGTGAACAGGCCCGAGCTCGCATCGGTGACATAGAGGCCCGTAACCGAATCATCGTCAAAGATGTTCTGCACAAAGCCGCGCACGAACCAGTTCTCGCTCGCCGAGTTCAACTGGATTTGCGCATTGGCCTGCACGAAGCTTGGGATGCGGTTGACGCTGCCGTTAAAGACATTGCCGAACTGCGTCCCCGTCATCGCGAGGTCAAAACGCGGCACCAGTGTCATTCCGTTCGAGAATTCGGAAGTGTACTGGACACCAGCCGAGGCCTTGAAATTGGGCGCTTGTGGCAGCTTGTTCCCGCGCAGGTTCACTTGAACGCCCGGGCTCAGCACTTCAATGCCGCCAAAAGCCGGGCCAATCGCTGCTGCTTGTCCTTCAAGAACCGAGCAGATGCTGAACGCACCGTTCGAGGCGATATTGCCATCAGCAGGAAATGGAGCCGTGCCTTGCAATCCAAGACCCGGGTTGATCGCATTGACGAACGCATTCGCCCCTGCCCCTGTCACAGCGCACAAGGCACCATTGGTGATGTCTTTAATGATCACGGCATCAGGATCGCCGCCACCTGGATCACGCGGGTTGGAGAAGAGCTGATCACCAGCCACCTTCGCATTGAGGTAGCTGACATTCATATTGATCAGCCATGCCGGGTCTGGCCGCAAAATGCCTTCGATCTCAAGACCGTAGATGTTCGCATCGATCGTATCATTGACCGAGGTCCGCGCAATAATCCGGCTGAGCTGCAAATCCTTATACTTGTAGTAGAAGGCGGTTGCATTGAGGACCAAAGCGCCGCCGCCAAACACGTTCTTCGAACCGATTTCAAAGGCGTCGATGGACTCTGGACCAAAGCTTTCCGGCACGTTGAAAATCGGCTGCAATGGCGGGTTGATACCGCCCGATTTGTAGCCGCGTGAGTAGGATGCGTAGAGCAGATTATCAGGCGAGATCTGGTAATCGAGAACCGCGCGACCGGTAATTTCGTCAAAGCTGACCGAGCGTTCCTGAACAATCTGGTTCCCCGCCGTTCCCGGATCGGCATCGAACGAGCCGACAAAGGGCGAGGCGAACGGATCGCCATCATTGCTATAGGGATTGAGGAAGCTCGCCAGCGTTGAACGCGCTCTGATCGACTTGCTGTCATCATTGTAGCGCAGACCTGCGGTCAGTTTGAGCCGGTCGGTAATGTCGAAATAGGCTTCACCGAAGACACCGAAGCTTTCAAGCTCGAAATTCTGCGTATTATTGCGGAAGAACGAGGTCGCGAGATAGCTCGGCGGCAGACCTGCTCCCAGACTTGTGAAGGAACCGAGAACGCCCGTGATGTAGTCAATCGCAAACGCGTTCACGTAATAGCTGTTCTCCAGAACCTTGGAATTGGCGTAAATGCCGCCCAGCAAGAAATTGAACGAGCCGTCAAAATCGCTGCTTAGGATCGCCTCGACCGAATAACTCTCGTTCTCCTGATTCGAGCGGTCAAACTGCGTGCCATCAGGCGTACACACCCTGAAGCCTTCAAACGCGCCGCGGTTATCAAGCCGCGTGTCCGATACGCACAGATTGCCTGAACCATCGAACAGGGCATCTTGGATCGGCTGGAAATATGCGCCCGTGCCTGGTCCGGCTGCTCCTGCGGCAAAAGCTCCCAATGTCGGGAAGGCAATTGCAGCATTGGGAATTTCGCCGACGCCGAGGTTGTAGTCCTGACGCGAATCAACGCTGGTTTCCTGATAAGTGCCCGTGACAGATATCGCCATCGGGCCAAAATCATGCTCGATATGCGCCTGCAATTGCAATTCATCCGTCTCGTATTCAGGAGTGAATTGCGTATTCACCACACGCACATCATCAGGCTCGTCGAAATTTGCATAGGAGTCTGGGCCGTAAAGGCTGTTCAGGCCCAAAGCAGCCGGAATCCCGTTGATTGCTAGGAATTCTGACGAACCGAGCGTGCCGGTAAAGGTCGAGTTTGAATTGGTCTTGTCGAAATCTCGGCGGCTGTTGAGACAACCCAAGACGCCGGTTGGATCGCGCTGGCATTGCTGCTTCTGAATCCGCAGCCGGTTGTCGTCTTCCTTGAAGTAATAGCCCATCAGATCGATGGTCGTATCCGGCCCCGGCTCGAACCGCAGCGAACCGCGCACCGCATACATATCGCGGTCATCGATGCGGCTATTGTCGAACAGATTGCGGGTGTAGCCATCGCGCTTCAGGTAGAAACCTGCCACGCGAGCTGCAAAGCTGTCACCCAGCGGGACGTTGATCATTCCCTTCGCAGTGATGCTTTCAAAATTGCCATATTGCAGCTCGGCCTTGCCACGGAACTCGCCCAGCTCAGGCTTGGCTGTCACAACATTGACCACGCCCGACGTTGCATTGCGGCCAAACAGAGTGCCTTGCGGCCCGCGCAGAACCTCAACCCGTTCAAGGTCGAAATACTCGGTTTCGAACAACCGCGTTCCGAAGAGCGGCGCCGAATTCAAATGGATCGCGGTCGCGCTATCGCAGCTCACACCCACGCACAAATCGCCAATCCCGCGAATGGTGAAGCTTGATGCGGTGAAGTTGCTCTTGGTAAAGGACACGTTGGGCAGTGTCAGTTGCAAGTCGGAAGCGTTTTCGATCTGCTGCGACTCCAACGCCTCTGCATCGAAAGCGGAAACCGCGATGGGAACCTCTTGCAAGCTTTCCGCCTGACGCTGAGCGGTCACAATAATGACCGGTTCACCCGTATCTGTTTCGTTAGTGTTGTCTGCTTCCTGCGCAAATGCCGGAAACGCCACAGAGCTAGCGCACACGCCCGCTAGCAGGCCGAACTTGACCCTCATAAATCCCTCTCCATCCACTGCATCCACTTTTGTGCGGATTGCAAAAAGGAATAAATCACCTTTACGGCAGGAATGCAAATTTCGTGGATTTGGCAGGCACTGGGCTAGACGTTAGCCTTCTATTACAGAGGTTTAAGACCTCTGATTGCGAGACTCTCGCGACAATAATTCGCGCTTGATGTCCGGCCCATAGGCGTATCCGCCAATGCTTCCATCGGCCTGCACCACCCGGTGACACGGGATGAGCACTGCAATATTATTCGCTCCATTGGCACTGCCAACGGCTCGGCTTGCCTTGGGATTGCCCAGCATAGCAGCCTGCTCGCCATAGCTGCGGGTCTCGCCTGCCGGAATGCCTCGCAAGGCCTGCCAGCAGCGCTGCTGAAAGGCGGTTCCTTTCACGTCGAGAGGAATGTGCGAATTGTCGAGGCCGGGGTCTTCGACCGCAGCAAGCACCTTTGCGAAAAACCCGCGGAAGGCGGCATCCGCTTTGACGAGTTCGGCCTTGGGAAAGCGCGCGCGAAGTTCTGCTTCGCCTTCTCCAAAGGACAAGCAGCACACGCCCACTTCGGTTGCCGCGACCAGCATTTCACCCAGCGTCGTTGGCAGCACAGCCCAATGCACTTCGCGCCCTGCTCCGCCATCTGACCAATCGCTCGCTGTCATCCCCAATTTACCCTCCATATTATCGTAGAAGCGGCTTGGCGTCTCGAACCCTGCCTCATAAATCGCTGTAATAACAGTATCTTCCTCGCTCAAAGCGTCACGCACGCGCTCTTCACGCAAGGCTCTGCCATAGCCCGCCGGAGAAAGCCCGGTCGCCCGCTTGAACACGCGCTGGAAATGCGCAGGCGAATAGCCTGTGATCGCGCCGAGCTGGTCAAGGCAAAGCATTTCGTCCGAGCGTTTGATCGCTGTGATCGCTTGCAAAACCGCTTCTTCCTCGCGCGATTGCTCGTGTGGAGCGCATCTTTTGCAAGCCCGCAATCCCGCCGCTTCAGCCGCCTCGCACGAGGCATAAAAACGCACATTCTCGCGTTTGGGCGTTCGTGCGGGGCAGGACGGCCGACAATAGATTCCGGTCGAATGCACACCGGTGATGAAGACACCGTCAAAACGGCGGTCTTTGGCCAACGCAATTTGCCAGCGTTGTTCGTCACTAAGAGAATGATTGCCCGTCATGCGCGCTCCTATGGCATGAAATTCAGCGTCAAACATCCTGATGCTTGCGGTCAATGTAGCATGGTGACAAAAGCGCCTAAATATGCCTCTTTTTGCACCTATTTTGCGCCTTTTCGCGCCTTTTTTGATCTTTTTCGCAGCTATTTCCGCTTATTCGCCCGCTTTTGCGGACACTTCGGACGTCGATGCGGCCGCACGCGGTGTTGTTCGCGTCGTGCTGATTGATACCGCTGGCGAAGAAGTGTTTCCGATCAGCCATGGCTCGGGCCTCGCAGTCTCCCCTACCCGAATTCTCACCAATGCGCATGTGATTAGAGAGGCAGCGCAGGATGACGCGCTCAGGATCGGGATTGTGCCAAGCCAAGGCGATGAAGCGCCTGCCTATGCCAAGCCCATTGCGATCAGCCCGCGCAATGATCTGGCACTACTGGAAGTTTCACAAGGTTCGCTGCGCCTGCCGCCTCTCACCATGGCAGGCAGCATTGGCGGCGATATGGGCGAGGTTTCCTCGGTCGGCTATCCGATGAATGTTGACCGTGCACAAGGGCTGGAGATTGACGACATTTTCACAGCGCAGCCGCCGGTTAAAAGTCGCGGATTTTTATCCGGCGCGCGCCCTTCGCGCGAATTTGACACAATCCTTCACACAGCGCCGATTGCGCGCGGCAATTCGGGCGGGCCGCTGCTCGATGGCTGCGGCCGCGTGCTGGGCGTCAATTCCTTTGGCGCTGATGCAGATGGTTCGGATGCCGAGTTTTACTTCGCCGTATCCATGCGCGAGGTTCTGCCTTTCCTGCGCGAAAACGGTGTCGAGCCGCGCGTCAACGCTTCCCCCTGCCGCTCGATTGATGAGCTCAATGCTTCAGAAGCGCAGCGCATCAGGGCCGAGCGCGAGGAAGCCGAAGCACGGATGGAAGCAAGCGAGGCAGAGGCAGAGAAAAAGCGCGAACGTGCACAGCTCGAAGCGCAATTTGCCGTTCTGGCTGACCGCGAAAACCGGATGGCGCTGGCGCTGCTGGCTTTGCTGATTGGCGCTGGCGCTGGCTATTTCGGTTGGCTGGCGCATCGCGCAGTTGACCAGAACCGCGCCCTCGCCTTTTTCGCAGCGGCTGGTGCAGGCGTGATTGGCGCAGTGTTCCTGTGGCTATCACGCCCGGGGCTAGACGAGATCGACCGCCGCGTTGTTGCCGCGATGAGCGATGATGGCGGGGATGGCGGCGAAGGGCTTGCCGCAAGCTCTGACGATGGCACGCTGATCTGCACATTCCAGCCCGACCGAAGCCGTGTGACAGGCGCGAAGACCGACGATGTTGAATTTGGCTGGGCCGAGGATGGCTGCGTCAATGGCCGCACGCAATATGGCCTCAAAGACGGCGCATGGACGCGGGTGTTCGTGCCCAATGACGAGGATGCCGTCTCGGTCAATTCCTACGATCCGGAAACGCGAACTTTCCGCACGGACCGCTTCTTGCTGGGCCGCGACGCTATGGCGAAAGCGCGCGAGGCACGCGGCAAATATCGCGCACCCAAATGCGGCAGCGAGAACGCCTCGGTGATGCTGGGCGAGCGTCAGTCAGCGGTGGTCGGGCAATTGCCCACCCGCCCTAACGAGCGGCTGGTGTATACATGCGAGGGTAAGGCGGAGT
>CAZJAG010000060.1:0-15415 GCA_964543735.1 uncultured Porphyrobacter sp. | reverse complement strand
GCCGCCTCGAACTGGTTCCCTCCGAGGGGCCGTTAGGCCGCCTCGAATTGGTTCATAGTGTTGTCTTTGCCGCCCGCTTTGAGGGCCGCTTCACCGGCGAAATATTCCTTGTGGTCATCGCCAATGTCAGAGCCAGCCATATTCTGGTGCTTGACGCAGGCGATACCTTGGCGGATTTCCTCGCGCTGGACGTTTTTGACGTAGCCAAGCATGGCTTGATCGCCGAAATATTCCTTCGCCAGATTGTCAGTACTCAGCGCTGCCGTGTGATAAGTCGGCAAAGTGATCAGATGGTGGAAGATGCCAGCGCGCTTTGCAGCATCAGCCTGGAATGTGCGGATCTTCTCGTCAGCTTCAGCGGCGAGTTCGGTCGCGTCATAATCTTCGCTCATCAGCTTGTCGCGCTCAAATGCCGAGACATCCTTGCCCGCCTCTTGCCATGCATCGAAAACCTGCTGACGGAAGTTAAGCGTCCAGTTGAATGAAGGCGAGTTGTTGTAAACCAGCTTCGCATTGGGGACGACTTCGCGCACCCGATCAACCATTCCGGCAATCTGCTCGACATGCGGTTTCTCGGTTTCGATCCACAAGAGATCAGCGCCGGCTTGCAACGAGGTGATGCAGTCAAGAACGCAGCGGTCCTCGCCCGTGCCAGCGCGGAACTGATAGAGGTTGGAAGGCAGACGCTTGGGCGCCAACAGCTTGCCATCGCGGCTGATAAAGACCTGGCCATTGGTGATGTCAGCTGGGTCAACCTCATCGCAATCGAGGAAGGCATTATACTGGTCGCCCAGATCGCCCGGCTCCTGACTGAACGCGATTTGCTTGGTAAGGCCTGCGCCAAGCGAGTCGGTGCGGGCAACGATCACGCCGTCTTCGATGCCCATTTCGAGGAAGGCGTGACGGCAAGCGCGGATCTTCTGCATGAAATCCTCATGCGGAACGGTAACCTTGCCGTCCTGGTGGCCGCATTGCTTTTCATCAGAAACCTGATTCTCGATTTGCAGAGCGCATGCGCCCGCTTCGATCATCTTCTTTGCAAGCAGGTAGGTCGCCTCGGCATTGCCGAAACCTGCGTCGATGTCAGCGATGATCGGAACAACATGAGTCTCGTGATTGTCGATGGCGAGCTCGATCCGCTTCGCTTCAACTTCGTCACCCGCATCGCGAGCCGCATCAAGAGCGCGGAACATTCCGCCAAGCTCGCGAGCGTCAGCTTGCTTCAGGAAGGTGTAAAGCTCTTCGATCAATGCAGGAACGCTGGTCTTCTCGTGCATGGACTGATCGGGCAGGGGGCCGAACTCGCTGCGCAGAGCGGCTACCATCCAGCCGGAAAGATAGAGGTAACGCTGCTTTGTGGACCCGAAGTGCTTCTTGATCGAAATCATCTTCTGCTGCGCGATGAAACCGTGCCAGCAACCCAGCGACTGGGTGTAGTTGGCCGGGTCAGCATCATAAGCATCCATATCGGCGCGCATGATCTTTGCGGTGTATTTCGCAATGTCGAGGCCGGTTGGGAAACGGTTTTGGATTTGCATGCGTGCAGCGCTTTCTGCATCGATAGCATTCCAGGCCGAGCCGCGGTTTTCGATGGTTTTGCGAAAATCGCTAATGGTGCTTTGATATGTCACTTTTGTGTTCTCCGTAAATGGGGTGGGGAGAGTCCCTTGAGCGCTGTTTACGCACACGCACTCACCAAGGGATAGGAAAACTTACAAACTATCTTGTCTCATAGAGCCATTATCCGTTAAACAGTTTGTAAGACTGTAAATATATTTACAGACGGGATTTGAGCGAAACTATGGCAGAACAATCGATCTTTGCAGGCCCCGCCTTGCGCCGTTTGCGTAAGAAAGAGGGCAAGACGCAGGCGGCGATGGCTGCTGTGCTCGGCATTTCTGCCAGCTATCTCAATCTGATCGAGCGCAATCAGCGCCCGCTTTCTGCCCGCGTTCTGGTGCAGGTGATCGAGCAATTCGACTTTGATCCGCGCACATTGCGAGAGGATGAGGCGATTGGCGGCGTTGACGGACTTGCGCGCCGATTGTCGGATGAGCGTTTTGCCGATCTTGGGATTGACCGCGATGAGGTGAGCGAGTTTCTCGCCGCTGCTCCGCAAGCCGCCGCTGCTTTTGCAAGGCTCTATGACAATAGCGGGCAAGGCTCTGCGCAAGAGGCGGATGCAATGCGGGTCTCGCGCATGGAGATAGAACGCTGGCGCAATCACTTCGCTGATCTCGATCATGCAGCTGAAGAGCTGGCGGACGAATTGCGTCTTTCACGAAGTGATATTGGCGGCGCGCTGACAGAGCGCCTGCGGGAGAGGCATCAATTGTCGGTGCGCGTTCTACCGCTCGATGTGATGCCCGAGGCGCAAAGGCGGCTCGACCTGCATGCCCGGCAATTGCAATTGTCCGAAATGCTCACGCCTTCTTCGCGAAACTTTCAGGTGGCATGGCAAATCGCCCAATTGGAACAGCGCGACGCTATTGAAGCTCTGGTTGCAGGCGCGCAAGTGGATGAACCATCGGCGCGGCAATTGTTTGAAAGCCATGTCACCGGCTATTTCGCAGCAGCACTGTTGATGCCATACGGGCGTTTTCTGCGGGCTTGCGAGCAGACGGGCTATGATTTCCGCATCCTTCAGCGCCGCTTCGGTGTCAGCTTTGAACAGGTTGCGCATCGCCTCACAACCCTCCAGCGGGTAGGGCAACGCGGATTACCGTTTTTCATGGCGCGGCTTGATAAGGCAGGGCAGTTCTCCAAGCTGTTTGCCGGGGCTAGCGGCGCTACACTGCTTGAAAGCCAGCCAACCTGTCCTTTGTGGAATGTGCATGAGGCGTTTGATCGCGGCGGAGAGATGTGCGTCCAGTCGATCCGGGTGGATGGTGTGGATTCCGGCCCTGATCACTGGGTGACATTCGCACAAACCGTCGACGGTTCGGGAGGCGTGGGTGAGGCACACTTTGTCATCGTGCTCGGCGTGGAGGCCCGTATAGCCAAGGACATAAGCGATGCCCGGACGTTGGATTTTAGCCCTGCGCGGGCAAAACCGATTGGGCTCGGCTGTGCCAGATGCGGCATAGCGAGCTGCCGTCAGCGGTCTGTCCCACCGCGCAACGCATCGCTGGAATTTGACCGGATGGTGCGCGGGGTTACGCCTTTTGGATTCCGCACTCTTCAGGAACGCGGGTAAACAATCGGCTGCTGGCACCGGTTTAACGCTATCTTAGCCACCCAAACGCCCGCAATTGCACGGGTTTTCAATTAGGTTGTAAAGTTTACCGACATTTCACTTATCGGTCTTAAAGCTGTGTTTGATCAATTGAGATTGGACGAAGCGCTTAAGCCATGATCCGACTGTTTAAACACTATATCCCGCATGCGGTGATCCTGCTGGGCCTGCTCGACTTTGCCTTGTTAATGTTGGCAGGAGAGCTGGCGTGGCAATTGCGCGCATCGCAAATTGGCATCGATCCGGGCAAATTTGCCGACCGTGTGCCAGCTTTATCCGGCTCTGCAGGCATTGTCTGGTTGGCGATGGTGGCAGTTGGCGTTTACGGGCCGATTTCGCTGCGATCCTTGCGGTTTGCTGCAGCCCGCATTCTGGTCGCAATCAGCTTAGGAATTCTGGCGCTAGTGCTGGTCGATTTCGTCGTTGGTGCCCAGGCATTTTGGCGCTCGACCCTATTTTACGGCATGTTTTTCGCCATCGGCATGATGGTTACAGACCGTTTGTTGCTGAACAGTTTTATCGGATCTTCTGCTTTCCGGCGAAGGGTTATGGTGCTGGGGGCAGGCGATAGGGCAAACCGTCTCAAGAAACTGGGCGGCAAGCCGGAATCCGGTTTTGCCATCGTCTCCTACATCGCAATGAACGAGAGCGAGCGTGTGGTCGAGGAAGCGATCCCGCGCGATGCGATCCATGATCTGGGCCAATTTGTCGAGAATCTGGGTGTCACCGAAGTGGTGCTTGCCTTGCAAGAACGACGCAACGCCCTGCCGCTCAAGGATTTGCTGCGGATCAAGACCAAGGGCGTGCATGTCAACGATTTCTCCAGCTTTTTGGAGCGGGAGACGGGTTGTATTGATCTGGACACGGTCAATCCCAGCTGGCTGATCTTCTCTGACGGTTTCTCCTCCAGCCGAATGATCTCGAGCGTGGCGAAACGCTTGTTCGATATTATCGCAAGCTCTCTCCTGCTGGTCATCTCGCTTCCGGTCATCGTCTTGTTTGCATTGCTGGTGAAGCTCGACAGCAAAGGCCCCGCGTTCTTTCGTCAGCAACGCGTCGGCCTTTACGGCGAGACTTTCAACGTGATCAAATTGCGCTCAATGCGCACAGATGCGGAGAAGGACGGGGTGAAATGGGCGGAGGAAAACGATCCGCGTGTGACCCGTATCGGGCGCTTTATTCGGACAGTGCGGATTGATGAACTGCCCCAGACATGGAGCGTGCTGAAAGGCGAGATGAGCTTTGTTGGCCCGCGCCCCGAGGTTCCGCCCTTTGTCGAGGATCTGGAAGATAAGCTGCCTTTCTATGCCGAGCGGCATATGGTGAAGCCCGGCATTACTGGTTGGGCGCAGATCAATTACCCTTACGGTGCCTCGATCGAGGACAGCCGCAAGAAGCTCGAATATGATCTCTATTACGCCAAGAATTACACCCCTTTCCTCGATCTGGTGATCTTGCTTCAGACCGTGCGTGTGATCTTGTGGCCTGAAGGCGTGCGATGAGTTTCGCTCTGCCTCAACTTGTTATCTACCTGTCCTTTTTGGGCTATCTCACTGGCGCAGTTGTCTGTGCGGTGGCTGCCCTATGGATATGGAAGAGCGGTGATCGCTCGCGTCCTGATTGCAAGGCTGGGATCATTGCAGCAGGCGTGACTGCACTATGGTGCGGGCTCGCAGCGGCGGCCGATGGCGCTGCCTCAATCACGCAATTGGCAGAGACGGCGCGCAACCTTGCATGGATTTACTTGCTCTTCCGCCTGTTCGCCAATGACGGGCGCGATGAAAGCATGATGATGATCCGTCCGGTTATTTTTGTGCTCGCAGGGGTGCAATTGCTCCAGCCTGTTCTGCTCATTATGCAGGTGCGTTATCCAGAGGCGCCTGATGAGGCGATCTTGGCTTTCCATATCAGCGCCATTTTCAACATGCTAACCGCGATTGGCGCCTTGGTGCTGGTGCATAATCTTTATGCCGGTGCGACCAACAGCGCGCGCCAGCTGTTGCGCTGGAGTGCGGCGGCGATGGTCGGTATCTGGGCATACGATCTCAACTATTACACGGTCAGCTATTTGAGTAGCGGCATACCGCTCTTATTGCTGGCCTTTCGCGGAGCAATCGCCGGTTTGATGGTTGTTGCATTGGCCATCGGGGCCAATTCGACAACACTCGGATTGCAATTGCGGCCATCGCGCGCGGTTACCTTCCAGACACTCTCGCTGATAGTCATCGGGGTATACTTGCTGGCAATGTCTATGATGAGCGAGGCGCTGGTGTCGATGGGCGGGGAGTTTGCTCGGTTGATCCAGGTGGCATTCCTAGCCTTTGCCATACTCGCAGCGATCATCTGGATTCCCTCGCAACGCGCACGCAAATGGCTTCGCGTGACTGCGACCAAACATCTCTTTCAGCACCGCTATGACTATCGCGCCGAGTGGCTGCGCTTCACCCACGCGATTGGCGAGGGCAGCGACGCTGAAGAGAGCTTTGACGAACGCGCGATCAAAGTGATGGCTGACATTACTGAAAGCCCTTCCGGCCTGTTGCTCATACCCAATGAGGAAGCGCAGCTGGAGCTTGCGGCGCGTTGGCAATGGCCCAAGCTTGAAGTGCCGGCTCAAGCATCGGAACATCGCTTGGCGGGACTGCTCGAAGAGCGCAGTTTCGTGCTCGATCTTGATCAGGCACGCGAGGGCGTCGATCATTTCGGAGAAGCCGATCTCATCCCGCAATGGCTGCTTGATGCGAAGGACGCATGGGCGGTTGTTCCCTTGCTGCATTTCGACCGTTTGGTGGGTGCAGTGGTGCTGGGCAGACCGCAGGACAGCCGCCAGCTCGACTGGGAAGATTTCGATCTGCTTCGCGTCGTGGGCCAACAATTGGCCAGCTATCTCGCTGAACGTGCAGGGCAGCAAGCATTGATGGATGCCAATAGGTTTGACGAGTTCAATCGCCGCATGGCTTTCGTGATGCACGATATCAAGAACCTGGCAAGCCAGCTTTCACTGCTCGCGCGCAATGCAGAAATTCACGCAGACAAGCCTGATTTTCGCGCTGATATGTTGGTCACATTGCGCAACAGTTCTGACAAGCTCAACGCCCTCATCACACGGCTGGGGCGCTATGGCACTGCGCAAAAGATCGCTCCGGTGCCGCTCGATCTGGCTGCGCTGGCGCGCAAGATTGCTCAAAGATTTTCCACCTCGCATCAGGTCACGGTCCCGCAGGCAACCCGCTGCACTGTGCTGGCTGACGAGGAGGCGCTTGATCAGGCACTGACACATCTGGTGCAAAATGCGATTGATGCCAGCGAAGCGAACAGCCCTGTGTTTCTGGACGTTTCCCACGATGGTGTCGATGGCACGATAGAAGTCATCGATTCAGGAGAAGGAATGGAGGCCGGTTTTGTGAAGAACGGTCTATTCAAGCCCTTCATCTCATCCAAGAACGGCGGCTTTGGCATCGGAGCATTCGAAGCGCGCGAGCTGGTGCGCGGAATGGGCGGCAATTTGGATGTGGAATCGCGCGAAAGTATTGGCACGCGCTTCCGCGTCACGCTCCCGCTCGCAAAAGCGCTTGAGCTGCGACAGAAAAACCAGGCCGGGTCGCCGGCTGAGCAATCTCAATCAACCGTGGCCGGAGCAACCGGCCCGCAAGAGGTAGTGTAATGGCTGATAAGAAACCCGTTTTGCTGGTTGTCGAGGATGATGAGGGTCTGCAAGCGCAGCTCAAATGGGCCTATGACGATTTCGAAGTTGTGATCGCGGGCGACCGTGATGCGGCTCTAACCGCTTTGCGCGCTTATGAGCCCAAGGTTGTCACACTCGATCTTGGACTGCCGCCCGATCCCGACGGGACGACCGAAGGATTTGCTGTGCTTGAGGAGATCACCTCGCTCAAGCCAGACACTAAAGTGATTGTCGCATCGGGCCATGGTGCACGAGAAAGCGCGCTCAATGCAATCGAGCGCGGCGCCTATGATTTCTACCAGAAGCCGGTTGATATTGATGCGCTTGGTCTGATCGTTCGCCGCGCTTTTAATCTGCACGCGATTGAGGAAGAAAACCGCCGCTTGCAGCAGCATTCTGGCGAAGACAACAAGGTGCTTGGCCGGTTGATTACTGGTGCGCCTGAAATGGTCAAAGTTGCACGCACGATTGAACGTGTAGCAACCACCACGGCGTCTGTAATGCTCCTGGGGGCATCCGGAACAGGCAAGGAATTGCTTGCCCAGGGTCTGCACGATGCGAGCGATCGCAGAGACGGGCCGTTTGTGGCGATCAATTGCGCGGCAATCCCGGAAAACTTGCTTGAAAGCGAACTGTTCGGCCACGAAAAAGGCGCGTTCACAGGTGCAGTCAAAACCACCGAGGGCAAGATCGAGAACGCTCATGGCGGCACGCTGTTCTTGGACGAGGTTGGTGACATCCCGCTTCCGCTTCAGGTCAAGCTGCTGCGGTTCCTTCAGGAACGCACGATTGAGCGGATTGGTGGCCGAAAAGAGATCGAAGTCGACACACGGATTGTTTGCGCGACCCACCAGAACCTTGAGGCGATGATCGAAGAAGGGGGTTTTCGCGAAGACCTGTTCTATCGGCTTGCGGAAATCGTGATCAAAATTCCCGCTTTGTCAGAGCGTGCGGGGGATGCGACCTTGCTCGCCAAGGCGTTTCTCAAGCGCTTTGCAGCCGAGATGAACCCAGCTGTGAACGGCTTTGCCAGTGACGCACTGGCGGCGATTGATTGCTGGAAATGGCCTGGCAATGTTCGCGAGCTGGAAAACCGCGTGAAGCGCGCTGTGATTATGTGCGATGGCAAGCTGGTTTCGGCGGAAGACCTCGATTTGGGGGCGAGCGATGAGAACGAGCCATGCGCGCTCAATCTGAAAAGCGCGCGCGAGCAATCTGATCGCAAGGTTATCCGTCATGCTCTTGCCCGTAGCGAGGGCAATATCTCGAGCACTGCAAAGCTGCTCGGGGTCAGCCGCCCAACGCTTTACGATCTGCTCAAGCAATATGATCTGCAAACCTAACCGCCTTGCCTTCGCCTTGCTTGCACCGCTCAGCCTTTGGTTGGCGGGGTGTGAGGACGTGGCTGAAGAGCAAACGCCGCTCGATGCAGCCTTGGCCATGCTCGCACGCGGAGACGGGATTGGAGCAGAAGAAAAGCTGCGCGAGGCGCTCGACAATGGAGCCACGCCGGAAACGGTTGCAGCTTATCTTGGCGAAGCGGAATTGTTGCAAGGGGAGCTGGCGGAGGCGCGCAGCTGGCTTGTCGAAGGTCAATTTGATGATGCAACAAGAGCGCACGGCTTTCACATGCTTGCACGACTGGAAATGCGCGATGGCAATCTTCCCGCTGCCGGACAGGCTTTTGATCAGGCGCTGAAATCCGATAGCGAAGACCCGGAATTGTGGGTCGATATTGGCCGGTTGCGCTATATCGGCGGCGAACAAGTGCAAGCGGTTGAGGCGGCTGATTATGCAGTTGAGCTAGGCCCGCAAAATCCCAACGCATTGCATTTTCGCGGTCAGTTGGTGCGCGATGCGCATGGCATGGAGGCCGCGCTTCCTTGGTTTGAGGCTGCGCTCAAGCTTCAACCTGAAAATGCGATGATCCTCCTCGATCTGGCCGCAACTCAAGGTGAATTGGGCCAAGCCAAGGCCATGCTTTCAACCATTCGCAAGCTGGCCAAGATCGATCCGGGCAATCGCCAGATGATCTATTTGCAAGCTGTGCTGGCGGCGCGGGCGGGCAAGCCCAATCTGGCTCGTTCGCTCTTGCAGCGCAGCGGCGGGGTCGACCGGCAAGTTCCTGCAGCCATGCTTTTGTCCGGCGTGATCGATTTGCAGAACGGCAATG
Organism: uncultured Porphyrobacter sp.; assembly: GCA_964543735.1. Classification (GTDB taxonomy): domain Bacteria; phylum Pseudomonadota; class Alphaproteobacteria; order Sphingomonadales; family Sphingomonadaceae; genus Erythrobacter. The sequence continues at coordinate 6,322 of CAZJAG010000060.1, read as the reverse complement.
ATTCAGCCGCAGCACAAACGCTTGAGAAGCTGGCTAACCGTCAGCCTGAAAACCGCAGGGTCAAAACCTTGCTCGCAAGAGCATTGATGATTGGCGGCAATGATGAAGAGCTGGTGCACCGCTTTGCCGCTGATGCGCAAAGGCCAAGCGCACCGCCCTATCTTACCGAAATTGTCGGGCGCGCTTACGAGCGATTGGGGGAGCGGGAAAAGGCTGCCGTTTTGCTTGATCGAGCTGCACAGCCGCGCAATACCAATTTGATCGCGTTGCAGGGTTCCAAAGACCGCGCTTTGGCTGCGTTGAGGGATGATGCGACAGGTGATGACAAGCTTGCCTTGATCCGCGATTTGATCGTGACGGGGCAGACCGGGGCCGCGATCAACCAGTCCGAGACTTTCCTGAAGCAATATGCGGGCTCTGCCGATGCGACCAGTCTGGCTGGCGATGCACAATTGGCGCGCAAGAATGCGCAGGCGGCACTTGAGCGGTATCAGACGTCTGCCAATGTCAGGCGCAGTTGGCATTTGACGCGGAGGATGATCATGACCTTGCGCGCGCTGGGGCAGGGTAATGAAGCAGAAGCTTTGGTGGCGCGGCACTTGCGCGGCGAACCGGGTAATGTCGAAGCGACGAGCTTGATGGCAGCTGCTCTTACCGACGTCCAAAAGTGGGATGCGGCTGGGCTATTGCTTGATCATGCGATGGCGATTGGTGGCTCGCGCGATCCGCGTCTGGTCGCACTTCGAGCGCGGGTTGCCTTGGCGCAGGGCGATCCGCAAGGTGCCTTGTTTTTTGCCGAGCGAGCCTATGCAATGCAGCCAGGCAGCCCACTGACCACCAACATTTTGGTGCTGGCGCGAAACGAGGCGGGAGCGGATGGAGCCTCAACTGATTTCTTAATGGCAAAAGCCCGGGCTTTGGGCGCGAGCTAGGAAGCCGCGCTCGTCACCCCTCGACATTTACCGCAGCGGAGGGCAGGGGAGCGCCCATCCATGCGCTCTTTCCTATCCAAACTGTCCGATCCGATGATTGCAGTGCTGATCTTCGCAACTGTGCTTGCGAATGTGCTGCCCGCCATCGGTTCATTCCGAGCTACTATGCAAACAGTCGCCAATATCGGTGTGTTTGTGCTGTTTCTCGTGAATGGCATGCGGATCAGACGTTCCGAGATTTTTGCAGGTTTCGTCAACTGGCGCTTCTTTGGGCCGCTTGGTCTGTGGGTGTTTGGCGTGATGGCGCTGGCGGGTTTAGGCATTGCGCACATTGCTGGCTGGTACCTTGATCCAATGGTGGCGTTGGGCTTTCTGTTTTTGGGCTGTCTTCCCTCAACCATCCAGTCAGCGACCAGCTATACGACGCTTGCTGGAGGAAACATCGCGCTTTCGGTGGTGGGGGCTGCGCTGATCAATATCGCAGGCGTGTTCATCACTGCGCCTCTGTTTGCTGTTTTGGGAGGAGGCGAAGTCGCCGATCTGGGCAGCGAAGTGCTGATCCGGATTGGCACAATCTTGATCCTGCCATTTGTAATCGGGCAGATGATCCAAGGGCGGACGTTTGACTGGGTGAACAAGCGCAGGGCCAAAATCGCCTGGCTCGACCGGATTGTGATCGGAATGCTAGTCTATGTCGCTTTTTCAGGAGCGATTGAGCAGGGCCTTTCCACCATGTTCAACTGGCACACGGGCAGCATTTTTATCGCCATCACGACTGGCTTTATGCTGCTGGCCAATGGAGCGGCGTGGCTGGCCAGCGGAGCGTTGGGCTATCCAAGAGATGACCGCATCGCCTTTCTATTCGCTGGCGCGCAAAAGAGCGTTGCTATCGGCGCGCCCATGGCAGCCATCCTGTTTGCTCCAGAGGTGGCAGGCTTCGTCATCGCGCCCTTGCTGCTTTATCATTTGCTGCAATTGATGTTGGCAGCGCCCGTGGCAGCGCATCTCAATCAAGGCGCAAGCTAAGCAGCGTCACCAGCTTTCTCGCGCTTGTTATAGCGCACAGACCACCAAAACGAGAGCCCAATCAGGACAGCCCCGATCAGCCCCGTAATCGTCTCTGGAATGTGATAGCGCGCTGAGACAAGCATGATCACGCCAAGCGCAATAATCGCCCAGAAAGCGCCATGCTCAAGATAGCGGAAATGTGAGAGCGTTCCTGCGCGCACAAGATGGATCGTCATGCTCCGCACAAACATGGCACCTACGGAAAGGCCAAGAGCGATGATCACCATATTGTTCGACAGAGCGAAGGCTCCGATCACACCGTCAAAGCTGAAAGACGCGTCGAGAACCTCCAGATAGAGAAACCCGCCAAGCCCGCTGCGCACGATCTCGCCAGCCGCTTTCTTGCGCGCCTCGCGCTGTTCGATGATCGCGCCTAGCGCATTAACTCCGATAAAGGTGAGCAGGCCAAGGATGGCAGCGGTCAGGAACGTCATCGCGTCCTCGCTGCTCAGCATGGTTGAGACGCCATAAACTAGGGCGAGCACCAGACCGATCTCAACTGCTGGAACGGAGGAAAACTTGTTCACCACGCGCTCGATCGCGCTGATCCAGTGTACGTCCTTCTCCTCATCGAAGAAGAAGGTGAGGCCGACCATGGCAAGGAACGCACCGCCAAATCCGGCGATGCCAATATGCGCTCCCGAGACGATTTCCTCATAACGCTCAGGATTGTTGAGCGAGAGATTGATCGCCTCCATCGGGCCGACGCTGGCCGCGATAGAGACAATCGCTATGGGAAAGACGATCCGCATGCCGAACACCGCAATCAGGATGCCGATGGTGAGGAAGCGTTGCTGCCACACCGGGTCCATTTCGCGCAGCACGGTGGCGTTCACCACCGCATTGTCGAAGCTGAGCGAGACTTCGAGGATCGAGAGCACAATCACGATCCACAAGATACCGAGCGTTGCTGTGATAGAGCCTGTGCTTGCCCAGCCATACCATCCGGCCAACACGAAGCAGAGAAAAGTGAAGCCCAGCGAGAAGCTGTAATGGCGCCAAAGGGTATCCATGTGCGGGTCTACTTCTTGGGCTGGTAAGTCTGGTCGGCTGTGGGGAAAGTGCGCGCACGCACTTCCTCGGCATATTGCGCAACCGTCTTGTCGATCACTTCTGCGATATTCTCATAACGCTTAACAAAGCGCGGAACGCGTTCGAACATGCCGAGCATGTCTTCGGTGACGAGAACCTGTCCGTCGCATTCAGCCGAAGCTCCGATCCCGATCACAGGTATCTCGAGGCTCTTGGTGAGCGCAATGGCAATCGGTTCAATCACGCCTTCAGCAACGACTGCGAAAGCGCCGGCATTTTGCACCGCTTCACCATCGAGCATGATCTTCTCATGCTCTTCCTGATCGCGCCCACGCGCGCCGTATCCGCCCAGCACATTCACAGCCTGCGGGGTGAGGCCAACATGCGCCATCACTGGAATACCGCGGTGCGTGAGGAAGGCGATTGTGTCCGCCATCATCTCGCCCCCTTCCAGCTTCACCGCAGCAGCACCCGTTTCCGCCATAATTCGGCTTGCGGTATCGAAAGCGTCTTCGGGGGAAGCCTCATAGGAGCCAAATGGCATGTCGACCACAACCAGGCTGTGATAGCTGCCGCGCACTACGGCCGCACCGTGATTGATCATCATTTCCGATGTGACCGGCAAAGTGCTGTCGAGGCCGTAGATCACCTGCCCCAGCGAATCTCCAACGAGCAAGATATCGCAGTGCGCATCGAGCAATTGCGCTTGGCGCGCAGTATAGGCTGTCAGCATCACTAACGGCTCTTTGGTTTTGCCGCCTTTTTTAAAAGATCGGATGCGCGGCACGGTTAGCCGCTTGCGAGGCTTGGGCGTGGGCGTGGCGCGCGAAGTCGATGTGTCGAGCTGAAAAGTCGTAGACATGCGCGCAGCTTTAGGCGGCGAATGGGCGAAACGCAAAGCTTTGGCGTTGCCGCTTGCGTCATTTCGTTGCATGAGAGCGCAATAGATATGCGCAATCAGGGGCGCAGTTGAGAGGGATATAGCAATTATGGCAGGCGCAGCTTCAGCAGGTCACGAGAATTGGTCTTCGCGCACAGCGTTTATTCTGGCGGCAGTCGGCTCGGCGGTGGGTCTTGGCAATATGTGGCGCTTCCCGGCTGAAGCTGGCGAGAATGGCGGCGGCGCATTTGTGCTGTTCTACATTTTCTGCGTTTTGCTGATTGGTCTGCCAGTGCTTCTGTCCGAGGTTCTGATCGGACGGCACGGGCAAGCCTCCGCGCCAGAAAGCGTTAAGCGCGTGGCGCGCGATTCAGGGGCTTCGCAAGGGTGGAGCATTCTTGCCTCGATGGGCGTTTTTGCTGCCTTCCTGATCCTCAGTTTCTACTGCGTTGTGGGTGGTTGGGTTGTCTATTACATCGGGATATTCGCAGGTGATTTGCTCCAATCGGGCGTCACAGGCGGCGCCTTTGCAGGGCAGGATGTCGACACGATCAAGGGGTTGATGCCCGGATTGTTCGGAGATGGCGGCTTGATGGTCGCGCTTAATCTGGGGTTCCTCGCTGTCACAATGTTCTTCGTTGCGCGCGGCGTTTCTGGCGGGATTGAGTGGGTGGCGGTTTATCTGATGCCGCTGTTCTTTCTCCTGTTCCTTGCGATCACAATCTATGGCGCGTTCACAGGCAATTTCGGACAAGCGGTAAGCTATCTGTTCACTTTCGATTTCTCGAAATTGACGGGCGAGGTGATGCTGGCAGCTGTGGGCCAAGCCTTTTTCTCGCTGTCTTTGGGCGTTGCCGGAATGATGACCTATGGCGCTTACGCTAATCGTAACACCAATCTGGGTGAGACGTCGGGTATTATTGCAACTGCTGACACGGGCGTGGCGTTGCTGGCGGGCCTTGCGATTTTCCCGATTGTGTTTGCAGCGGGGCTCGCAACCAATGCGGGGCCGGGGCTGATGTTTGAATCGCTACCACTCGCGTTTCAGGCAATGCCGGCAGGTGCGCTAATCGGCCTCTTGTTTTTCACTATGGTGTTTTTCGCAGCGCTAACCAGCTCTGTCTCGCTGCTTGAGGCGCCGACTGCCTATGTGCGCGAGAAGTTCGGCATGGCGCGGCCCGTTGCAACGATCATTGTCGGGCTTGGCGCAGCGGTTTTGGGCGTCCTTTCTGCATTGTCTTTCAATGATATGGCCGATTTCCGCCCACTGGCCTTCATCCCCATCTTCGCAGAGGCAAATTTCTTTGACGCACTCGATGGAGTGACAGCCAAGCTGTTTATGCCCATCGGAGCGATCCTAACCTGTATCTTTGTAGGTTGGATTGCCGATGCGCGGCTGATCGATGATGAGAACGGACTTGATGGGGCGTTGCACAAGATTTGGCGGGCGCTGGTGCGGTTTGTTTGCCCGATTGTTCTCACATTGATTTTGATTGTGGGTCTATCTAGCTGAAATAGATGACTAAAAGTTGCTTGTAGGCGAGGCGCTGGATTTCCGGCGCAAAGCATCTTGCACGCCTTTGAAATATAGAACATAATAAGAACATATGAGTCGTTCTGTTCCATCCTTACCCGCTTCAGCGGCGGCTGTTTTGCGCTCTTCTGGTGAAGGGCTGGGTGGCGGGCAGGGCGGCGTCATGACGTCATCCTTGCCGCTCAAAGAAGCGCGCTGGAAGCCGGGCTTGCCCAAGGGCGAGCAGCACCCCTCTCACACGGAAATCTTCGCCTCTGCCAATGAAGCGAGCGGGGCGGGGCTGGCGCTTGCACTGGCGCGCGATGCTCTTGCGCATGAGGAGAAGGGCGCGGGCGCGGACAAGGATGATCAACGAGCGATGCTATGGGTACAGACGCGCGATGCGATCCGGCGCAGCGGACGGCCCTATATTCACGGGCTACCGCATGACTGGCACCGCCGGCTGATCCATGTCGAGGTGGAGAGCGCCGCCGATGCGTTGTTCGCACTGGAAGAGGGGGTGCGCTGTGCTGAGCTCGCCTTTGTGATCGGAGAGATTGCAGGCAACCCGCGCGAGTTGGACTTCACCGCCTCGCGCCGCCTTACGCTAACCGCGCAAAGGCATGGGGTGCGGCTCTATCTGGTGCGGCTTGATGCGCAGCGTGACCTCTCTTCAGCACGGATGCGCTGGAATGTGCGCTCTGCTCCGTCACCGCGCCCGCGCTGGAACGGGAATGCACCGGGCATCCCCTCGTGGAATGCCGAGCTGTTTCGTGCCCGCGCTCACCCACCTGGAACATGGACATTGCGCGATGAGTATGACGCATCACAAAGCGGGCTCGCCATCAGTCAGCCGCCCGTCTTCATCCCCCAAGCAGCCAATGCCGTCGACAATGC
>CAZJAG010000059.1:13256-15431 GCA_964543735.1 uncultured Porphyrobacter sp. | reverse complement strand
GCACCGGTAAGCGTGCGCGGATCGCGGAACGTCGCGAAAACGCGCCTAAGGCGTAGGGTTTCCTCCGCAAGGGTGTGAAGCCTTAGGGTTTCATTCAAGGGCGCTCCGGTCTATTCTGGGGCGCCTTTTGCTATTGGGATGATAGTTTTGCCATGCGTTTGCCACTTCTTGCCGCAGCCCTTTCCTTTGCCTCGACAGCTCTTGCAGACGAGCAGGTAGACCCTCAAACGCAATTCATCGGACCGATCGAGGGATTGGATCTCGCTTTTCCCCCAGAGAAGATCGTCATACGCAACTCGACCGATGGGATGAGCTATCTGCTTTTTGACGGCACGATCACCAACACCACAAGCAAACCAATTGAAGTGCCAGCAATAATAGTTGCATTCACCGATGAAGCTCAAAACCGCTTGGGCGAAGTGCGGATCGCTCCATCACAATCAAAATTGGCAGCCAAACAGAGCATTCCTGTCCGCGAAGAAATACGCCGGACAGCGAGCCGTTATGGATTTATGAGCGATGCCAATTCGGTAAGCATCGGATGGGCCCCCCAGCAAGAGAATGAGGATGGAGTTGAACAATCGATGAGCGATAGAGATGTTGCAGACCTCACTTTCGAGCGCGTCTTTGCATCGCCGTCCTTGAACGGGGCTTCGCCTCGCCAAGCCAAATTATCGCCCGATGGGCGCTACCTCACCGTGCTTCGCAATCGCGAGGACGAGCGCGAGCGCTATGATCTGTGGGGTTATGACCGCGAGAACAGCGAGTGGACGATGCTGGTCGACAGCAAGAAACTCTCCAGCGGACGCGAGCTTTCCGAAGATGAGAAGATGCAGCGCGAGCGGGCGCGGGTAGGCAACCTTAAAGGCATCATCTCTTACCAATGGAATTCTGACGGTTCGGGCGTAATGGTGCCATTGGATGGAGACCTCTACCTCGCTAAGCTCGACGGAAGTGTGACGCGCCTCACCGATACGGAGGAAAGCGAGCTCAATCCCAAGCTGAGCCCTGATGGCGGCTATATCTCCTTCGTGCGTGATCGCCAGTTGTGGACAGGTGAGGTTGGCGGGGAAGCCGCGCCGATCACTCCCAAAGAGGAAGATACGATCCGTTGGGGCGAGGCGGAGTTTGTCGCCCAAGAGGAAATGGACCGGATTGACGGCTATTGGTGGTCGCCTGATGGCAAGCGACTGGTCGTCCAGCGCACCGATGAAAGCCCCGTGGGCATTGTGACCCGCGCTGCAATTGGCGCGACCGGCACCAAGGTTTTTGAACAGCGCTATCCTGTCGCGGGCTCTGATAATGCGATTGTCGAGCTGTTTTTGATGGACGCAGATGGCGGCAACAAGGTCAAGATCGATCTCGGCGAGGAGACGGACATCTATCTCGCCCGCGTCAATTGGACGCCAGATGGCAAACGCGTGATAGTGCAGCGCCAGAACCGTTCGCAAACCCAGCTCGATTTGCTGGCGGTTGATCCGGCAACAGGTGAAAGCCAGCGCATCCACCGCGAGGAATCCGCGCAAGCTGCCTATTGGATCAATCTGTCCAACAATTACCGCCTGATCGACAGCCCCAATCCGCGCATGATCTGGTGGTCAGAGCGCGATGGCTATGGCCATCTTTATCTCTACGGCACCGATGGCGGCGAGCCTATCCAACTGACCCGCGGCGATTGGGTCGTCACCAGCCTTGTCGGCGTGGATGAGGACGCGGGCAAAGTCTATTTCACCGGTAACAAAGATCATGTGCGCGAGCAGCATGTCTATTCGCTCGATCTGGGCGGCAGTCTGAAGAGCGAAGGCAAGCTCCAGCCTTCGACCCCCAAACGGTTGACGGAAAAGGGCTATACCCACTCGGCCAGCATGGATGGGGCAGGCAAGACGCTGCTCATCACGCGTTCCAGCCATAACCAGCCGCCGCAAAGCTATATCGCTGATAGCGATGGTAAGCGGCTTGCTTGGCTGGAGGAGAATGCGCTGGACGCGGGTCATCCTTATGCGCCGCATCTCGCCAGCCATCGCCCTGCAAGATTTGGCACGATCAAGGCCGCTGATGGCGCAACCGATCTGCATTACAAGATGCTTACGCCGGAAATGGAGGAGGGCAAGCAATATCCTGTCTTCTATTACCATTATTCCGGCCCCGGCCCGCAACTCGTCACCCACGGCTGGG
>CAZJAG010000059.1:4145-13156 GCA_964543735.1 uncultured Porphyrobacter sp. | reverse complement strand
GTCTTCTATTACCATTATTCCGGCCCCGGCCCGCAACTCGTCACCCACGGCTGGGATGGCGCTTTGCAACAGGCAGTGGTCGATGCTGGTTACATCTGGTTCGAGCTAGACAATCGCGGCTCTGGCAATCGCGGGGTCGCATTTGAACAGCCGCTTTATCGCGCGATGGGCGGGGTTGAGGTCGATGACCAGCGCGAGGGTGCGAAATATCTGAAGACGCTACCCTTTGTCGATGCTGACAAGATTGCGATCTATGGCTGGTCTTATGGTGGCTATATGACGCTGAAGCAGCTGCAAGCAGACCCCGGATTGTTTGCAGCGGGTATCTCTGGAGCGCCTGTCACCAAGTGGGAGCTTTACGACACCCATTACACAGAGCGCTTCATGGGCGATCCGCGCATTGTTCCCGAGGCTTACGAAAAAGCAAGCGCGATGCCCGATGCGACCAAGATCAGCGATCCGCTGCTTTTGATCCATGGAATGGCCGATGACAATGTGGTGTTCGAAAACTCGTCTGAGCTGATTGCCAAATTGCAAGAAGGCAATGTGCCCTTCGAGATGATGCTTTACCCCGGATACACGCACCGCGTGGCGGGCGAGAATATCTCGCCGCATTTGTGGAACACCATGTTTCGCTTTTTGCGCGCGCATGGCGTAACCCCGCCGGAGTAGATCACGCTCAACACAAAGAAGGCCAACACAAAGAAGGGCGGCGCTGCTCCATGATGCAGGCCGCCCTTCTCGCGTGGTGGGGGCACCAAGACTTTCGGCGGGTTAGGGGGGACTTCCCGACTTTGTCTCGAAAACCCTTGTGCCCACCTTGCGTTAGGACGGTTTAAACTTTTGCGGTTAGGCAAAAATTTACCAGTGCTTAGGGTTTCTACTGCGGGTTTGAACGCTTTGCGCTTGCCAAGTCGCGCTGTTGCAGGCAGCGGGGCGGGAGTAAGGCTTAACGCAAGGTTCCGGAGGCAATTGAACGTGGGTTATCGGGTGGCAGTGGTCGGCGCGACAGGAAATGTCGGGCGCGAAATGATGGCGATTTTGGCCGAACGCGAATTTCCGATCGAGGAAGTCGCCGCGGTCGCCTCGAGCCGTTCGCAAGGCTCGGAAGTCGAATTTGGCGAGACGGGCAAAATGCTCAAATGCCAGAATATCGAGCATTTTGACTGGAACGGCTGGGACATCGCCCTGTTCGCAGCTGGATCAGGCCCTGCCAAGGAATATGCACCCAAGGCAGCAGCAGCAGGCTGCGTGGTGATCGACAATTCATCGCTTTACCGGATGGACCCGGATGTGCCGCTGATAGTGCCTGAGGTGAACCCCGATGCGATTGATGGCTATTCCAAGCGCAACATCATCGCCAATCCCAATTGCTCGACCGCGCAAATGGTTGTCGCGCTCAAACCCTTGCATGATGCAGCCGGGATCAAGCGCGTTGTTGTTGCGACCTATCAATCGGTTTCTGGCGCGGGCAAGTCGGGCATGGACGAGCTGTTTGAGCAAAGCCGTGCGATCTTTGTTGGCGATCCGGTGGAGCCTGCTGCCTTCACCAAGCAAATCGCTTTCAATGTCATCCCGCATATTGACGTGTTTCTGGATGATGGCTCCACCAAGGAAGAGTGGAAGATGGTGGTCGAGACCAAGAAAATCCTCGACCCCAAGATCAAGCTTTCCGCTACATGCGTGCGCGTGCCGGTGTTTGTCGGCCATTCCGAGGCGATCAATATCGAGTTCGAGAATGAACTTTCTGCCAAGGCGGCACAGGAGATATTGCGCGAAGCACCGGGCATTATGCTGATCGATAAGCGCGAGGATGGCGGCTATGTCACGCCGGTTGAGAGCGCTGGAGACGGGGCGACTTACATCAGCCGCGTGCGCGAAGATCCGACGGTCGAAAACGGCCTCAATATCTGGTGCGTCTCTGACAATCTGCGCAAGGGCGCAGCTTTGAACGCAGTGCAAATTGCTGAGCTTTTGGGTCGCAGGCATTTGAAGAAGGGTTGAGGGTGATGAGCATGTGCGGCACAAGGCGCGCATGACACTTCACGCTGACCTCTTTTTCTCGTTCCGTTCGCCCTATAGCTACCTTGCGATTGGCCGCTATCGCGCGCTTGCGCAGAATCACGATGTCGACATCGCGCTAAGGGTCGTGTGGCCGATTGCGATCCGCGATCCTGATTTGCTCTTTACCGGAAATCCGGCCGCGCCGCGCTATATCTTGATGGACTCGTTCCGTGTGGCGCAGCATCTGGAGATACCTTTCCGCTGGCCGCGCCCCGACCCTGTGGTGCAGGATTTGGCGACGCGGGAGATTGCCACGGAACAACCTCTGATCCGGCGTATCTGCCGCATCGGACAGGCCGCATCGCGCCGGGGCAAGGGTCTGGATTTTGCCTATGAAGTCTCGAAGATCATTTTCGATGGCACAGTTGATGATTGGCACGAGGGCGGTCATTTGGCGGGTGCAGCTGAGCGTGCAGGGCTCGATTTGGCTGAGCTTGACGCAGAAGCGCTCTCAGACACAGACGCGCTGGATGCGGAAATCGCGGCCAATCAGGACGCGCTCGAGGCGGCCGGTCATTGGGGCGTGCCGACACTGGTCTTCGAAGGCGAACCTTTCTTCGGACAGGACCGCATCGACACAGCGATCTGGCGGATGGAGAAAAAGGGGCTGGCGACAAGGTGAGCGGGACGATGAGCGACCTCAGCACCACCCGCATCGCCTCCTTCGATGGCGAGGAACTGGCGGTTCACCAGATGGGCGATCCCCAAGGGCGCATACTCATTCTTGTCCACGGATTGTTCTCCTCTTCCCAGATGAACTGGATCAAATTTGGCCATGCCGCAAAGCTTGCCAATGCAGGCTTCCGCCTCATCATGCCCGATCTGCGCGCGCATGGAGAAAGTGCAAAATCGCACAATGCGCTTCATTATCCCGTCGGCGTTTTGACCAAGGATTTGCATGCGCTAGTCGAGCATTATGAGCTTGAGGATTATGACCTCGCTGGATTTTCTCTGGGAGCGCGCACTTCGGCAAAGGCAGTGATTGACGGGCTTTCCCCGCGCAAGCTTGCGCTGTGCGGTATGGGGCTGGAAGGGCTGGCGGGATGGAAGCGGCGTTCTCGATTCTTCATTGATGCGATTGACCGGTTTGAGACAATCAAACGCGGTGACCCTGCCTTGATGGCCAAGAATTTCATGAAGACAATGGACATTGACCGCGAGGCAGCGCGGCTCTTGCTCGGCGCGGTGGATGACGTGAAGCGCGAAGAGCTTGCACAGATCACAATGCCTACCGCACTTATCTGCGGCAACAAGGATCAGGACAATGGCTCGGCGCAAGACCTCGCTCTTGCGTTGCCCGACGGGCGCTATCGCGAAATCCCCGGCACGCATATGAGCTCGGTCACAGAAGGCGCACTAGGCGACGCGCTAGTGAACTTTCTCAAACCTTGATTGTCGCTCATCTTGTCGTCAGAATTGATTTCATAAGAAACCGAACGCTTGTTTCGAGAGGAATTCCCATGAAAAAACTCGCTCCAATCGCGCTCAGCGCCATGGCCCTTGTGATGTCCGCACCAGCCTATGCCGATGATCATGCTGAAATGTCCGAGATGGCCAAGGCGCATGCTGAAGCTAATGGCGGGAAAGAGACAGCTTCTGACCCTTACCCGCTCACACCAAAAGGCGCGGCAGATTGGGTCGATATGGTCGAGGCGGATTTGTTCGATTTCTCGGTCGAAGCAGCGCATGTCTATTGGATTCAATCGACCTATATCATCCACGATTCCAATGTTCTGGCGGCGAAATACGGTGCGGAAGGCACCAAAAAGTCTGTCCAATACGCCAATGAAGCGGCCAAATACGCGGCCATCCCCGGTCTCGACCCGCAAGTTAAGCGCAAGCTTGATATGCTGCGCAATTCGATCGTTATGCCTGCGCCCTCGGGCGAAGGGGCGGCAGATGAGCTGGCGCAAATCTCCACCGATCTGGGCAGCAAATACGGCAAGGGCAAAGCGACGCTCAATGGGGAGGATATCCCCGGTGTTGATGCCGAGGCAGAGATGGGCAATCTCGACCGCACGCCTGACGAGCTGAAGGAAATGTGGGCGAGTTGGCACGATAATGTCGGCGCGCCGATGAAGGACGACTATATCAAGATGGTCGCCATCGCCAATGATGGCGCAAAAGAGCTGGGCTTTGACGATCTGGGCGCGATGTGGCGTTCAAATTACGATATGCACCCTGACCAGTTTGCAGCAGAGACCGAGCGCATGTGGCAAGAGGTGAAGCCGCTCTACATGGCGCTCCACACCTATGTGCGCTCAAAACTCAACGAGAAATACGGCGATGCGGTGCAGCCTGCCACTGGCCCGATCCGCGCTGATCTGCTCGGCAATATGTGGGCGCAGGAATGGGGCAATATCTACCCGCTCGTCGCGCCTGAAGGGGCCGGCGACATTGGTTATGATCTTACCGCGCTGATCGAGGAGAAGGGCTGGGACGAGAAAGAGATGGTCAAGGTGGGGGAGAATTTCTTCTCCTCACTCGGCTTTGAACCTCTGCCTGAAACCTTTTGGGAACGCAGCCAGTTCGTCAAGCCCAAGGACCGCGAAGTGGTGTGCCATGCCAGCGCGTGGGATGTCGACAATGTTGACGATATCCGGATCAAGATGTGTATCAAGCGCAACGCCGATGACTTCAAAGTGATCCACCACGAGCTTGGCCATAACTACTACCAGCGCGCTTACAACAAGGAGAGCTATCTCTACCTCACCGGCGCAAATGATGGCTTCCACGAGGCCATCGGGGATATGATCTCGCTCTCGATTACGCCTCAATATCTGGTGCAGATCGATATGCTCAAACCCGAACAAGTGCCATCAGCGGACAAGGATATCGGCCTGCTTCTGCGCGAGGCGATGGACAAGGTCGCCTTCCTGCCCTTTGGCCTGCTGGTTGACCGGTACCGGTGGCAAATGTTCGATGGCTCGATTGCGCCTGAGGATTATTCCAAGGCTTGGACGGACCTTCGCACGGAATATCAAGGGATCGTCCCGCCGGTTGAGCGCCCCGCGAGCGCGTTTGACGCTGGCGCGAAGTATCACATCCCCAATTCCGTTCCCTACACGCGCTATTTCCTCGCGCGGATTTTGCAATTCCAGTTCTTCAAGGCCGCCTGTGACACAGCCAAATGGGAAGGGCCGCTCCATCGCTGCTCTTTCTACGGCAATAAGGAAGTCGGAAAGAACCTCAACGCGATGTTGGAAATGGGCGCGTCAAAGCCTTGGCCTGATGCATTGGAAGCCTTTACCGGCACCCGCCAAATGAGCGGCAAAGCGATGGTCGATTACTTCGCGCCGCTGATGGATTGGCTGGAAGAGCAGAATAAGGGCAAAGCGCAGGGGTGGTGATGCGGGCGAAGCGTGCTAGCTTGCCCGCACAACAATTACCCTAACGGAGAAACAGGCCGATGAAGCTTATCAAATATTGTGCAGCGCTGCTTGCCTTGGCGGCCTTGTCGTCCGCACTTTGGCCTGCTGAGGCAATCGCGCAAGACACACCGAAAAGCGTCAGCGCAGATGATCCCAAGGGTATGGAGGCTGTGCTCAAGCTGGCGGGCTATGAGCCTACGCTAGAACGCGACAATATCGGTGATCCGCTGATTCAGGTGAAGTTCGGCGATTGGGAGGGCAAAATCCTCTTCTTCGGCTGCGATACGGACACCAATAGGGATTGCGAGTCCATCATGCTGTCAACAGGCTTTGACCGCGATCAACCGATGCCGCCTGGTCTGGTGAACGAGATCATGCGTACCAAGCGGTTTGCTAGCGTTCGTTTGGATGATGAGGGTGACCCTTTCATCGAATGGGACATGGTGCTGAGCGAGCCTGTGCCAACCAGCCTGTTTCTGCGTTCCGTCCGGCTCTACAGCGCCTCGCTCGATGATGTGGCGGCACTGATCTTTGCCGAAGAGCGCAGCGATGATGATGGCGGAGACAATGCGCGGGTCAATGAGGCATAGCGGCGCGCTTCTGTTTGCGGCGGCAACGCTGATCGCCAGCTGCGCGCCTGTGCCAGCTGCAAATCAAGCGAGCGATGAGAAGGCGAGCGGCTATGTCAATTATCCGCCGCTGAAATTATCGGTGAAGCCCGCTTTGTTCGTTGCCAATAAGCGCGGCGATACGCTTTCCAAGATCGATCTGGAAACGGGTGAGGAGGTTATGCGCAAACCGGCCTGCACAAACCCGCATGAGCTCGCGACATCGCCGGACGGACAGCATGTTGCATTGGCTTGCTATGGCGGATCGACAGTCGATATCTTTCGAACTTCTACTTTGGAACGTGTCGAAAGCTTTGACCTTAGTGATGCGGAAACATGTGGCGGGCGCTTTCCTGTTCCTTGTCCTAAAACGCAAGAGGCTCGGCCACACGGGATTGTGTGGCATGACAATGGCAAGCTCTATGTTACGGCGGAGGGACGCCAATCGATCTTTGTGATATCAAGCCCGGCGTTAGGCCCTAAAGGATTTAGCGAGTTCAAAACTGGCAAGCAGGGCAGCCATATGCTCGCGGTTGCGCCTGATGAAAGCGCGGCATGGACAACAGACCTCGGTTCCAAAACGGTGACGCGGATTGACTTGAAGGGAAGCGCACAGCCGCTTTCGGTTACTGTTGGCGAGGAGCCAGAGGGCATATCGCTGACCCCCGATGGCAAGACGCTTTGGGTGAGCGCGCGCCGGTCCGACAAAGCCTATGCGCTTGATCCGGTGACGATGGAAATTCGCTCAGAAGTCGAAACGGGCCGTTTCCCCTTGCGCCTGCTGGTGCGCCCGCAAGGCGACTATGCAATCACCTCTGATCTGGCGGACGGCTCGCTGACGGTTATCGACACCAAGACAAGCAAGGCGGTTCGCACGATTGCTGTCTCGAGCGCTGGGGAGGCCGAGAACCGCTTTCAAGTGACGATTCTGTGGTCGGATGATGGCAGCCGCATCTATGTCGCGGAAACGGGCACAGATACGGTTGCGGAGGTTGATTTTGCCAACGGCAAAGTGCTGCGCCGCCTCAAAACCGGCAAGGGCGGTGACGGGCTGGCGATCTTGCCATGAGCGCGGCAAAGGTTCTTCCCCGCGTTGGCTGGCGCGAGTTGGTCAAATTGCCTGAATTGGGCCTCAGCAATATTCCGGCTAAGATTGATACTGGCGCGCGCACCAGTTCCTTGCATGGCGAAGTCATCGACGAGTTCACACGCGATGGAGAGCGCTATGTCCGCTTTATGGTCGATTACGGCGGGGAACGAAATGAATGCGAGGCCGTTCATGTCGATATCCGGGGCATCACGAGTTCCAATGGCGAAACGCAGCAGCGCTATGTCATCAAAACACCGCTGATCATCGGCGAGACACGGTTTCGCGCTGAGATCAGTCTGGCGGATCGGTCAGATATGAAGTTTCCCATGCTGATCGGTCGATCTTCGCTGCGCCGGCGGTTTCAAGTTGATAGCGGATATTCGTGGCTTCAGACCTCGAAAATTGCCTCCGAGAAGGGGCACAAAGCGTAAGGACGACCTATGAAAATCGCGATGTTAGCGCGCAACCCGAACCTTTATTCGCATATTCGTTTGGTCGAAGCAGCCGAGGCGCGCGGACATTCGCTGGATATTCTCAACACGCTGCGCTGCACCGTGAACATCGCCAGCCACCGTCCAACGCTCAGCTACAATGGCGAGACTTTGCGCGGGTTTGATGCGGTGATCCCGCGTATCGGAGCGTCGATTACCAACTACGGTTTGGCGGTTCTTCGCCAGTTCGAAATGCAAGGTGTTTGGCCGCTCAATGAAAGCGTGGCAATCGGGCGCAGCCGCGACAAGCTTCGCTCGATGCAGATATTGGCGAAGCATGGGCTGGGCCTGCCGCTGACCGCTTATGCCAATGATCCCAAGCAGGCCGAGGAGATCATCAAAGCGGTCAATGGCCCGCCGGTGGTGATCAAATTGCTCGAGGGCACGCAAGGCATCGGCGTCGTCCTTGCCGAAACGATGAGCAGCGCAAAATCCGTGGTCGAGGCGTTTCGCGGGGCCAATGTGAACATTTTGGTGCAGGAGTTTATCAAGGAAGCAGGCGGCACCGATATTCGCGCGCTGGTCGTGGGCGGCAAAGTGGTTGCGGCGATGAAGCGAACGGGCGCAGCCGACGATTTCCGCTCGAACCTGCATCGCGGTGGCAGCGCTCAAGTGATCAAGATCACCCCCGAGGAACGCTCAACCGCAGTGCGTGCGGCCAAGCATATGGGTCTCAATGTTTGCGGGGTCGATATGCTACGAAGCAACCACGGACCTGTCATTATGGAAGTAAACTCTTCGCCCGGGCTTGAGGGAATAGAGAAAGCAACGGGCAAGGATGTCGCCGGAATGATTATCGATTTTATCGAGAAGAATGCTAAAGCAGGAAAGACCAAAACGAAGGGCAAGGGGTGAAAAAGGCGATGATAGGCACGGGGTATCGTGCGTGTTTGGGCGCGCTGGCATTCGCAATAGTTATGACAGCGCCAGCCTCCGCCCAGCAAACGCAGCAAGTGGTCACGCAGTTTGATGATGCGACGATAGCGCGGCTCTTGCTGGATGTGCAGGCAACATGGCAAACCGAAG
Source organism: uncultured Porphyrobacter sp. (assembly GCA_964543735.1). Taxonomy (GTDB): domain Bacteria; phylum Pseudomonadota; class Alphaproteobacteria; order Sphingomonadales; family Sphingomonadaceae; genus Erythrobacter. Next base: position 4,506 of record CAZJAG010000059.1, on the reverse strand, counting down.
CGGTGCAAGGCGCGCGGGCAATTTACCGCGCGAGTGCCGAAGGCGGGATAGGCTTCACTTTGCAACCGCGGGCCTGTGACGAAAAGCAAATGTGCCGCTCGGCAATGGTGGTTGCGACCTTCACCCGCAGCGACAAGCGCTCTCTTGCAGATCTTGATGCCATGCTGAGCGCGTTCAATGATCGCTACGCCAGCGCGAAAGCCTATCGCGCCAATGATGGAACGGTGATCTTGCAGGCTTACATCAATGCAGCAGGCGGGACGAGCTTCGCCAATGCTCGTGCACAATTGCTGGTGTTCGGCCAGAATATCGGGCTGATGCGCAGCGCGCTCACGGCTTTTGGGGAAGGGGGCTGACCCGC
>CAZJAG010000059.1:0-4045 GCA_964543735.1 uncultured Porphyrobacter sp. | reverse complement strand
GGCGGTTCGTTAAAAGCGCGCAATTTGCGGCTGTGGAGGCGGTCACCTTCATCGCGCAGACGCTTGCACGCCTCAAGCCCGATCTGGAGGTGCGCGGCGATGGCTTCCTCGTAAAACTTGTTCGCTTGGCCAGGCAATTTGATTTCGCCATGAAGCGGCTTGTCAGACACGCACAGCAGCGTCCCGTAAGGCACGCGGAAGCGATAGCCTTGTGCGGCAATCGTGGCGCTTTCCATCTCTACTGCAATCGCGCGGCTTTGCGAGAAACGCTTGGCCGAGGTCGAATAGAGCAGCTCCCAATTGCGATCATCGGTGGTGACAACTGTGCCGGTGCGCATGCGTTGCTTGAGATTGGCGCCCTGCGTGCCGGAGATTTCCTCTGCCGCGCCTGCCAGCGCCTGCTGGACTTCGGCAATCGGCGGAATGGGAATTTCGGGCGGTAATACGCTGTCGAGCACATGGTCATCGCGCAAATAGGCGTGGGCGAGCACAAAGTCACCAATCCGTTGACTTGAACGCACACCGCCGCAATGTCCAATCATCATCCACGCATGCGGGCGCAGCACTGCCAAATGGTCGCAGATCGTCTTCGCATTGCTGGGGCCGACCCCGATATTGACCAGAGTAATCCCCTGACCATCCTCGCGGATCAGATGATAGGCTGGCATTTGGTGACGCCGCCATGCCGTGTCGGAGAGTTGCTGATGCGCATTGTCGGTCTGGCGCTCGATGTTCAGCCCGCCTGCACCTGTTAATGCCGCATAGCTGCCTTTGCCGATTTGCTTCGCACCCCAATCGACGAATTCATCGACATAGCGGTGGTAGTTGGTGAAGAGAATGAAGTCCTGAAAATCCTCCACCTGCGTGCCGGTATAATGCGCCAGGCGAGCGAGCGAATAGTCGGTGCGCAGCCCGTCAAACAGCGAAAGCGGGATGGTTTCGCTGTCCTCGATTTCGATCCCGTCAGCCAGTTCATCGCCGATCAGCGCCAGATCGGTTGCAGGGAAATGCTTGGCGATTTCTTGCGGTTCAATCCCGACCATCGCTGCGCCCGCATCCCCATCGAGCACATAGGGGAAGGGGATTTCCTGCAGCGACAAGCCGACCTCAATTTCGACTTCATACTCTTCCGCGATCAATGCCAGCTGCTCGCCAAGATAGCGGCGAAACAGGGCGGGGCGGGTGACAGTTGTGGCGTAGGAGCCTTGCTGCTCCAACCGGCCAAAGGCACGGCTGCGATCTTTTGGCTCGCCAATGCCGGAGAAATTGAGGCGCAGTTCGGGATAGGCATAAGTGCCATTACTGCGCCGCTTTGGGTCAGGCTCGGTTCCATCGCGGCCAAAGGCAATGACATCTTCGCGCAGCGCGTTGACAGCTGCGTCATAACGGGTCTGCAATTGGTCGAGGATTGCGTCGATGGAGGCTTTGGACGTGGACATTGACGGGTCTTACCTGTGCTAATCAGAATTTTCAAAGCTGCTTACAAAAAGGGCGCGAAGTCTGTGTGACCCCGCGCCCCTTTGCGTTTTGGTTGAAAAGAAAAGCGAGGATCAGTCCTCTGATTTCTCTTCGCTATCATCAGAAGCGGTGTCTTCAGCCGGAGCTTCTTGCGCCGGTGCTTCTTCAGCAACAGGCTCTTCAGTCGCGGTGTCTGCTTCAGCAGCGTTCTCTTCAGCGATCTTCTCAGCGGTGCCTTCTTCCAGCATATCTGCGGGAATTTCGCCCGGCTCAAGCTCGGGATTGACCGCTTCCTGGAAGCCTTCGCCCGACGCAGCAGCTTGTTCTTCTTCGAAGATCTGCGCCAGAACGTCGACACCTTGCGATTGCAGCTCGGCCTCATCGTCAGAGCGTGCGACATTGGCTTTCACCGTCACATGCACCTCGGGGTGAAGCGCCACGGTCACATCGTGCATCCCAATCGTCTTGATCGGCGAGCCCATGATGACCTGCTTCTTGTTCACATCGTGACCTTGATCGGTAAGGCCCGCCACGATGTCGCGGACATTGACCGAACCATAGAGCTGGCCGGCATTGGACGATGCGCGAATGAGCACAATCTCTGCGCCATCAACCTTGCCGCCGACTTTCTCAGCTTCGCCGCGACGCTCCGCGTTCTCTTTTTCAAGACGCTCGCGATTGGCTTCAAAGACAGCCTTGTTCGCGTCATTGGCGCGAAGCGCTTTCTTTTGCGGGAGCAGGAAGTTGCGCGCGTAACCGTCTTTCACGGTCACAACATCGCCAATCGTTCCCAGCTTCTCGATCCGTTCGAGGAGAATGATATCCATGTCGTCTTCTCCCTCTTACTTCACAATGTAAGGCAGCAGGCCAATGTGGCGCGCGCGCTTGATGGCCTTGGCCAGTTCGCGCTGCTTCTTGGCGGAGACTGCGGTGATGCGCGAGGGCACGATCTTGCCTCGCTCGGACATGAAGCCTTGCAAGAGGCGCACATCTTTATAATCGATTGTCGGCGCGTTTTTGCCCGAGAAGGGGCAGGATTTGCGGCGGCGGAAAAATGGACGGGCCATCAGTCTTGGTCCTCCCGGTCAGAGCGACGCTTACGGTCGCGGTCATTCTTGCGCATCATCACGCTTGGGCCATCCTCGTGCTCTTCAACACGGATGGTCATATAGCGGATCACATCTTCGTTGATGCGGGTCTGACGCTCAAGCTCTTCCACCACATTGCCGGGTGCATCGATGTTGAGCATCACAAAATGCGCTTTGCGATTGCGGTCAATCTTATAGGCGAGCGATTTGAGGCCCCAAGTTTCGGTCTTGGTGACTTTGCCTTTATTCGCTTCGACGATTTCGGTGGCGGTTGCCGCCAGCGCGTCTACCTGGGCCTGCGAGAGGTCCTGACGCGCGAGAAAGATATGCTCGTAAAGAGCCATCTCGCGTTCCTTTCATATTGCTGCCGATCGCTGGCTGATCTGTCCGAATGACAGGGCCCCTCCGGCTTTCTTCTCACCGCCCCATTTCTGAAGCGATGCGGCCCAATAGCGCGGGCAGGGCCAAATGCAAGCATAATCGAAGGGGAAAGAGAGTGATTGCAGCCTTGAACGCGCTGCATAAGCGCGGCACATAGCCTGCAATCACACGGGAGCTTAAACCATGCCATCCGGCCTAGTCGCCTTACTCGATGATATTTCGATAATCGCGCGCACTGCCGCCGCCTCTGTTGACGATATCGCAGCTGCTGCAGGACGCGCTGGCTCCAAAACGGCAGGCGTTGTGATTGACGATGCGGCTGTCACGCCAAGCTATGTGACAGGGCTAACCCCTGCGCGCGAGCTGCCGATTATCTGGGCGATCACCAAGGGGAGCCTGTTCAACAAGCTGGTGATCTTGCTGCCGATTGCCATGTTGCTCGACTATTTCGCGCCTTGGCTCATCATCTATCTGCTGATGATTGGCGGCGCGTTCCTTTGCTATGAAGGCGCTGAGAAAATCCTTGAGAAACTGGGCGGTGACAAGCACGGCAAGACGGTCGAGGATGTGATCGAGGACCCTGTTGAGTTCGAGAAGCAGCGCATTTCAGGCGCTGTACGCACCGATTTCATCTTGTCAGCTGAAATTATGGCGATTGTCCTTAATGAGCTCACACAAAATGCAGTGATCGCTGAAAGCATATGGCAAAAGGGTGCGGCTTTGGCGCTGGTTGCTGTCGTGGTCACCGTTGTGGTTTACGGCACGGTCGCGATTATCGTGAAGCTTGATGACATAGGCCTCGCGATGAGCAAAAGCGGCAGTCAGGCCAAGCGCAGCTTTGGCGAGGGGCTGGTGGCCTTTGTTCCCAAACTTCTCACAGCGCTTTCCGTAATCGGAACGGTGGCGATGCTGTGGGTGGGCGGCGGCATTATCGTCCACGGCACGCATGAGATCGGCTTCGATGTTCTCTATGACATTGCGCATGGAGCCGAATATGCAGTGGCTGGCGCCGCAGGCGCGCTGGGCGGCATAGCCGGATGGTTTACCTATGCCGCAATCTCAGCCGTAATCGGAGTGGTGCTGGGCGCGATCATCGCTTTCGTGCTGCACAAAGTGTT
>CAZJAG010000058.1:0-15473 GCA_964543735.1 uncultured Porphyrobacter sp. | reverse complement strand
GCGAGCGGCATTTTAACCCGATATTCATGCTCAACTTAGGTCAGGTGGTTAATCCCTTGCCGCTAAAGCCGAGGGCATGGCGCGCCTCTTATCAATCTTTGGGCTGGTTTTTCTGGCACAGCTCATCTTAGCGGTTGAGCCTGCACAAGCGCAAGAGCGCGCTTTGCTCACAAGCGTCAATGCTGGCGCTGTGGAACCAAGCCCCACGCAGCGGCAGCCCATGGTGGCCACTTACGAGCGGCGAGGCCCCGCCACCAAGGACGACATTGCCAATGCCGTATGGCAAGCAGCCGAGCAAACCGGCGTTAGCTATGAGTATCTCATCGCGCAGGCGCAGATTGAATCGGGCCTCAATCCCAATGCGAAGGCCCGCACTTCGAGCGCCACCGGCCTGTTCCAGTTTATCGACCGGACGTGGATTGCCACCGTTCGCAGGCATGGCAGCCGGATGGGAATGAGCGCAGGGCTACAGTCGGCTTCCAAGCGCGAGCTTCTGACCATGCGCAACGACCCGCATACTGCAGCGCTCATGGCGGCCGCATTTGCGCAAGACAATGCCGCAGCGCTCCGCCGCGTATTGCGCCGCGATCCTAACTATACCGAGTTGTACATGGCGCATTTTCTGGGAGCAGGTGGAGCCTCGCGCTTCATGGTGCAATGGAACCACCAGCCCCACGCCAGCGCGCCCGCCCTGTTTCCTGATGCCGCAAGAGCCAATCGCTCGATCTTCTACGCGCCTTCAGGAGCCCATCGCACACTTGACGAGGTGTTCAACTATTTCGCAGGCAAGATGCAACGCGCCATTACGCGCACCAGCGGGCTGCTGGATAGTGCTTCGCTGGGATTGGCGCAGCGCGATGAATTCTCCCAATTGGAGGAGATCAAGACAACCAGTGCCGAAGCGACAGCAAGCACCCCTGCGAGCGATCAACCAGCTGGCGCTTACAATCAGATGGTTGACCTTGCGCAAGAGGAAACCAACGGCTTGAAGCCGGTTACGATGCAGCCAAGCGATGCGTTTACGCCGACTACTTCCATGGTTGATCCCGCATCGCGGACGGCATCGCGCTCAATTCCCGCCTCCTTGCAATCACATTACAATGTGCTATCAGACTCAAATGAGCACATCGATCATCACACAGGTTCGCAGCCTGATCACATCGGGCAAATTCACCAAAGCGGGTCTGGCGCGGGCAGCGGGCCTCCACGCTAACACTTTGCGCGACTGCGCTGAGGATGACTGGAACCCGACAACCGAGACTTTGACCAAGCTCGAGAATTTCCTCCTCGCACACGATAGCAGCAAGCCGGCTCTCGTCAGCGCTGAGGAGATCATCAACGAAGCGCGCAATGGCCGGATGTATATTCTCGTGGATGATGAAGACCGCGAGAATGAAGGCGACCTGATCATTCCAGCGCAAATGGCCACGCCTGATGCCATCAACTTTATGGCGACGCATGGGCGCGGACTCATCTGTCTTTCTCTAGATCGCCAGCGGGTAGACAAGCTCGGCCTGGAACCGATGAGCCGGAACAATAAGGAAAGCATGCAAACCGCTTTCACGATTTCGATCGAAGCGAAAGAAGGCGTAACCACCGGCATTTCCGCAGCTGACAGAGCGCGCACAGTCTCGGTCGCGATTGATGCCGCCAAAGGCCCCGATGACATTGTGACGCCGGGCCATGTCTTCCCCCTCACCGCGCGCGATGGCGGGGTGCTTGTAAGGGCTGGTCATACCGAAGCGGCGGTCGACATCTCGCGCCTTGCCGGCCTCAACCCTTCGGGCGTCATCTGCGAGATCATGAACGAGGACGGGACGATGGCCCGCCTCGATGACCTCATCACATTTGCGCGCAAGCATGATCTCAAGATCGGCACAATCCGCGATCTGATCGAATATCGCATGCGCAATGACCATCTGGTCGAACGCATGGACGAGCGCTCTTTTGAAAGCGATTATGGCGGCCAATGGAAAGTGCTGACCTATCGCAACAAGGTGGATGGCAGCGAGCAATATGTGCTGCAAAAGGGCCATGTCGTGCCGGGGGAAACCACCCTCGCCCGTGTCCACCCGATCTCCGTCTTTGACGATATCTTGGGCCGTCCGGGCGAGCGCAAGCGCACTTTGCAGCGCGCGATGAGCGCGGTGGGCGAGCATGGCTCCGGCGTCATCGTGATCATCACAGGCCGCCCTGCCTCGGGCGAAGGCTATAGCGAGGAGGATGAGCTGCGCAATGTCGGCATCGGCTCGCAAATTCTGGCAGACCTCGGGGTTGAGGATATGATCCTCCTGTCCAATTCTCAGCCCAACCTTGTCGCGATTGAAGGCTATGGCCTCAACATCACAGGCCACCACCCTATTCCGGAGTAAGACCCCATGGCACGTTTTCTGATTGTCGAAGCCCGATTTTACGGGCACCTCAATGATATGCTGATCGCTGGCGCAAAGGCGGCGCTGGAAGAGGCAGGGCATGAAGTGGATGTCCTCACCGTCCCCGGCGCGCTCGAGATACCCGGAAGCATTGCACTGGCGCTGGAAGGCGGCGGCTATTCCGGTTTTGTCGCGATTGGTGTCGTCATTCGCGGAGAGACTTATCACTTCGAAATCGTTGCCGGCGAAAGCGCGCGCGCGATTATGGCGCTCACGATGGACGGGATTGCGATTGGCAATGGCATCTTGACGGTCGAGAACGAGGCGCAGGCGCTAGTCCGCGCTGACCCTGCGCAAAAGGACAAGGGTGGAGAGGCGGCCAAGGCTGCCCTCGCGCTCTACGAATTGCAGGGTCGTTGGGCTTAGGGCCTTAGGGCCTTAGGGCCTTAGCGACTTACCCCACAAACGCTCGCTCGATGACAAACTGGCCGGGCTTGGAATTGCTGCCTTCGACAAAACCCTTCGCTTCCAAATCCTCTGCGTGATCCTTGATCATGGCCATGCTACCGCACAGCATGACCCGGTCTGTTTTGGGATTGAGCGATGCAGGCCCGCAAATTGTACGAAAAAGCGAACCATCCTCGATCAACGCGTTGATCCTGCCTTGAGTGTGAAACGGTTCGCGGGTCACTGTGGGCACATAATGCAATTGCAGCAGGGCTTCGTCCTGAACGAGAGGATCATCCGCAAGCTGGCTCTCCAGAAGCTCGCGATAGGCCAAATCCGCCACATTTCGCACGCAATGCACCAAAACGATCTCGTCAAACTGCGAATAGACATCTGGGTCACGCACGAGGCTAATGAAGGGCGCAAGTCCGGTTCCGGTCGAGAACATGAACAGCCGTTTGCCCGGGATCAAAGCATCCGTCACCAATGTACCCGTCGGCTTCTTGCCAAGATAAATCGGGTCACCCGGCCGGATGTATTGCAGACGCGATGTTAGCGGACCGTCAGGGACAATGATTGAGAGAAATTCTAGCTCGTCAGCATAGCTGGGAGAAGCGATCGAATAGGCGCGAAGAAGCGGCTTGTCCTCCATCGGCAAGCCCAGCATCACAAACTCGCCGGAGCGAAAGCGGAAGCTGGGTGGACGACTGAGCGAAAAGCTGAAGAGCCCTTCGTTCCAATGTTGCACACGCTGCACGGTCTCTACGGAAAGGGCGGAGCTTGGGGAAAATGCCTCCGCGCCAAAGGTTTGATAGTTCATAGTTCTATGGCCCTCTGATTATCAGCGGCAGTCGCAAAGCAGTGCCGCCCGCCCATCGCGCAGTGCGAAAGGCGGCTCTTCCATTGACTTCATATGCAAACCAGCCGTCCCCACAGCGCGGCTGAAACCTTGCAGTCTCGAAAACCTTGCCGATCATTCCCGGCAAAGTAACCAGTGGGATTGCGCTCTTTCTCGCCCTCAGCGTTCAAACTGGATATGCGGGAGCGCGGCGGGCTTGGGCCCTATCGATGCACTGGTTGACGCTACGTAACACAATTCTTCAGAAAGGCAAGTTGCGGGCGTTCCAGTGTGTGATATTGCTCAAAATTGGCGATGAATTGCGGCACCGCTCGCGCCCAGCACGCTACTTCGCGCCATCCAAAAACTCGTCCAGACGCATTGGCGCATAGGGGCCGATGATGAGCTGTTCAAACACACCCATTCCCTCGCTTGGCCCGCTGTCTGACAAAGCGGTGGCCTTGCACACAATCTGGACATGCAAATTATCCGGCTGAAGCGGGTCGAGCGCCTCCAGATCAATTTCCTCGCGCTCCACTTTAAGCGCACCGTGATGCACGCCGTGGTTCCAGACCGGATGGGTATAGCCCAGCCCCTTCATCTGGAAGCGGGATAGCGGCTTGAGCGTCACTTGCTGCGGCGCTCCGTCACCAAGTTCCAAGGCAATCGTCCCGCCATCAGGCCAGCGCGTCCCGCTTTCATTGCCGGAAGCTAGCATCCCGCGCCCTTCGATTATCTGATCCGCTGATGCACCGTCAGCCGCCCATGCAGCGCGCGTGTTCCACGCATTGCCATGCGGGTCGGCATTGATGTGGAAGAACAGCGAGCCGCCTTCCAGATTGATCGGCGTCCATTGCCAGAAAAAGCTCGGCATGGGAGCGCCCGGTATCGGTTGCGGGTCGCGCGCGCCCACTGGCCTGATGCCCCAGCTTCTGTCGCGGGTTCCGCTGGTCCCTTGAGCCAGCTCGCGCTTGTCACCGTCCAATGAAAGCCAGCCCGTATAAGACCCGTTCTGCGTCATACGGGTATAGTCCATGAACGCGCGAGTTCCGATGCGGTGGGTGAAGCGCGGCTCCTCAATCGGTTGCGAGCGTCCGGTGAAAATCACCTCGCCTGCGATACCGTCAGCCTCGTCAATCGTCACTTTGAGCTGGCGCAAAGGCTCCACCACTTCAATCGCAATCGGCCCTACTCGCATGGCCATGCGTTCGCCGTTTAGCTCGCAGCTGGCGTGGAGGCTGTATTGCTTGCCATCGCGGATGAAGCTGCAATGCGCATCAGCCACATCGAGCTGCGGGTAAACGCCAAAGGCTATGGCGAAGAAGCCCGATCCATCAGGCGCGTAGCCGTTAAAGAAATAGCGGTCGTAGAAATTGCGATCCGTCCCGGCAAAGCCGATTGTGTCAGGCGTTTGGTGGAGCGGAAAATCGTCCCCGTGGCTAAGCGGCATTGTTTACCTTTCCAAAATTCTAAGCGCGTCAATTTCTTGCACGAGGCTGCATGATCCCTCGGCCATCGATTGGAAGATCGCGCGGGCGCGGTCATTATCCTCGACAAAAGCAGCCGAGAACACAGCCGTCGTGACACCATGCAGCGCCCCGTGAGCGTAACCTTCCGTCTGCGCAATATCGGCAAGCTGCGGCCCGCCGTGCTTGGCAAGTGCGGCTGCATAACAATCCAGCAATGTGGAGCCATGCTGCGCGCGCAATTCTGATCCGATCCCTGCACCCATAAAATATCCCAGATCCGTGAGCGGATTGCCCGCCACCACGGTTTGCCAGTCGAGCATGACCATAGGCTCTGCCCCGCCTCGAATCGCGAAGAGGATATTGTCGAGCCGGAAATCACCATGAATGATCGAGCGGATCTGATCATCCTGACTGCGCTCCCACAGGACATTGCTCTTGTCTGCGGTCGCTTTGACGATTTCGAGAAAAGCCGGATCAATGGCTCCAGCATATTTGGTGCAAAACGCCTCTGCCGCGCCAACATAGGCGGTTGCGGTGAAGCTGCGCACCTCGTCGCTCGTTTCAAGGAATGGGAGCGAGGTGAGTGCGTCATTGCCGAAACTCGGCCCGTGCAAAGCGGCGATCTGCTCGACACAATGTTCGGCCTGCTCAGCATTGCATCCAGCCAGCTGGTCGCCTTGTTCGGCGGGGCCGCAATCCTCCATCAGCAGCAGAAAATCGCCCGAGGCACTGTCATATTCTGCAAAGTGAATCTGCGGAGTGCGAATGCCGACATGCGGAGCGATATCGCGATAGAAGCCCACTTCTTTCTCATACAATCGCAGCATTGCAGCGGTTGAGCGACTGGTCGGGTCGGCGGCGGGAAACTTGGCGGCGAGTGATGGCGGGCCGCTGGCTCCATCAGCATAGGCCAGATCGAACCGCGCCGAATCCCCGACAAGACCATTGCCAATTGGCTGGTGATCCACGCGCTCGACAGATTGGCCAAGAATGTGCGTCATAAACGCGGCGTCCATTTGCGCGGCACTGGGCGGAAAACTCGCCATTGTCTCTCCCCTTGGGACAAGACACCACAAATGGCGAAACCAGACAATGCCCAATCCGTCACCAGCATAGGTAATACCGCGTAATCATACCATTTAACTAGGTGAGGACTGCCCTAGCCGGCAAAGGGTTGAGCAACACATCCGCCCTACAAGTTGCCGATCGAGCAGCCATTAAATCTATCAAATCGACCCCTTCAAAAAGGCACCTCCCTTGTCCGACACCATTCTCCAAAGATCCGAACAATTGGCACAGACAAAAGTGATCTTGGAAAGCCAATTAGAAGTATTGGATGCGTTGGGCGCAAATATCGCGGCAGCGCATCTTGATGCTGCGCTCCAAAGTCTCAAAAATTATCGAGACAATACTCCATAATGGACCTTTTACCGCCCCTAAAACCCGCCTTTTAGGTAATCATCCGTAGAGCCAAAGCCTTAGTGCACCTCTACCCATAATGACGGACGGGGCGGTCTGGATATTGTGCCAGTGCTCCACGGGATCAGGAGTAGCGCGATGGCTTGTACTTCATGCCAGCGGACTGGTGTATTTGGGCGGGTGTTCTAGATGGAGCAGCCCCCGCCTTTCGATAATGAATACGATCTTGCCGCGATCGCTGACCAGCTTTCTGCACTTGCCGAAGGCTTGCGTTCCGGCGGAAGCGAGCCCGGCGATAATAGTGGGCCGCGGGCAATGCGTTCCAATAGCATTGGCGTGGCTGATTGTCAGACTGCCCTCAACAATCCAATTGCTCGCCAAGCAAGCTATCTTCAGCTCGCCAAAAGCACATATGCCGACAGGCGCCGGCGTGAGGGAATTTTGGGCAAGCCTGCGCTATTGGGCGAACCGGCGTGGGATATATTGCTGGATCTATATATCGCTCAGGCCGAGGGATATGATGTGTCCGTCTCCAGCGCATGCATCGGGTCAGCAGCGCCGGCGACAACCGGTCTGCGTTGGCTCGGCGTATTGCAGGATGAAGGGCTGGTTCAGCGGATCAATGATCCAGAAGACCAGCGGCGTGTGCTGGTGCGTCTTTCGCCCGCTGCCATTGAGGCGATGGAACGCTATTTCAGCGAGGTTGCAGGTCTTGAGCCGGCGCAGCGCGGCAATGTCGCGACACCGGCCAACGGGCTTCACGCGCCATCGAACTCGGCGTCAGCCAATGCGATACCTTCCAATTCGGTCGGTTGAGTGTGCGCAGCTGGCTGGGTGAAACCCAATGCGCGCGCGCCGATCAACTTCCAATCGCGCCAAAGCAGCCATGTCCGGCATAGACCGCGCTCGCACCCAATTCTTCCTCGATGCGGATGAGCTGGTTGTATTTCGCCAAACGGTCAGAGCGCGCAAGCGAGCCCGTTTTGATCTGCCCGCAATTGGTAGCGACTGCCAGGTCAGCAATCGTTGCATCCTCTGTCTCGCCCGAACGGTGGCTCATCACCGAGGTATATCTCGCGCGATGCGCCATATCGACTGCAGCCAGAGTTTCGGTCAGCGTGCCAATCTGGTTGACTTTCACCAGCAGCGAATTCGCAACGCCTTTGGCAATCCCGTCTGACAAGCGCTCAGGATTGGTCACGAACAGATCATCGCCAACCAGCTGAACTGTGTCGCCAACCTTTGCCGTAAGCGCAGCCCAGCCTGCCCAATCATCCTCGTCCATTCCGTCCTCAATCGAGCGGATTGGATAATCGGCGCACAGCTTGGCGAGATAGTCAGCCATACCCTCGCCATCGAGGCTCAGCCCCTCGCCCGAAATCTCATATTTGCCGTCCTTGTGGAATTCGGTCGAGGCGCAATCGAGCGCGAGTGCGACTTCCTCGCCCGGTTTGAAACCAGCCTTCTCGATCGAACCCATAATGAAATCGAGCGCATCACGCGTGCTGGCGAGATCGGGTGCGAAGCCGCCCTCATCCCCTACCGCTGTTGCCAGCCCCTTGGCATGCAAATCGTCTTTCAAAGTGTGGAATATTTCCGATCCCCAGCGCACGGCCTCGGCCAGACTGTCAGCGCCCAGCGGCATGATCATAAATTCCTGAATATCGATCGGGTTGTCCGCATGCTCGCCGCCATTGATGATGTTCATCATCGGCACGGGCAAGACATGCGCTGATACGCCGCCGAGATAGGCATATAGCGGCAATCCGCGCGCATTGGCCGCAGCTTTTGCCACTGCCAGACTAACGCCGAGAATCGCGTTGGCGCCGATGCGCCCCTTGTTCGTCGTGCCGTCAAGCTCGATCATCGCCAGATCAATGTCGCGCTGGTCCTCTGCATCCAATCCTTCGACAAGCTCGGAAATCTCGTCATTCACCGCCGCAACCGCTTTGGTCACGCCCTTGCCCTTGTAACGCGCCTTGTCACCATCGCGCAGCTCGACCGCTTCATGCGCGCCGGTCGAGGCGCCCGAAGGCACAGCCGCGCGGCCAAAACTGCCATCTTCCAGCAGCACATCAACCTCAACGGTAGGATTGCCGCGGCTATCGAGAATTTCGCGTGCGTGGAGGTCGAGAATGGCGGTCATGGGGAGCTCCGAGAAAGGTGTTGTAATTGCGTAAGACACTACCCATATTGGGAATGTCGCTGCGGCATATGCGCCGAAATGCAGCTGCGCAAGATGCCGTGCCGCGATTCATGCCGGAACCAAGCTTCGGCAGCAAAGTTTACCCAGTGTAACCTTATACACTGTCCATTGATCGAAGGAGGACCCCCAATGGCCAAGGCCAAAGAAACCGCAGAAGAAATCGCAGAAGAAACAGCCGAAGCGAAAAGCCGCTTTACCGCCGCGCTCGATGAGGCGAAAGCTGGCGCCGCATCGTTCAAAGATGGCAAGGGCGGCGAAATGGTCGCCAATGCCAAGGAATATGGCGAAGATGCCAAGCAGAAAGCTGGCGAGCTGGCTGTCGATGGCAAAGCCAAGGCAAGCGACGCGATCTCATCACTGGGCACAATCGTGGGTGATACCGCAGCCGAGCTCGATAACCGCTTTGGCGAGCAGTATGGCGATTATGCCCGCAGCGCCTCGCGCAGCTTGAAAGAAGCCTCTGCCAAGCTCGATGCCAAAAGCGTTGAGGAAATCGGCGAAGATGCGCGCGATATGGTTCGCAAGAGCCCCGGTGTAGCTGTTGGCGTTGCCGCAGTCGCAGGCTTCATTCTCGCCCGGATGCTGCGCCGCTAAGGCCTATCCCGCTTGAACAAGGGGTGAGCCACCATTGGCTGACACTTTAGCTGATCAAGCACCGCCCGCGCGCGGTGATGATAGCAATATCGATCCGGTAACGGGCGAGCCCTTGCTGCTGTCTGAAAGCGATGCGGTGGCCGATCATCCGCCGATCAAGGATGAGCTGACCGCGCTGATCGAGGATGGCAAAACCTATGCCGAGGCAGAGCTGGCGTTTCAGAAAACGCGGCTCTCTTTCGCAGCTGATCGCGGCAAGTCGGCGCTGATCTATGGCGTGTTGGCCTTCGGGTTTGTCCATCTGATGCTGATTGCACTGGTGGTGGGTGCGGTTATCGCGCTCGCTCCGACCTTTGGCGGATGGCAAGCAACCGGTATAGTTGTTGGCGTTCTGCTTATCGCTACAGTCATTTTGGGCCTGCTGATCCGTTCCAAAGTCAAGGCGGTAGCAGGTGCTTTTGCAAGCGAAGAAAAGTGAGAACACCGCTATGACCAGCCTCAAACGCCAATTGCAGGAGAGCCGCCAGCTGCGCGATGATGCACGCAATCTGATCGATGCGGACATATCCCAATTGCGCGAGATGGTGACGGGCGATGAGCTGAAGGAGCGGGCCAATGCGATCAAGGATCAGGCGAGTGAGAATTTCTCGGACAAGGCCAGCGTTGCACGCGACAAGGCCAGTGCAGCAAGGGATAAGGCGACAGGCACTGTTGCGGACAATCGCGGCGCAGTGATCGGTGCGGCGGCGGCCATTGCAGGCGGGCTGGCCCTGTGGCTCGCGCGCAAGCCGATTGGTGCGTTTATCGCAGAACAATTGGCAGATGAAGCCAGCGAGCCACTCGACCCCGACGACCTTCAAGAGCAAGGCGATCTGACATGAGCGATAGTGACAACCGGCTAATGCTGCGCGAAAAGATCGAGGCAGGCAAGGCGCGCATTGCGGAACGTGATCTGGTCGCGGACGCAAAAGAGGCGGCTGACAAGGCCAGCGGTTTTGTCGCCGAGCATCCCTTTGCATTGATGGGCGGCGCGCTGGTGCTGGGCCTATTTATCGGCTCGCGCGGCAAAAAAAGTCCGGCCAGCAAACCGGCGAAGACCGGCAATTTCCTTACCGCGCTCCTGGCAGAGGCTGCGATTGCGCAAGGTCTCAAAATGATCGATCAGGTCAAAGATGGGCCAGACCGCATGGACAAGAATTAGGCGCGAGCGCACAATTTTCCGCGCGTAAGACTGCCTGCCTGTCTTTCCCCGTTCGCCCGCATTGGCTATGAGCGCGATGCAATTCTCAGCGCGGATGCAGCCGCGCGCGTACCTACATCAGTGAAAGCACCTATCATGTCCGAACAAAACATGTCCGAACAAACAGCCAAGCAGCAACTCTACCTCGTCATGGGCGGCAAGGTCAAAGATCCGCGCTCATACGAGTTTCAAGATCCTGAAAGCATCCATGTGGCCGGGGTTTATAGCGATATGGATGCAGCCGAAGACGCATGGCGCGGCAATGCCCAGCGCACTGTTGACGATGCCGAGATGAAATATGTGATCGTGCATCTGCACAAGCTGCTCGATCCGGAAAGCTGAACAGCCAAATGCGCGGGATATGGGAGAGCGACCGCGCCCTCCCCATTCCTCCAATTCAGACGAACTGGATCTTGTCGACGAGGTAGAACTTGTCGCCAGAAGGCACAGTGACCTCGATCTCGTCACCCTTCGATTTGCCAATCAGAGCGCGCGCAATCGGCGAATTGTAAGAAATGCGGCCCTGCGTCGCATCGGCTTCGGTCTGGCCAACGATCTGATATTTGATCGGCTTGTCATCATCGTCAAGCAAGGTCACCGTCGCTCCGAACACGATCTTGTCGCCTGAAAGCGTGGTGGGATCGATGATCTGCGCTCGGCTGACCTTGTCCTCAAGATCAGCGATTTGCGCCTCGACCTGCCCCTGTCGCTCTTTCGCAGCGTGATATTCCGCATTCTCCGACAAATCGCCATGCGCACGCGCCTCCTCGATCGCGTCAACGATCTTGGGCCGCTCCTCGCGCAGCGTTTTCAGTTCCGCAAACAGCGTTTCATAGCCTTCTGCCAGCATTGGAACCTTTTCCATCGTAGCCATCTTTCCTTGCTCGGCCCTCCCCCATCAAACGGGATTTCAGCCCGTATCCAACGTCATTTGCACAAAGGCCGCATCGTGGCGAAGCAGCCGGTCAAACGTCAGAATGTGTGGGAGAGCGCTTGGTTATCGCTTGCTATAATAGTCTTGCAAGGAGCAGACTTCAAGCTCGCTCGCATTTACCGCCTGAATCGCCTTTGCCGCAGCAAGCGAAGCGGTCGCCGTGGTGTAATACGGAACCTTCTCTTCCAGTGCTGATGCGCGAATCGATTTCGAATCGAGCAAAGACTGCCAACCCTCTGTGGTGTTGAAGATCAGTGCGATATCGCCATCGATGATTTTGTCGACAATATGCGGCTGTCCCTCCGCGACCTTGTTGACCCGTTCCACAGGCAAGCCTTGCTCGGCCAGATAGGCCTGCGTGCCGCCAGTTGCGATGACATCAAAGCCTTGATCGATCAGCGTTTTCACCGCCGGCACGATGATTGGCTTGTCGCCGGATTTAACCGAGACAAACAAGGTCCCGCCCTCTGGCAAGCGCGTGCCTGCGCCCAATTGCGACTTGAGAAACGCTGCCTCAAAATTGTTATCAATGCCCATAACTTCGCCGGTGGACTTCATTTCCGGTGTCAAGACGGGATCAGCGCCGGGGAAGCGGTTGAACGGGAACACTGCCTCTTTCACCGCCATATAGGGCAAATCGCGATCGAAGGGTTCGAAAGCGCTGAGTTTCTCGCCCGCCATCACGCGCGAGGCGATCTTCGCGACAGGACGTCCAATGGCCTTGGCAACGAAGGGCACTGTGCGGCTTGCGCGCGGGTTCACTTCGATGAGATAAACTTCGAGTTTTTCATTGTCGGGCTCGCGCCCGTTGGCTTTGACCGCAAATTGCACATTCATCAGCCCGCGCACGCCCAGCGCCATCGCCAGCGCCTCGCCTTGCCGTTCCATTTCCTCGATAATCTCGTCGGGAAGCGAATAGGGCGGCAAAGTGCAGGCGCTATCGCCCGAATGGACACCCGCCTCCTCGATATGCTGCATCACGCCTGCAATCCGGACTTCATCGCCATCGCACAGCACATCGACATCGCACTCGATCGCATCGCGCAGATATTGGTCGACCAGCACGGGGCTTTCGCCCGAAACGTTGACAGCCGTTTTGATATAGTCATCGAGCTGCGCTTCTGAATCGACAATTTCCATCGCGCGTCCGCCCAAAACATAGGATGGCCGCAAGAGCACCGGATAGCCAATCCGCGCAGCGACAGCGGCCGCCTCATCGCGGCTATAGGCAATGCCATTGTCAGGCTGTTTAAGGTTTAACTCATTCACAAGCTTGGCAAAACGCTCCCGATCCTCGGCCAAATCAATCGCATCGGGTGATGTGCCTAGAATTGGGATTCCCGCATCCTCGAGCGCTTGCGCCAATTTGAGGGGCGTTTGCCCTCCGAACTGTACGATCACGCCTGCCAGCTCTCCGCTGGATTGCTCAACCCGCAAGATTTCGAGCACATCTTCCGCCGTCAAAGGTTCAAAATAGAGCCGGTCAGAGGTGTCATAATCGGTCGAGACGGTCTCGGGATTGCAATTGACCATGATGGTCTCAAAGCCCGCTTCTTCCAGCGCAAAGCAGGCATGGACGCAGCAATAATCGAACTCGATGCCCTGCCCAATGCGGTTGGGCCCGCCGCCAAGGATGACGACTTTCTTCCGATCCGAGGGCGCGGCCTCGCATTCCGGTTCGCCAAAGGTCGGCGCTTCATAGGTCGAGTACATATAGGGCGTGATCGCCTCGAACTCTGCTGCGCAGCTATCGATCCGCTTGTAAACGGGTTTGACGCCCAGCTTCTCGCGAAGTTCGCGCACTTCATCCTCGCTGGTGGCCCCGGCCATTGCCTGCAATGCGTCATGCAAGAGGCCCGAACGGCGCGCCTGCGTCTCCGCCATTCCGCCAGCGACACCCACCGAACGCACGGCGAGCGTGGCAAGGCGTTTGTCGGAAAAGCCCATAGCTTTAAGCTTGCGCAGCCCGGCTGCATCCTGCGGCAATCCGTTTGCGCTCACTTCGCGCTCGGCTGCAATGATCGCTTCGATCTGGCGCAGGAACCACATGTCATAGCCAGTGATCGGATGGATCTCTTCCGGCGTCATCCCCTCGCGCATGGCTTGGGCAACTTTGAGCAGCCGGTCGGGCGAGCGTTTGGACAAGGCAGCGGTCACGACATCGCGCGAGACCCCTTCAAGCTCGGGCACACGGTTGAACCCGTCCAGCCCCGTTTCCAGACCGCGCAAAGCCTTTTGCATCGATTCTGCGAAATTGCGTCCGATGGCCATCACTTCGCCGACCGATTTCATCGCGGTCGCAAGCTCGTTCTTCGTGCCCTTGAACTTCTCGAAGGCGAAGCGCGGGATTTTGGTGACGACATAGTCAATTGTCGGCTCGAAACTGGCCGGAGTAGCCCCCGTAATCTCGTTGGTTATCTCGTCCAGCGTATAGCCCACCGCCAGTTTCGCCGCGACCCGCGCGATGGGGAAGCCGGTCGCTTTGGAAGCCAAGGCAGAGCTTCGCGAGACACGCGGGTTCATCTCGATCACGATCAGGCGGCCATCAGCAGGATTGACCGCAAATTGCACGTTCGATCCGCCGGTCTCAACGCCGATTTCGCGCAGCACGTCCAAGGACGCAGTGCGCATGATCTGATATTCCTTGTCGGTCAGCGTGAGGGCTGGTGCAACGGTGATCGAATCGCCCGTATGTACGCCCATCGCATCGACATTCTCGATCGAGCAGATGATGATGCAATTGTCGTTTTTGTCGCGCACCACCTCCATCTCATACTCTTTCCAGCCGAGCAGCGATTCCTCGATCAACACCTCGGTGGTGGGCGATGCGTCCAGCCCTTCGCGAACGATGCGTTCAAACTCGGCCTTGTTATAGGCAATGCCGCCGCCCGTGCCGCCCAGCGTGAAGGAGGGGCGGATGATGGCCGGAAGTTTGGTTGTCTCGAGCACTTCCAATGCATCCTCGAGCGAATGCGCAATGCCGCTGCGCGCGCTTTCCAGCCCGATGGAATCCATCGCCTTGCGGAATTTCTCGCGGTCTTCGGCCTTGTCGATGGCCTCTGCGTCCGCGCCGATCATCTGGACGTTATACTTCTTGAGCACGCCCATCTTGTTGAGCGACAATGCGCAGTTTAGCGCCGTCTGTCCGCCCATCGTCGGCAGCACTGCGTCAGGGCGTTCCTTCGCAATGATCTTCTCGACAATTTCGGGCGTGATCGGCTCGATATAGGTCGCATCGGCAAATTCCGGATCGGTCATGATCGTGGCCGGATTGCTGTTCACAAGGATGACGCGATAGCCCTCTTCCTTCAGCGCCTTGATCGCTTGCGTGCCGGAATAGTCAAACTCGCAAGCCTGTCCGATGATGATCGGGCCAGCGCCTATGACGAGGATGGAGGAGATGTCAGTGCGTTTGGGCATTTAAGCGGCTTTCGCTACATATTGCCCTCTCCCTTGAGGGAGAGGGTTGGGTGAGGGTGTTCGAGAATGGCTGAAAAGCGTTTGACCGGCGTAGCGCGCAAGCTTCGCCGCAATATGACCGAGGCGGAAAAGCGCCTTTGGCGTCACCTGCGCGCCAGCCAAATGGGCGTCAAATTCACGCGCCAGTTTCCGATTGGAGATTACATTGCGGACTTTGCCTGCCGTAGTCTGAAACTGGTGATTGAATGCGATGGTGGACAGCATTGTGAGAATGATACGGATCAGGAAAGAACGCGCGCAATCGAAGCGCATGGATACCGCGTAATCCGTTTCTGGAACAACGACATCTTGCAAAATACGCAAGGCGTTCTGATCCGAATTGCCGAAGAGATCGCGACGGCCCGAAATCAGTAAATTCCCCTCCCTTGAGGGAGGGGTTAGGGGTGGGCGTACGACGCCAGTTAGGTAGCCCAGCCCCATCACCGCCGACCCCCCATCCCCAACCCTTCCCCGCGGGGAAGGGAGCCATGTTGT
>CAZJAG010000057.1:0-15654 GCA_964543735.1 uncultured Porphyrobacter sp. | reverse complement strand
ATGTCGGATGCGACCAATCGCTCCAAGGGCAAGATTGCGGCGAGCAGTGCGGCAATCCAGATCACTCCCCCGCCTGTTTGCGCAAGCAGCTCCGGCTGAGGTCCCACGGCAAAGGGATAGAGCATCGCCACGGCCAAGAAGAACAATAGGGGCAGTGCCGCGCCGCCTGATCCGGCGAAGGGGAAGAACCGTGCGAGGTCGCGTTTGAGAAGGGCTGCGATCATAGCGCAAAATCCTCCAAGGCGAGTGTCCGCAAACCTTCGACCGCGACCGTCTGGTGCGAGGCGAGGACGCAAATCCCGCCGCCGCTCACATGCAGCTGTATCAGCGATGCGAACTTAGCCTGCGCCGCCGTGTCGAGCCCGCTCAGCGGCTCGTCGAGCAGCCAGATTGGCGCAGCGCGATTGAGGATGCTCGCCATGGCCGCGCGCTTCCTTTGCCCTGTTGAGAGGTAACGCACCGGCACATCCAGCAGCGGCTCCAATTCCATTGCCTGGATCGCGCCATCGGGGCTGGTGCAACCGTCAATCGCCTCCCAAAAGTTCAAGGATTTGCGCAAGGGCAGATCAGGATCGAGGGCAGGGCGCTCGTCCAGCAGCGCAATCGCGCCCTCGCTCTCCACAGCGCCTGCAAAGGGCGCGAGCAAGCCGGACAATATCCGCAATAAAGACGATTTCCCGATCCCGTTCGCGCCTGTCACATGCAGCGCCTCGCCGCTTGCAAGCTCAAGCGATAGCCCTTTGAAGAGCACGCGGTCGCCGCGCCTGCAGGCCAGATCAGAGGCGGAAAGTCGCGCTTGCATAGGATGAACGCTTAGGCGAAAGAACGGGGGCGAACAAGGAGAGCGAAATGTCCGTTGCCAAACTCACTGCCGATGAATGCGCAGCGCTGCTCGCCAAGCATTCGCAATGGCAATCCGCGCGCGATGGCGCGGCGGTCACGCGCACGTTTCAGTTTGGCGATTTCAACGAGGCGTGGGGCTTTATGAGCCGCGTTGCGCTGCTGGCGGAAAGTCACGATCATCATCCCGAATGGTTCAATGTCTACAACCGGGTTGAGATCACGCTTACCACCCATGACGCTGATCCTGACAATGGCGGGGCACTCTCAGCGCGCGATGCGAAAATGATCGCGAGCATTGCAGAGCTTTAGGCCCGGCGGTTTAGGTCGTCACTTCAACCCCGATGCCCTGACTGCGCATTTCCTTGCGCACGCGGCCCGGCAAAAAGCGCTGAAGGAACAGTAGCCTGCTTGCCATTTTGCCAACAGTGTAATCGAGCTTGTCGCCATGGACTGCGTTCCACACCACTTCGGGCACGATCGAGACAGGGTTCACCTCGACGCCTGCCTCTTCCAATTGTTCCTTCACCGTCTGGTTGGAATCGTCTCCTGTCTGCTCGATGATCGGCGTGTCGATGAAACCGGGGCAGAGCGCGGCGACTTTGATACCGTCTCCAGCCCATTCCGCATCCAGACTTTGGGTGAGGCCGCGCACCGCCCATTTGGTCGCGCAATAGACCGAAAGGTTGGGCGCGCCGATGATGCCTGCAAGGCTGGCGGTGTTGATCAGCGCTGATCCCGGGCCTGCTTTCTTCAGATGCGGGTGAGCGGCCTGCGCGCCGTAAATCACGCCTTTCAGATTGACCGCGAGCAGCGCCTCCACCTCGTTTGTCGGCTGGTCGACAATCGGGCCGCCGTGGCCGATGCCGGCATTGTTAAAAACCGCATCAATCCGCCCGCCTGTCGCCATCGAGAAGGCTTCGAGCGCCTCGTCCCATGCCGCGCGGTCGGTCACATCCAGCTTGCGGGCATAGTTGAAGCCATTGTTCAGCATGGCTTGGGTTTCTTCCATGCCTTTCTCGTCAAGATCGCCAAGCCCGACGAACCAGCCGCGCTCCCCGAAATAGAGCGCAACTGCGCGCCCGATCCCCGATGCGCCGCCGGTGATGAAAATGCTCTTGCGATCCGCCATGATTGTCTCTCCCCTCGAATTCAGTTTCGAGAAGAGACTAGCTTGACGGATAGGCTTTGTCAGCCGCTGATTGCGTCTTTCAGGCCCGCGACATGCTCAGCGCCTTCGACGATTTCAGCGGTGGAGGGGGCAAGCACATCGCCCAAGGCTTCCGCGCGTCCGCCCAGGCATTCCGCAAGGAAATTCTCGGCAATCGCATAAAAGGCGAGATTGTTGGTCGGCTTGGCAAAGCCGTGCCCCTCGTCGGGATAAAGCACATAGGTGACGGGAATGCCCGCCTTTTGCATCGCGCTAACGATCTGGTCGCTTTCTGCTTGCTTGACGCGCGGATCGTTCGCCCCTTGCGCAATTAGAAGCGGCTTGGTGATGGCCTCGGCCTTGTAAAGCGGGCTGGCGGCTTTGAGCAGCGCGAGCCCTTCATCGGTGTTCGGATTGCCCATCCGCTCGTGGAAGATTTTGACCATCGGCTCCCAATAGGGCGGGATTGTCTCCAAGAGTGTTTCAAGGTTTGAGGGGCCGACGATGTCCACACCGCAAGCAAATGTTTCGGGCGTGAAGGCGAGACCAGCAAGCGTTGCATAACCGCCGTAAGAGCCGCCCATGATGGCGACTTTGTCTGACCTAGCTATGCCGCTCTCAACCGCCCAGTTGACCGCATCGATCAGATCATCATGCATCGCCAAGCCCCATTGAAGGTTGCTGGCATTGATGAAGTCTTTGCCAAAGCCGGTGGAGCCTCTGAAATTCACCGAAAGCACGCCATATCCGCGATTGGCGAGCAATTGGTGGACCGAGTTAAAGCCATAGCCATCGCGCGCCCACGGCCCGCCATGCACTAGCAGCACCATCGGCACGGGCGCATCGGGCACGCCGTCCGCGTCGCTGTCACTGCCGGGCGGCAAAGTGAGGTATGAGGGCAGCGTCAATCCGTCGCGCGCTTTCAGCTCCAGCGTATGCATCGCCTGCAAGGGAGCGCCTTCCAGCTCTGGCCGCGTGACGTAGAAGGGCTCCAATGTCTCGACCTTACGGTCATAGATGTAAGTCGCCAGCGGCGCGGTCAGCTGATCATTCCAGATGATCCAGATGTCATTTGCATCATTGCGCGACAATATGCCGAAATCACCCGTCAGCTTATCGCGCAGCCATGCAAACGCGCCGCGCAGATCATCGGTCAGAAGCGTCCATTCATTGGTCAGGTAATTGACCGAATATCCCTCGATCACACCGGTCTCGCGATTGCGGATCGTGCCGCCGATATCGGCCTTGTCATTCTCTGCGATAAGAGTGCGCTCGCCGCTTGCCACATCCTCGGCATAAAGCGCGGCTGTGTTGCGCCCGCGGCTATCGAGCCAGTAAAGCACGCTGCCATCATTGGTGTAGCCTGCTGGCGATGTGGTCATCGCATCTTCCATCGCGGTGCTGGCGAAAGGCGTATCCTCGACCGCATCGTCCTTCATGCGGAAATAGTCTGTCCCGCCATCGGCATTTTGCGCCATCGCCATGCGCAGTGTGAGCGTGTCATCCGCCATAAAGCCTGCGTAGAGGTTGTTTTCATAAACCAGCGTCAGCTCGCCCGAATTGAGGTCGAGCAGATGCACGTCATGGAATTGCGGATCGCGATTGTTGAGGCCGATCAGGATACGATCGCGGATGGTCTCTGACCCGCCGACCAGATCAACTCGCGTATTCTCAAACGGGGTGAGGGTGGTCTCCTCGCCGCTTGCCACATCAACACGGTAGAGCAGGTAGTTCTCATCCCCGCCCTTGTCCTGAATGTAGAGCAGCGAAGCGCTGTCGGGCGACCATAGATATTGCGAGATCGGGCGGTCGGTAGACGCAGTCATGCGCTTTGCCGCCTCGCGATCTTGTAAAGGCGCAATCCAGATATTGAGCACGCCCTCATGCGGCGCAATCCAGCTCAGCCACTTCCCATCGGGGCTGATCTTGCCGCCCGCACGCGATGGATTACCGAGCAGCGCATCGCGCGCGATGAGGGGGAATGTGTCTGTCATGTTGGACGCTTTCGAATTGTTATAAAGCTGAAGGTAGGAAGCCTTTAGCGTAAGGCAATCTTGGCAGTGCTTAGAGCGCCGGATTGTCGTAATAGTGCCATGTGAAAATCGCCATCGCCCCGCGATAGGGTGACCAGCTTTCGGCCAATGCGCGGGTTTCCTTCTCCTTCGGGCGTTCATCCAAATTAAGCAGACGTTTGACGCCCTCTTGCACCGCCAAGTCTCCTGCAGGCCAGATGTCTGCGCGCCCTTCAGCGAACAGCAGATAAATCTCCGCTGACCAGCGCCCGATCCCCTTGATCTGGGTGAGTTCCTCAATCGCTGCTTCGTCGTCGGCGGGGAGATTGTCGAAATCCACCGCGCCCGCTTCGACAAGCTCGCAAAGGCTTCTCGCATAACCTTGTTTCTGGCGTGAGAGGCCGCAGGCGCGCAGCGTATCAAAGTCACGTTCAAGCAGGCACGAAGGCGAGAACCCTTGGCCCAATTCCGCTTCCAACTTGTTCCACATGGACGATGCTGCTGCGACAGATACTTGCTGGCCGACAATGGTTCTAAGCAGCGTCATATAGCCGCGGTCGCGTATTCGAGGCTCGGGATAGCCAACGAGCGCAATCGCCTTGGCAACGCGCGGTTCTTGCGCTCCCACAGCGTCACAATGGCTTTTGATAGTTTGCGCCGATAGCCCCACAGCCTAATCCCTCTCTTGCCAAAAGGCGCGCTAATCCCTAGCTGCGCCTCTCAATTGCTTTAGCGTTTAAGGAATGCATTCAATGCCAAAACTGATTGTCGTCAACCGTGAAGGTGAAGAATCCGCGATTGATGTCGAAGATGGTCTGACCGTGATGGAAGCCATACGGGACAATGGTTTTGACGAGTTGCTCGCGCTTTGCGGCGGGTGCTGTTCGTGTGCGACATGCCACATCCATGTCGATGCAGCCTTCGCTGGCAAGCTTCCCGAGATGAGCGAAGACGAGGATGATTTGCTGGAGAGCTCGGATCACCGCGATGACACATCGCGCCTGTCGTGCCAGATCCCCTTCGTAGCGGATCTTGACGGGCTGAAAGTGACCATCGCAAAAGAAGATTGATTTGGTTCTTGTTGATTGGGCCGCGGTTTCAAAGCAGAAAGAGACTCTTTCTTGAGCCGCCTTCACAAGGCCTCTATCTAGCGCCCCATGAACATTACTAGGCCCTTTGGCTCGACGCTTGATCTGATCGGCAACACCCCGCTTGTGCTTCTCGAGGGGCCAAGCGAGGCGGCAGGCTGCGAAATTTACGGCAAATGCGAATTCGCCAATCCCGGTTCATCGGTGAAGGATCGCGCTGCGCTTTACATGATCCGCGATGCGGAAAAGCGCGGTGAGCTGAAACCGGGCGGCACGGTGATAGAGGGGACGGCGGGCAATACCGGCATCGGGATCGCGCTGGTCGCCAATGCGCTGGGCTATAAAACCGTGATTGTCATGCCGGACAATCAGTCCAAGGAAAAGATGGACACTTTGCGCGCATTGGGCGCTGAACTGGTGCTTGTCCCGCCCACCAAATATGCCGATCCAGCCCACTTCCAGCACACCTCGCGCCGCATGGCGGAAGAGACAGACGGCGCTGTCTGGGCTGGCCAGTTTGACAATGTCGCCAACCGCCGCGCGCATATCGAAGGCACAGCGCCAGAGCTTTGGGAGCAGCTGGATGGCCGCATTGACGGCTTTACTTGCGCAGCTGGCACAGGCGGTACGATTGCAGGCGTTGGCATGGGACTGAAAGAGCGCGACGAGAATATCCTTATTGCGCTGACCGATCCGCATGGCGCTGCGCTTTACAGCTATTATGCGCAAGGCGAGCTGAAATCGGAAGGTTCATCAGTTGCAGAAGGGATCGGGCAAGGGCGCATCACTGCCAATCTCGAAGGCGCGCCGATTGATACGCAATATCGCATTTCGGACGAGCAAGGTCTTGAGTGGGTCGCAAGGCTTCTTAAAGAAGAGGGACTGTGCCTTGGCCTTTCTTCCGGCATCAATGTTGCGGGCGCAATTGCGCTGGGCAAGGAATTGGTCGCCGAGGGGCGCAAGGATGCGCGGGTCGCAACGATCCTGTGCGATACCGGTTTTCGCTATCTCTCCACCCTCTACAATGCCGAGTGGCTGGCTGCAAAAGAACTGCCGGTGTTTGACTGGCTATAGTCTGCGATGCACTCGCTGATTGACAGCAAACAGCAAAGGCCTAGCTTTACAAGCAATGAAAACGCCGCAAATCTTCTCCAAACCCGCGCCCGAGAGCGGCAATGCAAGCGGTAGTGTAGGCGGCGATCCAAGTCGCGAAGCGGATACCGTGCCGCGCAACGCGCCGCTGGGCGGAACGCGCGAGCAGGCGATCCAGCGTTTGCAAGTTGGCTTGTCGGGCATTGCCGTAATGCTGGTGATGATCGGCTTGGCAACGGTTGTGACGCAGCGCGCGCAGCTGACCGAGGCCTCCGCCGTGCCCGAAGCTGCTGCGACAACCGAACCGGAAGAGGCTTCAGCGCAAAACGATCCGCTGGCCGATGCAGGCATTGTGCCCGACTTGCCCGATGAGGCGGAAGAGGAAGCAGCGCTAGAAGCCGAAGCCGAAGCTGAAGCACAGGCAGATGCCGCCGCAACTGAGGCAGAAGCTGAGGCTGGGGCCGGAGCCGGGGCCGGAGCCGGGGCCGGTGCATCAACAGACAATAGTAGCGGCGATGAAGGCGGCCAGCTCTAAACGGCTGCTATGGCTGGGTCTTGCTGCGCTCGTCGTCGCAGCGATATTCTGGGCGCGAGCAGCTTCGAACAATGGCGACGGTGCCGGATTGCCTGCGCTTGCGCCAAAAGATGCACCCGCTCTTGGTCTGATGACGAGCTTGCCCATTTACTGGAACGAGGGCGATGCATTTGCAGCGCTTGGCTCAGAAGAGCAGGAACTGCCCTGGGTTCGCCGCGCGATTGAGCAGCGATATCGCATCAGCCCGCTCGACAGTTTGAGCGCTGCGCAGGAATTGTCCGGCGAGACAACCGATCCGCTCCAATCCATCGATCATCTTGCGATTATCCAACCGCGCGGGCTGAGCCCTGCGGATAATGTCGCGCTCGATGACTGGGTGCGCGGCGGAGGCAAGCTGCTGCTTGTGCTCGATCCGATGCTGGTGGGCGAATATGAAGTGATGCTGGGCGATCCGCGCCATCCCACGGTCAGCGCGGTGATCCCGCCTGTGGTCGAGCGTTGGGGCTATCGCATTACCTTTGACGATGCGCAAAGCGACGAGGCTCGGCTGGTGACATGGGACGGGCTCGAATTGCCGGTGGTTCTGGCAGGGGCGTTTGTCCATGCCGAGCCGCCGGACGGGGTGACTTTGCGCAAGCCCCAAAGCCTGTTCGCTGATCGCACGCTCGCCCATTTCCCATGGGGGGAAGGGCAAGTCACGATTTTGGCCGATGCCGCGCTGTTTGAACCGCGCGAAGGCAATGACACTGCCGAGGCGACCATTTTGGCGTTGTTTTCCAAGGCGTTTTCCTAAGCACAGTTCGGCCAAAAGCCCATTTGGGGATTTCACGGGACATTTTCGTGAATTGGCGAATCTTGAGCCGGATTCTGACTCATTTTCAGCAATTTGCGGGTGATTCCTTATTGAGCGGGCGGATTCAGACAAATTGCTTTCTTCAAGAAAAGTGATAAAAAACAAAAGTTTGCCAAGTTTTCCCGCAAATTCCCGTGTTTTTCCCTTCCATCCCCGCCTCGCCCGCGATATGTCCGGTTTCCACCAGACATGCTGCTGTCGGATTTCGGGCTCGTTCCCGCTCGAAATTTGGCAGCTCTTTTGTCCGAAGAGGCGCCGGGGTGGAGCGCGCAGCTTGTGTGGTTTTAGGGTTCAGGTTTCGACCTGTTTTTGGAGGTTTTTGCGTGTCGTTTGGCGGCTATTCTGGACAGGCATTTTCGCCCGCGGGCGATAAGGGCCGTTTTGTCCTGCCGCCCTTGTTTCGCAAGGCGGTAAAGGATTCGAGCGGTGGCCGTATCCTTTGTCTTGCCAAGCACGACCGCTGGAATTGCCTGACCGGCTTTGGCCTCTCGCGCAAAGAGGAGCTCGAAGAGCAACTCGACCGTGAAGAGGATCGCGCCATTCGCCTCGAACGCGATTTCGATCGCGATTTGCGCGCGATGCAGCTTTTTGGTTTCGTCGAAGTCCCGTTCGACGATTCCGGCCGGTTTGTCATGCCCGAACATCTTCGCTCGCTCGG
Organism: uncultured Porphyrobacter sp.; assembly: GCA_964543735.1. Taxonomy (GTDB): domain Bacteria; phylum Pseudomonadota; class Alphaproteobacteria; order Sphingomonadales; family Sphingomonadaceae; genus Erythrobacter. Next base: position 7,426 of record CAZJAG010000057.1, on the reverse strand, counting down.
TCGGGTTGAGGATGGCCTCTATTTTCACGGTGGTGGACGTTTCTTCACCATCTGGAACCCTGAAGAACTCGCCAAGATGGGCAGCGAGTGGGAAAGTGCGCAGGGGGCTTGTTCCAATCTCCTCGCCGACGCCGCTGCCAAGGGCCAGAAGAAGGGCGCGCGCAAGTGACGGCGCAACCCTCTTCTTCAGGCCACGTCCCCGTTCTCTTGGACGAGGTTATCGCCGCGCTGAACCCGAGCGAAGGCGATGTGATAGTCGATGCCACTTTTGGTGGCGGTGGATACACTCGTGCGCTGCTTGATCGCGGTGCAACGGTACATGCTTTTGATCGCGACCCTGACGCGATCAATCTTGGCCGCGGGTGGAGCGAAGCGCGTATTACCCCTCCGCGTCTTGTGCTCCATCCGCGGCGTTTCTCCGAAATGGTGAGCGCATTGGCCGAGCATGGTGTGGCGCACTGCGATGGCGTGGCGATGGATGTGGGCGTGTCTTCGATGCAGCTCGATCAGGCCGGACGCGGCTTTGCTTTTTCCTCTGACGGCCCGCTCGATATGCGGATGAGCCAGCAAGGCGAAAGCGCTGCGGATTTTGTGAACACAGCAGGCGAGGCGGCAATCGCGGACGTGCTTTATCATTATGGCGAGGAGCGCCAGTCACGCCGCGTAGCGCGCGCGATTGTGGCCGCCCGCCCGCTTTCGACAACAGGTGATCTGGCCCGCGTTGTGCGCAAGGCATTGGGCTATAAGCCGACCGACAAGAAAGACCCTGCGACCCGCAGTTTTCAGGCAATCCGCATTCATGTGAACGGTGAGCTGGACGAGCTGCGCGCAGGCCTGAACGCTGCCGAGCAATTGCTGGGCAAGGGCGGCAGGCTGGCGGTTGTCAGCTTCCACAGCTTGGAAGACCGGATTGTGAAACAGTTCCTGCGCAATGCCAGCGCGCGCAATGCCGGTTCGCGCCATTTGCCGCAGGTTGAGACAAGCCCTGCCATTTTCGATTCCCTCTCCAAAGCGATCCGACCATCCGCTGAAGAGACAGCGCGCAATCCGCGCGCCCGTTCCTCAACCCTGCGCCATGGTGTGCGCACAGCAGCGCCCGCGCGCAAGGAGGCCGCATGACGTTCCACGCCCGTTTGCGCCAGCTTGGTTGGATTGCAGTCTTCGCGATCTGTCTTGGTATCTTCATCGCCATGAGTTTCCGTGTGCATTCGGTCAAAACCGAGGTGCAGCTGGCCGAGCGCGAGATCATCAAGCTGAAGCGCCAGACGCAGCTTTTGGAAACCGAATTTCAAACCCGTGCCAGCCAGCGCCAGCTTGCCAGCTGGAACGCGGTGGAGTTTGGCTATGAAGCTCCGCGTGCTGATCAATATCTCGAAAACGAGCGGCAGCTGGCCAGCCTTGGCGCACTGACCGGCCCGCAAACCCCTGCGCCTATTCGCGTGGCGCGCGGCGATCAGGACCCGGGCGGCCCCTCGATTGATATCGGGCAAGAGCGCGATCTGATCGCTATGGTCTCGCCCATTACCGGCAAACCGGTAACGTTGAGCGTTGCAGCCCAGCGCGAGGCGGAGAAGACCGCGATTAGCCGCGTTGCTGAAACGCTTGCGGAAATGTCGCCTGTGCGCAGTGCACGAGCTGCTGAGGCGAATGAATGAACACAATGTCGGCCAGCGCTGCGATCCACGCAGGTCGGGTCAAGCTGGTAACGCATCGCCGCCGCTCGCTGACAATGGCGCGCTGGCGGGTGCTGTGGATCGCGGCCATTTTCACTATCGTTGCCTTTATGGCGGTGCTGCGGGTGTTCGCCATGGGCATGTCCGATCGCGCGGTATCGCACGCATCCTTTGATGAAGCGCTGCTGCCTGATCGTGGCGAAATTACCGACCGCAATGGACAGCCGCTCGCGCGGATTTTCCCTGCCTATGCCCTGTGGTTTAATACCAAGGCATTGGGCAAGGACGGCCCGCCTTTGATCAAGCCTGCTGGCGAGGTTGCTACTAAGCTCAAGGCCATTTTCCCCGATATGAATGTGGAGCGTGCGAGCAAGCGGCTTGCATCGGGGCGTTCAGGCTATCTGGTGAAGCGCGTTCTGCCCGAGCAAGCCAATGCCGTGCAGGAACTGGGCGAGCTGGCGCTGGAAATGCCACGCGAGAATGAACGCCATTATCCGCAAGGTTCGATGGGCGCGCACATTCTTGGCTATGTCGCCTCAGACGGTCATGGCCGCGTAGGGATGGAGCAGGTGCTCGACAAGCAATTGCTCGATCCGGCAAAGCGCGGTGAACCGGTTCCGCTCTCGATTGATGTGCGGGTGCAAGGCGCGCTTGAGGACGAATTGCGGCGCGGCATGAAGCTGACCGATGCAATGGGCGCTGCTGGCATTGTGCTCGATGTCGATACGGGCGAGGTCATGGCGCTTGCTTCTCTCCCCGAATTTGATCCGAACAAGATCGATGCTGCCGGGCAAAGCCGGATGTTCAACCGTGTGACCAATCAGGTTTATGAGCTGGGCTCGACCTTCAAGCCGTTGAGCATCGCCGCTGCAATTGACGCAGGCGTTGTGCGCGATTTCGGCAAGGTCTGGAACGCCCGCACGGTAGAGATTGGCAAGTCCAAGATCGAGGACAGCCACTTTATGGGCAATTCGATGAATGTGCCTTATGCGCTCATTCACTCCTCGAACACAGTGACCGCGCGGGTCGCGGACAAGCTGGGCTCGGAGCGTTTGCAGCAGACCATGGTTGATCTGGGGATGAGCGAGCGCCCGCATATCGAGCTGCCCGCGCGCGGCCATCCGATCTGGCACAAGGGCAAATGGGGCCGCTTGCGCAATATGACGGTGAGCTATGGCCACGGGATTGCAGTGACGCCGCTGCATCTCGCCTCTGCCTATGCCGCAATGGTCAATGGCGGGATCTGGCGTCCGGCGACTTTGCACAAGCTTGAAGAGGGCGAGGCGCCGCGCGGCAGGCGGGTGTTCAAAGCCTCGACGTCTTCGCGGATGCGGCAATTGCTGCGGATGATTTCGGTCTATGGCACGGGCAAGAAAGCCGATGCGCCCGGTTTCCGCGTTGGCGGCAAGACGGGTTCTGCTGAAAAGCCATCGCAAGGCGGCTATCGCGAGACTTCGCTGGTTTCGACCTTTGCCGCAGCCTTCCCGATGGATCGCCCGCGTTATGTTGTCATCGCCATGCTGGATGAGCCGCGCGGCACAGTTGCCAGCTCGTTCAACCGCACCGCGGCTTGGAATGCTGCGCCTATCGTAGGCCGGCTTGTCCCGCGCATTGGCCCGACGCTGGGCGTGCGCCCTGATCTTTCGCGCGATGTTGATATCTCCGATCTCAAGCCGCTGATACCGGGGGCCGATTGATGAAGCTGGGGGTGCTGGCAAAAGCGGCAGGAATTGCGCTTAACGGCGATGATGATGCCGAGGTGACGGGCTTTGCGATTGACCATCGCAAGGTTGCACCCGGCACTGTGTTCGGCGCGTTTCGCGGCGCGACCTTTAATGCCGAGGATGTGATTGGCGAGGCTGAGGCGTCAGGCGCGGTCGCGGTTGTGACGCGGGCTGACGCGAAAGTAGAAAGCGCCACCCATATAGCCAGCGAGGAACCGCGCCGCGCTTTCGCCAATCTCGCCGCGCAATTCTTTACGCCTGTCCCGCCCACTATCGTTGCAGTGACAGGGACGAATGGCAAAACCTCTACCGCTGAAATGACCCGCCAGATCTGGCGCATGTGCGGGGAGCGCGCGGCCTCGATTGGAACGCTGGGTGTGACTACACCCGATGAGAGTGTCTCAACCGGCCTCACCACACCAGACATCGTCACATTCCTCTCCAATATGAGCGGATTGGCGCGCGAGGGTGTGAGCCATGTCGCCTATGAGGCTTCGAGCCACGGCCTCTCGCAATTTCGCAATGAAGGTATACCGGTTGCTGCTGCCGCCTTCACCAACCTGAGCCGTGATCATCTCGATTATCACGCCGATATGGATGAGTATTTCCTTGCCAAAATGCGCCTGTTTGACGAGGTCGTCAGCGATGGCGCAGCGGCCATCATTTGGGACAGCGGGGCTGAGAGCGAGTGGACCCGCCGTTCCATCGAGCACGCAAGGAAGCGAGACTTGCGAGTGCTCACCGTGGGCGAGCGGGGCGACTTCCTACGCCTCGCCGCCCATACGCCGACGCCGCTCGGCCAGACGATAGAGATTGAGCATGATGGTGCGATGCGCACGATCAAGCTGCCGCTGATTGGCGCGTATCAGTCGGCCAATGCGCTGGTTGCAGCTGCGCTGGCTTTGGCGACAGGTTCGAAAGCCGATCAGGTGTTTGACGCGGTCGGGCGGTTGCAACCTGTGCGCGGTCGGTTGGAGCGGGCAGTGATCACGCCTGTCGGCGCGCCCGTCTATGTCGATTATGCGCATACGCCCGACGCGCTCGAGGCGGCGATTGAAGCTTTGGAGCCGCATGTAGAGCGTGCCGCTGGCGGGCGGCTAATTACCGTTTTCGGCGCTGGCGGAGACCGCGATCAGGGCAAGCGTGCGCCCATGGGCAAGGCCGCTGCGGCCAAGTCTGATCTGGTGATTGTCACAGATGACAATCCGCGCGGAGAAGACCCCGCCGCTATCCGCGCTGCAATTATTGAGGGCGCACCCGGTGCCATCGAGGTTGAAGGAAGGCGCGAAGCGATTGCCCGCGCGATCAGCGAAGCGGGCGCAAAAGATATCATACTCATTGCTGGAAAAGGCCACGAGCAGGGCCAGATTATCGGATCAGGAGAGACAATGCGAATACTGCCATTTGACGATGTAACGGTCGCGCGCGAATGCGCTGCAACAGGCGGAGGTGTATAATGGGACAGCAATCAGCTCTGCTCAAACAATGGCCTGTGCCGCAAAGCGATACTCTGCCGCATTCCTTGTGGGACGCGCAAGCCATTGCCGATGCGACAGGCGGTGTGGCTAGCCACGATTTTCAGGCATCCGGTGTCGAGATGGATTCGCGCGATGTGCGCGCAGGCGATGTCTTCGTCGCGCTCAAGGGTGAGGCGATGGACGGCCACAAATTCATCGACAAGGCGTTCGAACAAGGCGCAATTGCCGCGATCACTGACCGCGTTGTCGATTATCCGCATGTGCTGGTGAAGGATACGACGACGGCGCTCCACGCGCTCGCCCATACTGCGCGCGAGCGTTGCGAAGGGGTGCGCATTGGTGTCACCGGATCGGTTGGCAAAACGGGCGTGAAAGAAGCGATCTTCGCCTCGCTTGAACGCTCAAGCAGAGGCGCGGCGCATCGCAGCGTGCGCAGTTACAACAATCATGTCGGCGTCCCGCTCAGCCTTGCGCGTTACCCTGCGCGCAGCGAGTTTGGCGTGTTCGAAATGGGGATGAACCACGCGGGCGAGATCGACGAGCTTACGCAATTTGTCCGCCCCGATGTTGCAGTGATTACCACCATTGCCCCGGCGCATATCGAGAACCTTGGCTCGATGGAGGCGATTGCGGACGCCAAGGCAGAGATTTTTGGCGGGCTTGTGCCGGGCGGCACTGCCGTCATTCCAGCTGACAGCGATTATTGCGACCAATTGGTGCGCGCTGCGGAAAAGCTGGGCGCGAGGGTTGTGACCTTTGGCAAGAGCGAGCGGGCTGATGTGCGCCTGCTCGATGCGATTGCAACCGCCAATGGCGGTTCGCTGGTGACTGCGGATATGGGCGATCGGCGGCTGTGCTACACTGTTGCGGAACCGGGCGAACATTGGGTTGAAAACTCGCTTTGCGTCATGGCGACCGTGCGCGCCGCAGGCGGCGATCTGGGTTCAGCCGGATTGGCTCTGTCGGAAATGGGCGGCTTGAAAGGACGCGGCGAACGCAAGCAGATTGATGCGAAAGGCGGCAAGGCGTTGTTGGTGGATGAAAGCTATAACGCCAATCCAGCTTCCATGCGCGCGACCTTGCACCAGCTGGGCCAGACGCCCGCGACACGCCGCGTGGCGGTGCTCGGATCGATGATGGAGCTGGGTGACTTTGCGGATAAGTTCCATGCGCAGCTCGCCGAGCCGGTTATGGAAGCGGAAATCGATCATCTGGTGCTCGTAGGAGCGGAAATGCATGCTCTCGCGCGCCAGTTGGGGACACAAAGTGCTAATTCCCTTGGCAATTGTGCCAGCTTCACGCATTGCGATGGGCCTGACGAGGCGATTGCAGCGCTGGAAGACTATGGCATCACATCAGGTGACGCCATTCTGGTCAAAGGTTCCAACTCGGTTGGTCTCGGCAGATTGGTCGAACACTTTTCTTAGATGGAATGCATAAATGCTCTATCTCCTTGCGGAATGGCTCAATTTTGAAGGGATCTTCAATCTCATCCGCTATCAGTCGTTCCGAGCAGGTGCGACACTGATGACTGCGCTGCTGATCGGCATGCTGATCGGCCCGCGTTTCATCGATCTGCTGCGAGTGCGTCAGGGTAAGGGGCAACCAATCCGCGAGGACGGGCCGCAATCGCATCTTGCCAAGCGCGGCACGCCGACCATGGGCGGGCTGATGATCATCATCTCGCTGCTCGCATCGCTGATGCTGTGGATGGACTTGCGCAATCCGTTTGTGTGGGCGTGTATCGCAGTGACCGGCGGCTTTGCGATCATTGGCTTCCTCGATGATTATGACAAGGTGTCGAAGGCCAGCCACAAGGGCGTTTCAGCCAAGGTTCGCTTGTTGCTGGAATTTATTGTGGCAGGCGCTGCTTCATGGCTGATCGTGAGCCAGATCAGCACCAATCTCTATGTGCCATTCTTCAATGATGTCTCGATTCCCTTGGGGCCGTTCTATTACATTTTTGCTGCCACGCTGATCGTCGGCTTTGGCAATGCAGTGAATTTGACCGACGGGCTTGATGGCCTTGCGATCATGCCGGTTATTATCGCGGCAGGAACCTTTGCGATTATCGCCTATCTTGTCGGGCGCACCGACTTCTCCGAATATCTTGGCATTCCCTATGTTGAGGGTGCGGGCGAGCTGGCGATTTTCTGCGCTGCGATCATGGGCGCTGGGCTGGCGTTCCTATGGTTCAACGCGCCGCCTGCAGCGGTGTTTATGGGCGACACAGGATCGCTCGCCTTGGGCGGAGCATTGGGTGCAGTTGCCGTCGCTGCGCATCACGAGATTGTGCTGCTGATCGTGGGCGGGCTGTTCGTGGTCGAGACCGCCAGCGTGATGATCCAGGTCTTCTGGTTCAAACGAACGGGCAAGCGCGTGTTCCGCATGGCTCCGATCCACCACCATTTTGAGCAGCTTGGCTGGAGCGAGAGCAAGGTCGTGATCCGCTTCTGGATTATCTCGATCATTCTCGCGATGGCCGGATTGGCGACGCTCAAACTGAGATGATCACCTCGGCCGCCTTTGCTGGAAAGAAATATGCAGTCCT
>CAZJAG010000056.1:4323-15747 GCA_964543735.1 uncultured Porphyrobacter sp. | reverse complement strand
GAATGGCGGAAGAGACCCCTCTCGACAAATTCAAACATGCGCTAACAGGCGCATCGCGCGCGCTCGCCCGCGAACCGGAAGTCGAGGTGGCGTGGAGCGCGGACAGCCCGAGCGAGGCAGGCAAGAATTTCCGTGTGCCGTTGCCGGGGCGCAATCTGCCCGAGGCACAAGTGGCCGAAGCGCGCGGTTTCGCTGACAGTTTTGCGCTCAAACTGCGCCATCACAACATCGCTTTGCACAATCAGAACGCTCCGCCAGAGCCAGTTGCTCGCGCATGTTATGATGCCATCGAGCAAGTGCGTTATGAGGCGCTAGGCTCCAACAATTTCAGCGGCATACGCGAAAACCTTGATAGCGCGATGGATGTGCGCATCGCTGGTGATCCGATTGCGCGCGCTCAAAACGAGAGCGAGGTTCCGGTGCAGACCGCGCTCTCGCTGATGCTGCGCGAGAAACTGACCGGGCAAGAAGTGCCACAAGCTGCTGCCCCTGCGGTGGATATGCTGCGCGGATGGATCGAGGAAAATGCGGGCGATGCGCTCGATGATCTGGGCTCTCTTCTTGAAAACCAGACCGCGTTTCAAAAGCTCAGCCTCGATATTCTCGAAGATCTTGATCTAACCAATCCCTCGGACACGCCCGACAGCGCTGATGGCGAAGATGATGAGGATGAAGAGGGACAGGAAGAAGAACAGCAGGACGACGAGCAAGACGGCGAGGGCGATCCGCAAGCCACCGAAATGGCAGGCGAGATGGCCGAAGGGGACGAGCAGGGCGAAGCTGAAACCGAAATGTCGTCCGATCAGGAAATGGCGGAGGGCGAACCGGGTGATGAGGGCGAAGAGGGTATGATGCCCGTGCGGCCCAATCGCCCCAATACCGACTTTCCCGCAGACCTCGACTATTCGGCCTTCACCGATGCTTTTGATGAGGAAATCGCTGCAATTGACCTGTGCGATGCGGAAGAGCTTGACCGGCTGCGAGCCTATCTCGACAGCCAACTGACCGGGTTGCAAGGCGTGGTGACGCGGCTCGCCAATCGCTTACAGCGCCGTTTGATGGCGCAGCAAAACCGCAGCTGGGACTTTGATCAGGAAGACGGGATTATCGATGCAGCGCGGCTATCGCGCGTGGTTGTCGCGCCGGGAACTGCGCTGGCCTACAAGGTTGAGCAGGATATCGATTTTAAGGACACGGTCGTCACCTTGCTGATCGACAATTCCGGCTCGATGCGCGGGCGGCCCATTTCCATCGCAGCGATCAGCGCGGATATTATGGCGCGCACATTGGAGCGCTGCGGGGTTAAGACCGAGATTTTGGGCTTTACAACGCGCGCATGGAAAGGTGGCCAGTCACGCGAGAAATGGCTCGCCGATGGCAAGCCACAAAACCCGGGGCGCCTCAATGATTTGCGCCACATCGTTTACAAAAAGGCAGATGAGCCGTGGCGGCGGGCGCGCCGCAATCTCGGCCTGATGATGCGCGAAGGATTGCTTAAAGAGAACATCGATGGCGAGGCGCTCTTGTGGGCGCATGGCCGAATGATGGGTCGGCAGGAAGATCGCCGCATTCTGATGGTGATTTCCGATGGCGCGCCGGTGGATGACAGCACTTTGTCGGTGAATACTGCGGGCTATTTGGAGGGGCACCTGCGCAAGGTGATCGACTGGATAGAGAAGGTTTCCCCCGTGCAACTCGTCGCCATCGGGATTGGCCATGATGTGACGCGCTATTACCGCCGCGCAGTGACGATTATGGATGTCGAGCAGCTGGGCGGCACGATTATCGAACAGCTTGCTGAATTGTTTGAGGATGAGAAATAGATGAAAGTTTCAGACGCGATACAAACGCGCCGCTCTGTGCGCGCATTCACCGATCAGACGGTTGATTTGGAAACGCTGCGCCGCGTCATGGACACGGCGCGCTGGGCTGCGTCGGGCTGCAATTTTCAACCATGGGAAGCAAGCATCCTCACAGGTGAGCCGCTCAGGGAATTTCAAGCAAAAATGGCGACTGATGGTCCGGGTGAAGGCGAATATGACTGGAGCGCGCCCGGTCAAGAGGACAAGTACAAGGAACGCCTCAACGGTGTCTCTGCCGGAATGTTTGGCGCCATGGGAATCGCCCGCGATGATACAGCTGGAAGGATGGCGGCGATGGGCCGCAACGCGACCAGCTTTGACGCGCCCGCATTGCTCTTGTGCTATTTCCCGCGCCTGATGAAAGAGGCGCAATGGTCAGATATGGGCATGTGGCTCCAATCGATTGCCTTGCTGCTGCGCGAGGAAGGGCTCGACAGTTGCTTTCAGGAATTCATGGGCCTTTATCACAAGACTATTCGCGAATATCTGGGCCTTGATGATGATCGCTACATGGTCTTTTGCGGGATGGCGATTGGCTACCGCGATGACAGCGCACCAGTGAACAATTTCGAGCGCGAGCGCGTGCCGCTTGACGAGCATGTGAAATTTCTGGGCTTTTGATCTGTAAAATGCGCGGGTTTGCCATGTCGAAGCGGGACTGAACGGGAAAAATTGTCGCTCCCATACTAGTTTCACGCGCAATTATCGGCCATTCCTAATCCTCGTCGATTCGTCGTCGACAAACAGGGAAAAACCAAAAACACAAAATCGGTCGCACAAACACAGGGATCTGTAGCGCAGGCTGCAGGCCCACTTGGTGTTGGAGAAAAGTGTGCGCCGTATTTTGCTCAGCTCGCTCGCTGCATCTGTAGCTTTCGTCGGTATCGCCCCGCCTTTGATGGCGCAGGACAGACCCATTTTGTTGCGCGACAGCTTTCCGATAGGCGATGCTGATGGCGTGCTGTGTCAGGTGCAGGATCGCTCAATCGCGAACCCAGCACGCCGCACGATGTTTGATCGCAGCTGGGCAGTTGTTTGCCGCGACAGTGCGGTTCCGGTTGTCACTATTCACGCGTTTGACCAGCTACAAGGCGATGCCGCAGCTCTGGTCGCGCCCCACCGGCGTGAAAGCGTGCAATGCGCTGATGCCACGTCTGTTCGTCAAAGCGATTTGGGCACAGCTCAGAAATGCACAGTTGCCGGAACACAATTGGGCTGGTCGATTTTGCGCGCTCAACAAGGGCGCACCAGCTTTATAGCCGAAGGGTTCAGCGCCTATGATGGAGCAGCGCAATTGGCGTTGCGCTCGTTGCTCGACAATGCGGTGATCCCGGGCACGATTGATATCGCGACCACGTCGATTGCCGATCCTTTCGCCTTTGCCCGCGTTCAGGCTGAAACATTGGAGCCGCAACAGGCTTTGGATGAAGGCTATCGCCGCAATCTGGGCGGCGATTATGCAGAGGCAGCAGCCTATTTCGAGACGCTGCAAAAACGGCTCGAGGATGAAGGAAAGGGCAAGGAAAATCGCGGTGAATTTCTGATCAACCGCGCGTTGCAGAAATCGAACCTGCGCGAATTTGGCATTGCTGACCGCTTGTTTATCGAGGCCGATCCGCTCAATCAGGGTGATCCTTTGGGCGAGCGGCTGCAGCGCAATTTTGAAGCGATCCATCTCATCAATCAGGGCTATTTCGAAGATGGTCTTGAGCGCGCGCGCAAACCACTGAGTACCGGATTGCAGGCGGCGGCCAATCGCGGCACGTCGATTGAAATTACCAAGCCTTTGGCTGCGCGGCTCAACTCTGATGCAAGGGCGGCGCGGATGCTGGGTTTTGTTGATGATCTCTCGCTTTCAACGCCTGAGCGAGCAGAGATCATCGATGCGCAGGCGCTTCAACTGGAAGGGACCGCTCAGCGCATCATGGGGCAGGGCGAGGAATCTCGCAAAGCTCTGCTCGATAGCTATGCCCGCGCGATTGCAGTGCGCGACGGTCGCGTGATCACAATCGTGCGGATGCGCTCTCAAATTTTGGGCGAGCTTGCTGCGCTGTCCGAAGCTGAGGGGCAGGCGGGCCAAGCCGAGAGCTATTTGCGTTATGCGATTGAGCTGCTTGAAACCCAATATCCGGAACGGCGCGCGGTGAGCGGCGCTAAGGCGAGGCTGGCGGCGTTTTTGCTGCGGCAAAACAAGGAAAGCGAGTCTGCGCGGCTCTATCGTGAAGTGGTCGATGAATCGCTTGGCAAGCGCGATGCCGCGGCAGGCTTCGCCAATCAGCTGGTGCCTTATTTCCGATATCTGGGGCCGCGCATCGATAACGATGGTTCGGCGGCACAAGACTATTTCAAGGCGCTGCAGGTTCTCGTGCGCCCCGGGGTTGCAGAGACGCAGGCCATTCTCGCGCGTGAGCTGAGCGCGAGTTCGGATGAGGCCGCGCGGCTGTTTCGCCAATCAACCGATCTGGGCCGCGAGATCGAGCAGCTCAGGATTGCGAAGAAGGCGCTCGACAAGGCGCAGACCACTTCGCAGATTGCGGAGCAACGCATCAATGTGCGCGACCGGCTGTCCGCTTTGGAAGACCAGCAATTGCGCACGCAGGCGAAGCTTTCGGACTTCCCCGAATATCGCGTGATTGCGCCAAGCGCGTTGTCGCTGAAGCAGTTCCGGACAGTGCTCAAGCCGGGTGAGGGATATGTGCGCCTTGCCGAAGTCGGCGGCGATATCTTCATGTTCTTTGCCGGTCAGAACTCTGCCAAGGCGTTCAAGGTTGATCTGCCGCGCGGGGAACTGGAATACCTGGTCGACAGCCTGCGCACTTCCATCTCGACTGTCGAAGGTGGTCAGAATGTCACCTATCCCTTCGATCTGGAAACCGCGCATGCGCTCTATAACGCGTTGCTAGCACCGATTGCAGGCGAGCTGGCCAAAGTGCAGCATTTGATCTTTGAACCTGATGGCGCGATGTTGCGGCTGCCGCTCGATTTGCTGGTGACCGATCAGGCGTCAATCGCTGCTTATAAAGCGCAGCTGGAAGGGCCCAATGGTGATGACTATGACTTCCGCGGTGTCAATTGGTTCGGGCGCGATCGCACAATCAGCACGGCGGTGTCTGCGGGGGCCTTTGTTGATGCACGCAATGCGCCTGCCTCTTCGGCTGCAAAGGAATATCTGGGACTGGGACGAAATGTCGCAGTTGGTGATGGAGCGGGTATCCGTGCTCTTGCGCTGAGCGGCAGCGATACTTGTGGCTGGGAAGCGCAGGAATGGAACAATCCGATTGCGGATAAGGAGCTGTTCGCGGCGAGCGCAATTGTCGGCCAGAACCGTTCCGAAGTGATTACGGGCGAGCAGTTCACCGACGAGACGATCAAGCAGAAGGACAATCTGGAGGATTTCCGAATTGTGCACTTTGCTACGCATGGGCTGGTCACACCGCCCAAGCCGCAATGCCCTGCGCGGCCAGCATTGCTCACCAGTTTTGGCGGAGAAACGTCTGACGGGCTTTTGACATTCCAGGAGATTTTCGATCTCGATCTGGACGCTGACCTGATCATCCTGTCTGCTTGCGACACAGCGGGCGGGGCCAGTATCGAGGCGACCCGGGAGGCCGGAGTTGGCAGTGGCGGCGGCACTGCGCTTGATGGCTTGGTGCGCAGCTTTATCGGCGCAGGGGGGCGCGCTGTATTGGCCAGCCATTGGCCTGCGCCTGATGATTATGATGCGACCGAGCGGCTGATGAGCCAGATGTTCCGGCTGGGCAATACCCGCGTGCTGGGTCAGGCTCTGCGCGGTTCGCAGCAGCAATTGATGGATCAGAAAGAGACCTCGCATCCCTATTATTGGGCAGGCTTCGCGATCATTGGCGATGCAGCACGGCCGCTGCTCTCTGGCGTTCAATCGGCGGCCAATGAGGCAGAAGCTGGAGCGCCGGCTGACGGCGAGGCGGCAGCAGAATGATGGAGTTTCCTATTTTCAGTTCCAAACCTTCGGCAATCCTCAAGAGCACGACTGCCGCGCTACTGCTGGGCACGATAACGCTGCCGACGATGGCATCAGCTCAGGCGCTGGGTGCGCCAACACGCGAGGAATTGCAGCGTCAGGAAGTCGAGCGGACATTGCGCGATGATGCGAGCAATTTGTCGATAGAGAGCCAGATTGAGCGGGCGCCTTGTCCGCTGGCCGCTCCGCAATTTGCCGATTTGCGCTTCACTTTGAAAGGCGCGCGCTTTGAAGGTCTGGGCGATATCAGCCCGGCTACAGTCGCCTCTGCATGGAGGCCGTTTGAGGGCAAGGAAATCGCAGTCGCATCGATTTGCGAAATTCGCGACCGTGCAGCCACAATTTTGCGCTCTCGCGGCTATCTGGCAGCTGTCCAGATTCCGCCCCAAACGATTGAAACAGGTGAATTGCGCTTTGACGTGGTGCTTGCCCGCATCCGGTCGGTTCAGGTGCGCGGTGATGCAGGCAATTCAACCGCGATGCTAGAGCGTTATCTTGCGAAGCTTGAGGGGCAAAGCGTCTTCAACACCAATGATGCCGAGCGTTACCTGTTGCTCGCGCGTGATATTCCCGGCCTTGATGTTCGGCTGACATTGCAACCCTTGCCAGCCGAGCAAGGCGGACAGCCCGGTGACGTTGTCGGCGTGTTTGATGTGTCGAATACGCCAGCCATTATCGATGCGAATATCCAGAATTTCGGCTCGCGCGCAGTGGGCCAGTTTGGTGGCCTCGCGCGCTTGCGAGTGCACGGCCTTACGGGGCTTGGCGATGAGACAATGCTGAGCGCATTTTCCGCACAAGACTTTGACGAACAAGCCGTTGTGCAAGGCAGCCATGAGTTCCGCATCGGCTCAGAAGGGCTAACGCTGGGCCTTGCTGGAACCTATGCCTGGACACAGCCGGATTTGCCCGGGCCCGACGTGTTCGAATCCGAGACCTTCGTGGGCTCGGCCTATGCCCGTTATCCATTGGTCCGCTCGCAAGAGATGAATGTGATGCTGACGGCGGGTGCGGATTTTATCGATCAGGAAGTCGAGTTTTCGGGACTGGATTTCTCTTCCGACAATCTGCGCGTTGCTTATGCGCGGGCGGAAATCAGCGGGCTTGACCGCAACAGTATCGCGGGGCGCGGCGGCTATTCGGCGATAGAACCCAAGATGGGCTATGCGGCTTCGCTGGAAGTGCGGCAAAGCTTCGACATTTTCGGATCAAGTCCTGATTGCGGGCCCGCTTTCGCCAATTGCCTATTGCCCGGTGTGACCGCGCCCAGCCGTCTCGATGCCGATCCAACCGGATTTTTGCTGCGCGGACAAACCCAAGTCGATTACCGGATAACACCATTGCTCGGTTTGCGGGCGATCTCGAGGTTTCAATACACTCCCGATAAATTGCTAAGCTACGAGCAGTTTTCGGGCGGCAATTACACCGTCGGGCGCGGCTATGATCCCGGTGCGATTATCGGTGACAATGGCATCGGCACACAGTTTGAGGTGTTTTACGGCTCGCTCGTACCGAAAACGTCCGATTCGGCTGCGGTGCAGCCTTTCGCATTCTTCGACCTTGCAGCTGTGTCGAGCAATTCTTTGAGCAATGACTGGGACCGGATAATTTCCGCAGGGGGTGGCCTGCGGATGTCGATTGGCCGGCAGGCAAGTTTTGACCTGTTTGGCGCGATACCGCTGGAGCGACCCAATCTGGCAACGCGCAAGGGTGATGCGCGATTGCTGATGTCGCTGACGGTTCAACTGATGCCTTGGTTCAACTGAGCCGGGGGGAGAAAAGTGATGACATTCGCACGCACAACAATCGCATCCAAAGCTTCGCGCAAAAAATGGCTTCGCGGTAGCTCGATATTGGCCGCCGCTGTGGTTCTGGCGACAGTTCCCTTGGCTGAGCGTGCAGAAGCACGGCCTGGCATCAACGCCGCGAATACGCATTCAATCGCGCCTGGTGTTCTAAGAGGGCCAGCCTCTGTGCAACAGGCGCCTCTCGATGTGCGCGGCGAAGCGATCTCGATCCCGCGTGTGCCGCCGGTTAATCCCGTCACCCAGCCGGTATTACCCAATGTGCACGCCAACCATGTCGCACCGCAGGTCCAGCCCGATGTGACACTGGCCCCAGCGCCTGTTGTTCCCTCTGTTCCGGTCAACCGCCAAGGCACGCAGACCGAGCCCAATCAGCAAGGCGTCTTGTCGAGCAATAGTCTGGCAGCGACCAGCGCCAACAATCCAGGTGTCAGCGTCGAGGCATTTGCGACATTTGATGATACTAAGGTCGATTTCCTCCCGTCAGCGGGAGGGGATTTGGTCGAAGTATTCGCCAGCTCGGCGATTATTGACTGGACGACTTTTACAGCCGGTGCTGCTGGCACAGAGGTCACGTTTCTCGGTGCCGGGCGCAATCTCGATTTCACTTCTGATCTTAGTGACTACACCGTCCTCAACCGGATTTTCACGCCCGGTTTTGATAGCTCGATCCGGATCGACGGGAATGTAACCTCAACGGTCTTGGGCGGCGCGGCAACCGGCGGCAATATCTGGTTCTATTCGCCTGGCGGGCTTGTCATCGGATCGGATGCTGTCTTCAACATTGGCAGTCTGCTGCTGACCACTAGCGCGCCTGACCCGACCGATGTCGGCAACGCCTCTTTCGACGTCAATTTCCTCGGCACACCCAACACCGCGTCGGTCATCCGAATTGAAGATGGCGCATCGATTACTGCTGGAAACAACAATTCCTATGTCGCGATGGTCGCCCCGCGGATCGAGCAGGGCGGGACTGTCAATGTCAACGGTTCTACGGCCTATGTCGCGGCTGAAGAAGCTACAATGACCATCAACAATGGTCTGTTCGACATTTCGGTGAGTGTTGGCTCGGATGACCCCAATGGCATTGTTCACACTGGCACAAGCGGCGGGCCGAGCTCGACCGGCATCTTGGATGAGCAGGCGATTTACATGGTCGCTGTGCCCAAGAACACCGCGATCAATATGCTGGTGGGGGGCTCGGTTGGTTACAATGGTGCATCATCGGCCACGGTTGAGAATGGCAAGATCATTCTCACCACCGGCAATCGGGTCGAGCGTGAAGAACGAGGCGTTTTTGTGCCCGATGGGCTGGGCGGCTTCACGGTTCAACAAGTGTCTTCCAACGTCGTCGACACATCTATTGATGGCGGCGCGGCTGGCAGTATCACGCTTGAAGGCGTAACTTTCCTAAGCTCTACCGAGGTTTTCGCAGAGGATACCATCACTCTTCAAGCAGGGGTGAGTGATCCTGACGATGGGATTTCTGCCCTCAACGTGGGAATAGCGGACCCGGGCGGCCCATTCATCGCGCCGATTGATCTCGACCTGACGGCCGGCAATGCAGTCAATATGAATGTCACCCGCGACGGAACAATCTTTGTGTCCGGCTCTCTCAGCCTGAGCGCTGGCGATGGCGAGGGTAATGGCGGGGACATCGCCATCAACCTTGATCAAACCGGCGCTTTGAGCGCGCCAACTGGCGGATTGTTTGTGGGCGGCGATTTGACCGTGAGTTCCGCGGCGCAAGGTCTCGATGACTTCTTCACTGTCCGAAACAATGGCGGAACTGGCATCGGACAGGACGCAGTTGCAGGCGATATCTCGATTGATATCAGCGCGGATGCAACGCTTGATGTGGGCGGTAATCTTACAGTGTCCGCCACGGGCCAAGGCGGCAAAGGTGAAGAGCAAAACGGTTCCTCGACCGGCGGTGATGTCACGCTCAATCTGTCGAGTGGAGCGCTGAATATCGGCGGTGTCACCACAATTTCCAGCGGCGGTATTCAGGCCCAGCAGAGCAAAATTGGCGGTAGCGGCCCTGGACGTATTGGCAATTCCTCTGCCGGTGGCAACGTTGCGATCAATTTGAGCGGCGGCAGTGCAACCTTGGGTCAAGTCACGGTATCCGCCGGTGCAATTGCATCGTTGGGCTCGGACGAAACCGTGGCGCAGAACAACAATGCCACAGCTGGCGCGATAGATGTGAATGTGACGGGAGGCTCGCACAGTGCGACCGGTCTGTTCATCGCCAATGATACGAGGGCAGCTGAGTCCTTTGATGGCTCGCCCAATTCATTCCCCGGCCAAGCGAATGGCGCACCTGTTACGATTTCGGTTGCCAATGCTGACACTTCATTGACCGTAAACGGCCAGATTTTTGTCAATGCTACGGCTCAGGGCAATACGAATGATTTGGCGGGCGATCTTGTCCGGATTTCGGTGACCGACACTGGTAATGCGCCGGGGTCAGGCTTGACAGTGACCGACCTCATTTCGATCAACACACAGGCGAGCGTAGGCTCTGCGGGCGAGGTTTCGAAAGGCGGATCGGTCGGGATCTTCGCTGACAATGGTCAGTTCGCTGCTGGCACCCTGATTGTATCTGCCGATGCATTGGGTTCGGAATTCGCCGTCTTGGGCGACGTGGCAGGAACCGGCTTTGAAGGCGGCGATGTCACAATCTCTGCGACCAATGGCGGCGCTATATCCGTAACCAATGATGCGAACATTCAAGCCACCGGCATCGGTTTCGTCAATTCTGCTCAGAGCGAAGGCGGGATCGGACAGGGCGGGACCATCAACGTTCTGGCTGACGATGGGGCCATCAATGTCGGCGGATTGTTGACGCTCAATGCTAGCGGTTTTGCAGTTGCAGGAGTGGACGTCAACGGGAACGCGGGGCAAGGTATCGGGGGTACTGTTCGTGTTACCGTTCAGGGTGCGGGCGGCAGTATGAGCCTTGGTGACGTCAGCGCTTCGACCAATGGCGCTTTCACCATATTGGGCGAAGGCTTTCTTTCGATCTTCGATGGTGCTGGCAGCTCGGGTCAAGGCGGGCTGACGGAGTTCAATATTCTGGGCGGCACATTCTCTGCCAATAATGTGACCATGGCGGCCAATGGGACAGGCGGCGAGGGTGGAGAATCGCTTACCAGCAGGGGTGAGGGCGGTGCAGGCACTGGCGGCACAGTCACTGTGAATCTCGATGGGGGAAGCGCGACAGTAAGCAATCTCACCGTTGCGGCCAATGGAATCGGCGGACGGGGCGCATTTGGCGGGGCCAATAACGGGACGACACCTGGTGTTGGCGGCGCTGCAACAGGCGGGACAGCGACATTTAACGCCAATTCCGGTTCGCTTGCTGTCACCAACACCTTGCGGGTTGAAGCGACTGGCAATACCGATGCCGGTGGGGGCGAAGGCGGTGATGGAGCCGGTGTTGCTGGCGGCGTTGGCGGTGCTTCCACAGGCGGGGACGCTACGTTCAACCTCGATGGAACGGCGACTATTTCTGCAACCGACCTAATTGTGTCGACGAAAGCTATGGGCGGTGCTGGCGGGGACTCCATCGCGACTTTCGACTTTGCCACCTTTGCGCCGATTCCAGATGCTGGCGGTGGTCAAGGCGGTAATGCGACCGGCGGTAATGCGACCTTCAATGATGCTGCTGGCGATCTGTCCTTCACATCGGTGACCGTCAACGCTGGAGGCGAAGGCGGCGATGGCGGCGCTAGTATCGGCCAAACCACAAGTG
>CAZJAG010000056.1:0-4223 GCA_964543735.1 uncultured Porphyrobacter sp. | reverse complement strand
AACGCTGGAGGCGAAGGCGGCGATGGCGGCGCTAGTATCGGCCAAACCACAAGTGACAGCGCGGCTGACGGCGGGGCAGGCGGCTCGGGCTTTGGCGGCTCTGCACTGGTTTCGCTTAATCAGGATGACGGCATCTCCAAATCCTACACAGTGCTGTCACAAGGCGAAGGCGGTACAGGCGGTCTCGGAGCCACTGGAGGCGATGGTGGACGCGGCCAAGGCGGCAATGCCGAGCTTGCGGTCAATAATGTCGCGGTCAATTTCAATCAGGTGCTCATCGATACTGGCGGCACGGGCGGCTCAGCGGGCTTTAACGATGGGCCCAATCCAGCCGATGGCGGCAATGGCGGCGGCGCGGTAGGCGGGGTGAGCACTCTGCTTGTCAACGGTACGAATGCTAATTTTAGCGCAGGCGGCCTGGTTGAGGTTCGCTCAGGCGCTGTTGGAGCGGATGGCGGCGATGCCACCGCAGCATTCAATGATATCGACATTGGCGGCGATGGTGGTGACGGCGGCTTTGCAACCGGCGGCGTCGCAGTCATTCATGTGACCGATGGGGCGACATTCACTTTGGATGCTGACAGCACTGTCATCAATGCCGACACAACTGGCGGCACTGGGGGCAGCGGCGGTGGCCATTTCGGCGGCGGCACCGCGGGGGCTGGTGGAGCCGGTGGTGATGCATTCGGAGGCACGGTTCAGGTGCTGGCGACAAGCGGCGCGGATGTCACGCTGCAAAGCACATCGGTAGCCTTCGCGCTTTCGAGCACGGGCACTGGAGGACGCGGCGGCAACGGTGGTGAAATCCCTGGCGCTGCGGGAATTGCAGGAACTGGCGGTGCAGGCGGCACAGGCACGGGCGGTAGTCCGATTTTGATGGCGCGCGGCGGTACGATCATCAGCGGCGATGTGGAATTGTTTGCGCTTGGGCTAGGCGGTGCAGGCGGGTCAGGCGGCACGAGCGCTGGCGTAATTGTCGGCGCGAGCGGTGCGGGCGGCGATGGCGCCGGGGGCACTCCTCAGGTGCAAATTTTGGATGGCAGCCCGGGCATTATCACGCTGGGCGACCTATTGATCAATGCGACAGGCACTGGTGGCAGTGGCGCGACAACCGGTCAGGGACTGGGCGGACAGGTCTTTATTGGCGACTTCTCCGTCGATCCTCTTGGTCTGATTACGCTTGGCAATCTCAATGTGAATGCAACCGGAGATGCTGGTACTAATAATGGCCTGTTATCGCTGTCATCAGCGAGCGGCCCGATCACCATTGATGGCAATCTGATCGCCAATGTCGCAGGTGATATCACCATGGGCTTGCGCGATAGCGGGCAAGTCGCAGTGACCGGTGATGTGAACCTGAATGCAGATCAGGACATCGTCATTTCGCATCGTGACAATCCCGATATAGATAGCTTGTCAGCCGGAGGAAATTTCACAGCGACTGCGGGCAGAAACTACCGCGCCACTGCATTTACATTGGTCAACTCGGCCACAGGCGATGTCAACATTACGGCCGAGACAATCGAGTATGACGATATTGCGGCCGACGGTTTGGTTGCGCTTACGGCCACCAATGGCTCTATCAACGGTTTTGCCACGGGCACGATCACTGCAGCGTCTGTTGTCGATGCGATCACCCTGAACGCTACGCAAGATGTGAATTTTGGCAATCTGGTTACGCAGCAAGGCAACATTGTTGTGAATGCAACGGCTGGCAATATTACGGGCACTAGCGCGACCTCAGCCCAATTTGTAACTATGGATGCGCCGGGCACCATTGCTGTGCAATCCATCACAACCGTTACTCCAGTGCTGGGCAGCGTAAACTTGAATGGCGGAGCGATTGATATTGGCACGCTCAGCGCGACCGGTATTGTCAATGCGAACGCATTGGTGGGCAATCTTGCGATTGATGATCTGGATAGTGCTGCTTCTGCCAATCTTGATGCTGCAGGCTCGATTGTTTTGGGCACTGCTGATGTCACCGGAATTTCGGCTATTGCTGGAGGCAATCTCACTCTCAGCAGTTTGACGACCACGGCTGCCTCTGGCGCGGATATTCTCTCAGCTGGCGGAACTGTCACCTATACCAACATCAGTTCTGGACGGGTTCTGGATATCGCTGGAAGCGATATTGTAGGCGGCGACGCCGTTGCGGTCGGCAGCGCGCTCTATGATGCGACCGGATCAATCAATGTGGGCGATGTCACCACCATGGGCGTCTCCAACGTCACAATGACCGCTGCTACTGGCGATCTGGCGACGGGAGCGGTGAACAGCCGGATCGTCACGCTTGAGGCAACAGCCGGATCTGCGAATATCGGTTCCGTCAACTCGAGCAGCTCTACCAATGTCACGACGGGCGCTGATTTGACGATTGGCGATGTTCAGGCGGGCAGAAATCTGGCGCTAACGGTTGGCGGCAACCTAGTTGCTGGCAATCTCAATTCGGATACGACCAGCCCTGGAATGATCCTGAGTGTTGGCGGTGATGCGGATATCGCTAGCGCCACGACCGATGGATTGCTTGACCTTAACATCACAGGAGCGCTCACCGGCGGGGCGTTTAGCGGAGCGGGCGTTGTCACCCTCGACGCAGCTTCAATCGATGTGGCCTCGGTTGAATCGATCAATCAAGCAGTGACCGTCACCGCGAGTGCAGGTGACGCGAGTGTCGGCACTGCGAACTCTAATTTCAACACGACGATCACCGGCGACAATGTCACGCTGGATAATGGCACAATTGGCGGCAATCTCACCGTCCTTTCAACGGCCGGAGACATCACCGGAGGTGGCACCATCACGGTAGTGGGTACGGCTGATCTCGATGCCAATGCGAATATGGCGATCGGCTCGCTTGAGGCCAATGCGATCCTGCTAACCAGTGGCGGCGATATGCTGTTTGACGCGCTGACCTCGCCCAATGCGATCACACTGCAAGCATCGAGCGGAGCAATTGGAGCGAATACGCCGGGTATGGGTAACATCACCAGCGGAGGTCTGGTTGACTTGACCGCGCTGACAATGGCGGTGGGCGATATTACCAGTGCAAGCGGTATCACTGCCAATGCCACGGGTGGCGATGCCAGTTTCGGCACGCTCGATGCCGCAACCGACATAGTGATCGAGGCGGCCGGCACGCCCACCATTGCCAATGCGATCAGCGGCGGAGACACAAGCGTCACTGGTAGCTCGGTCACTTTCAATAGCGGGACAATTGGCGGCGATCTAACACTCGATGCGACCGACGGCGACATTGACGGCAATGGGTCGATCAGCGTTTCAGGAGCGATTGACTTTAGCGCGACCGGAAATGTCGGTTTTGGCTCGCTCGAGGCTCTGGGTGGCAATTTTGTGATCACCTCAGACGGTGACATCACCTTTACCAGCGCCACCAGCACCGATTTGATCGACTTCACTGCAGCTGGTTCGGTGCAGGGCGGGGACTTGACCGCGCCCAATTCTGTCAGCGTGACGGGCAATTCCATCATTTTGGGCTCGGTCGAGTCCGATCAGATCGCGCTCACCAGTTCGAACGACATCCTGTTTGATGCAATCACGTCGCCCAATGCGATATCGCTTACCGCAATGAATGGCCGGATTGGCGAGAATACTGCGGGCATGGGCAATATCGACAGTGGCGGTGCAGTGACGCTGCTTGCGCAAGAGATCGATATCAATGAAGTGCTGGCAGGCGGAGACCTAACCGCAACGACAACGATTGGCGGATTGACCATCGATAACTCGATTGTCACGGGCAACATTACGCTCAATGCTCAGGGCAATATCCTGATCGATCATGCCGAGGCGACCGGCAATCTCAACGCCACAGGGCAGGCCAACCTGACCACGGGTCTCAATTCGATCATTACCGGCGGCGATATCATTATCGTCATGCCCTTCGGAATCGTCAATCTGGGCAATTCCAGCGCTGGTGGATTGGTCAATGTGATTGCCGAGCAGATCGACTTCGTAAATCTGGATGCGGGCAGCACCGTAACCCTTCAAGTCGCTGATCAAACAGGCGGCTCGGTCACCAATGGCAATGGCAACATCACTGGAACCAATGTCACCGCAGGACCCGGCGCAAGCCTGTTCTCAACCTCGTTCGGCAGCATCAATATTGGCGGCAATGCGGTGATCGGCGGAAGCCTTGATGCAGATGCTGCGTTTGATCTGTTCATTAACTCGCTGACGACGCAGGCTGGCGGATTTACCGGCAT
>CAZJAG010000055.1:0-16279 GCA_964543735.1 uncultured Porphyrobacter sp. | reverse complement strand
AAGACATTCGCCCGCCACGTGACATTTCCGAGGCGATGGCGCGCCAGATGAAGGCGGAGCGATTGAAGCGTGCCGAAATCCTCGAAGCTGAGGGTGACAAGACCAGTGCAATCTTGCGCTCTGAAGGTTCTAAACAGTCGGCCATTCTCGAAGCAGAAGGTAAGCGCGAGTCCGCTTTCCGCGATGCAGAAGCCCGCGAACGAGCTGCCGAAGCAGAGGCGCGCGCTACGCAAATGGTGTCCGATGCGATTGCGGCCTCGGGCAACCAGGCGATCAATTACTTCATCGCTCAGGAATATACCAAGGCAGTTGGCAAGTTTGCGGACAGCCCCAATGCCAAGACCATCCTGTTCCCTGTTGAAGCTACACAGCTGATCGGCTCGATTGGAGGTATTGGCGAGCTTGTGCGCGATGCAATCGAACCGCGCGAGGGCGATGTGACCACGCGTTCGGGCCAGCCCCTGCCCAAATCCCGCGCAAAGTCCAGCGTTCCACGCGCAGGTAAGAGCTGATGGATTGGCTGGGAGGGTTTGAAGCACATTGGGTCTGGATTACGCTGGGCCTGATCCTTGCCGCGCTCGAGATGCTGGTTCCCGGCGTCTATCTGATCTGGCTGGCAGTCGCTGCGATTATAACAGGCCTGTTGACCTTCGGTCTGGCGCTCGGCTTGCCTTTCCAGATTGTGATCTTTGTATCCTTGTCTCTGATTGCCGCGTTTAGCGCCAAGCGCATCTTGCGCGATTCCCCGATTGAAAGCGCTGACCCGCTGATGAACCAGCGCGGCTCAAGGCTGATCGGCGATATGGCGACCGTAACGCAGGCGTTTGCGGGCGGTACGGGCCGCGTCAAACATGGTGATAGCGAATGGCTAGCGCGTGGCCCTGATCTAGATACCGGTGAGCAAGTCCGCATCACGGGCAGCGAGGGGGCGATCTTGTTGGTTGAACCCACCCAGATGATCGAGCAGCAGACAGACTAAGGCGCGCCTAGGTGTTCATGCTGGCCGTGCCAAAGCGGCCGGACTTGCGATATTGCACCATCCACTTGTCAAGATAGAGGCCGAGCGGCTTGGGTGCGATACCCAGCGCATCAAGCCCTGGATGATTGCCCGAGACGCAGTTCCCCTCTTTGAGCATCGCCCATTGGTCGCGGCTCATCGGGGTGAGCGGCAGAGCAGCAAACAGTGCGGAGAGCCCGTCAGGCATAGCCAGCAGTTTGGGCGAGCGGCCTTGCGCGGCTGCAATGCGCTGATTGATCTCCATCATTGTCATCACTTCCGGCCCGCCCAGTTCATAGGTCACGCCGCCATGCGTCGCCGGATCACAAAGGGCGCGCACAATCGCTTCGGCGACGTCGCCTGCATGAACCGGTTGCATTTCAGACGAAGGGCCGAAGACCGGCATCATCGGAGCGCTCGCAATCAGGCCTGCGAACATATTGATGAAATTGTCATCGCTTCCGAAAACAACCGAGGGGCGCATGATTGTTACGTTAGGGAAGGCTTCCAAAACCAACCGTTCTCCCAATCCCTTGGCGCTGCCATATTGAGAAGGTGAGCTTTCATCCGCACCCAATGCGCTCACATGCACAAATGCGGATGCGCCCGTTTCGCTGGCTAGCTGGGCTGCTTTGCCCGCAGCCTCGCCCATGATGGCATCGAGATCGCCGTCGAACACACCGACCAGATTAATCACAGCATCAGAGCCCCAGATCGCGGCCTTTAGGCTGTCAGGATTGGTGATGTCGCAGCGTCCGATCTGCAATTGACCCAGATTGGCCAGTGGTTGCAGCGCTTTTGCCCGCTCGGGATTGCGGCTTACAATACGCAATCTTGCACCGCGCTCCAACAGCGCTTCTGCCACGTAATTGCCGAGATATCCGCTGCCACCCAGAAGGGTGACAAGCTTGTTCTTGAGCGGGAGAGGGTTGGACATGTGCTGATCCGATGATCTGTTATCTGACCCGCGTTGCTCTGCCTCAAGGCATTGCCCAAGGCAAGCGTTGGCATGGCCTGAAAAACCTGAAAGCTTGCCCGACTTCAATGCGCCGACGGCGAAGACGCCTTGAGCCAAGGGGAGCGGCGAGACCGATCGAGGGAGCCCATGATGGGCCAATTCTTATCAAACTGTTTCGATTTGCCGCTTGGATTTAACAAGATGAGACGAATAAGTTTTCAAAACTTAGTCGCCGGGTAAGATGCGTTAAAGGTTGAGTTTGGGCCGAAAGGAGCTTGGGCAGCAAACCGTTGCGTTTATCTATACCACTGAAAGAATTAGAAAACGCTCTCCAAAAGGTCGTTGCCCAACACGAGAGAAGCGGCTCCCCAACGGATTCTTAAACTTGTAAACCGCTGTAAAACTTAAAGCGGCATTGAGCAGGTCGTTAACTATTTTCCCGCAGAAGCACCCTCGACTTCTGGGCGGGGGTCCACGAACAGCCTTCTACATAGGCCATTCCAACCTCGCCTGAAAGTCAGGGAAATAACTGACTGGGTGAATACCAATGCGTCGAGCGAATGCTCAAAATGGCGAAAGCACGATCTGGACCAAGAAGCTTGCTGGCAAATTTGCCGCAGCGCTTTTGCTGTCTACATCAATTTTGCCCCAAGCTGCCCATGCTCAATCAACGACTGTGGGTGCATCCGATGTTGACGGGCCGGATGACGAGCAAAACCAGTCCGATCTGACCTCGTTTGAGATTTTCTGTCCCGCGTCCTTACAGCCCGTTTTTCAACTCTTGGTCCAGCTCGACCCAGCAGCGGACAGCGACAACCCTCAATCTAAAGTGTCAATTCGGTTCGACACCGATGGGGATGGCAACGAGAATTATTCTTACCTTGCTACACTCAACAACGATCCATTTACAGTGGTGGATATTCTGCTCCTCCAAAGTTCCGATGAAGGATCGCAAAATTCGGTTTCGGGTGGTGCGAGCGAAGTCCAGATTGGCACAACAAAGGCGGCTGCAAACATCGTCGCCGACCCGCAAAATCGAAATGATCGCAAGCTTGTTTCGTTTGATCTGGATTTAGATGCAATTGCTGAACATGCGGGTGTTATTCGCAGTGACATCCAGTTCTTGAATGTCGCCACAATCCTCGCCAGCAGCGTGACAACTGATCAACGTGAATTCCGTCTGGCGAGCCAGCGGCAGTCTGATCCTGACGACGGCATTTCAAAGGAATGTCCCACTCAAACAAGCATAACGGCCACAGTCGCTGCGGAGGAACGCCAGCAAGGCTCTGCCGCTGCGCAGGCTAGGCTTCAAGCCTCTGCCGCATCGGCTCCTCGCATCCATGACATGAACACCAACGACGGCGGCGATACCGCGCCTCTTGATCTCAACCCCTAAGCCACACTTGAGCCCTTGTCCCGGCAGTTTGCTGGGGCCGCAACCACCAAGGAAGCCGACACAGGTCTGCAAATGTACATAGTTCAATCAAAAGATATCAAAAGCGCCTATTCGCTCTGTAAGCTGCTGCTCACTTTTGCCGCGCTTTGCTTTGTTTCGGCTGCGCTTCCTATGAGCTCTGCGAGCGCGCAAACGACATTTACTGTCGATTCGGTTCCTGACACCTGGACCGCCATTTTTAGCGATGCAGACGGTCGCACAATCACGGTGCGGATGGACCCGCGCAATGGCGCTTGCGCCGCTTTTAATGCCGCTGGATATGCAGGCGCCTTTGCACGTTCGAGCGTGGCGGCATGTGACAGAACGATTGTGTTCGAATTCGAAACAAACGGTTTCCTCGTTCAATCGATCAATTTCACAGATATTGATGATGTCGATGGCACAGCTCCGCGCGATTCATTCGCGATGAATGTGGCTGGTACATGGACGTCGCCCACGATTGAGATTCACTCTTTCGCTTCGCCTCCAGCCTATGCCAATCAGGCTGGCCGCCTGGTTGCAGCGGGTGCGGTGGGAACATTCCTTGCCAACGATACAGGTGAGAACCCCACCAATGAGACTGCCACATTTACGATGGCGGTTCCTACCACAACATTCCAGATGTTGTTCGACGATGCTCAAGATGGCCGCAACGCGCTGGTCTATTTTGATCTGAACGATCTTGAGATTGTAACCGCTGAAGGCAGCGTGATTGCGGTGGACGATGCGGCATCAGCGCCGTCAAATGCTGGCGGAACAGATATTCTCAACGTCTTTGACGGCGATACACTTAATACTGTTGACGCAAGTCCCACCAACACAACGCTTGCGGTCGCACCAGGCTCAACAGTTCCAGCAGGAATTACTTTCGACACAATAACCGGTGATGTTTCTGTCGCTGCCGGTACTCCGATTGGCGAATACTCTTTTGATTACCAGATCTGCGAGATCGGTTTCCCGACGAATTGCGAAACCGCGACAGCGACGGTCACCGTTACAGGCGATGTCGACCTCTCGATTACGAAGACCAATACTCCCGGCGTCAACGGCGAAGTCGATCAGACCAACGACACCGTAACTTCGGGCGATACGACCACTTACACGATCATTGTGACCAGCAACGGGCCCGACCCCGTCACTGGGGCAGTGGTCACCGATTCCCCCGGCGCTGGCATCACCTGTGATGCAGCCGCACCTGTGACAATCACAGGCGATGGCGTGCCGTCGGGCTCCTTCACATTCTCAGATCTTTCGAGCGGTGGGATCACGCTTGGAACTCTTTCAACCGGTCAATCGACCACTTTCTCTTACTCTTGCCAGGTGAATTAAGATGAAAACTCAGACTACTAACAACAACGCTTGCACAACCAGCGATACTACTGTGAAGCTGCCGCTTGCGCGGATTTTGAGCGGCGCATTGCCTTTGGTGGTTCTCGCCATTCCGGCGATGGCCCAGGCCCAGAACGCGGAGAACACCGCAACTGTAACGGCCCCTGCCGGCGCTATTGAACGCGACCCGTCGAACAACACTGTGACGGATTCGGATACGGTGCTTGGTGATATCGTTGCGACCAATGACGATTTCACGGCTAGCCCGATCTTGTCAACCGGCGGAACAACCGGTTCCGTGTTCGGCAATGACACCATCAATGATGCAGGCTTTGCCGATACAGATGTGAACGTCTCGATCCTTGATGAAGGCGGCCTCACCGGTGTGACCATCGCCTCTGACGGTACGCTGACAGTTCCAGCAGGCACGGCTCCAGGCACTTACACTGTGACCTACCAGATCTGTGAAACGGCTAACCCGACCAATTGTGCGGACGCAGAAGTGATGATTGTTGTGGGCGGCGTTGCTGACCTGCAAACGGTCAAGACGCTGACTTCGGGCACAGCTCAGCCAGCAGTTGGCGACACAGTGACCTTCGTGATCACCGTCACCAACAATGGCGGCGACGATGCGACCAATGTCTCGCTGACAGACGCTCTGCCAGCAGGTCTGACTGCAACCACCAACAATGGTAGCGTTTCAGCAGGCTCCTACGACAGCGGCACAGGTGTTTGGACTATCGCGTCCTTGGCTGATGGCGCAAGCGCCACGCTGACGATCGAAGGTACGGTTGACGCCGGCCAAGAAGGCAACACGATCACTAACGTCACGACGGCTGCAACCAGCGACCAGAATGACCCGACGACAACCGGTGATGATCTGGACGAGTCTGTCGACGTGATCAACACGATCGTTGCGAACGATGACGATTTCTCAGGCTCTTCAGTGCCATCAACCGGCGGCGATACTCCGAGTGTCTTCGACGACGATACGCTGAACGGTGCGGGCTTTGCCGATGCCGATGTCACGCCAAGCATCACTGACGATGGCGGCCTGACCGGTGTAACAATCAATCCTGATGGCACGCTGACCGTTCCGGCTGGCGCGACCCCAGGCAGCTACACTGTCACTTACCAGATCTGTGAAGATGCTGATCCTGACAATTGCGACACTGCTGAAGTGATCGTTCTGGTGGGCGGCGTTGCTGACCTGCAAACGGTCAAGACACTGACCTCTGGCACAGCTGAGCCCGGCGTAGGCGACACGGTGACCTTCTTGATCACTGTCACCAACAATGGCGGCGATGATGCAAACAATGTCTCGCTGACAGACGCTCTGCCAGCAGGTCTGACTGCAACCACCAACAATGGTAGCGTTTCAGCAGGCTCCTACGACAGCGGCACAGGTGTTTGGACTATCGCGTCCTTGGCTGATGGCGCAAGCGCTACGCTGACGATTGAAGGTACGGTTGACGCCGGCCAAGAAGGCAATGTGATTACCAACACGGTGTCGCCAGCGACCAGCGACGAGACTGACCCGACCACCACCGGCGATGATCTCGATGAAACCGTCACAGTTGTGAATTCGATTGATGCGAACAACAACGACTTCTCGGCCACAGGCGTGCCGTCAACAGGTGGCGACACTCCAAGCGTCTTCACCAATGACACGCTCAACGGTGCTGGCTTTCCTGATGCCGATGTCACACCAAGCATCACTGACGATGGCGGCCTGACGGGTGTTACGATCAATCCTGACGGCACTCTGACAGTTCCGTCTGGCACAGCACCGGGAAGTTACACAGTGACTTACCAGATCTGTGAAGTGGCGGATCCTGACAATTGCGACACCGCAACGGTCGAGATCAACGTTGGCCCGGTTGTTGATCTCTCGATCACCAAATCGAACGGTGTCGACGCGGTCACTACCGGCGATACGATAACCTACACCCTCGTCATCAGCAATGCTGGACCAGACGCGGCAACCGGTGCGGTTGTTACCGATACACCAGGCGCAGGTCTGACCTGTCCTGCAACCAATGTCGTGACGATCACTGGCGATGGTGTCCCAGCAGGCAGCTACACGATTGCTGACCTCACAGGTGCAGGCATCACACTTGGCACGCTCGGCGACGGCCAGTCGGCAACTGTCACTTACAACTGCACAGTGAACTGATCCGGAACCCTAGCGCGAGCGGTTTGACAATGAATATCCTCTCTAACAATCTGGGCCTTGCTGGCACACCGCTCACGCGGATATGTGCCAGCCTGGTGCCGATCCTTGTGGTCGCTTCTCCCGGGGTGCTGGCAGCAGCTGTCGTCTCCAACACGGCCTCTGTCACAGTCCCGAGTGGCACTACTGAAGCCAATGCTTCTAATAACTCGGTAGAGGATTCAGATGATCTGTTGGTGTTGATTACTGCATCACCTGATGCGGCAGTCGATGTCGACGGAGGAACTGGCGGGACCAATGTCGTCAACGTCTTCGATGGAGACACGATCGACGGAGTTCAGGCTACACCGGTCAATTCTGTCATTTCGCTCGCGCCGGGCAGTTCGCTGCCTGAAGGGATCACCTTTGATCCTTCAACCGGACAAGTCGATGTTGCTGCTGGCACGCCCGAAGGCGAGTATACCTTTGAGTACCAGATTTGCGACATCGCTTTTCCCGACAATTGTGAGACTGCGACCGTCAGCATTGGCGTCGTAGCTCCCACAAGCAATCTCTCGGGCACCGTCTTTAAAGACATGGACGGTGACCGCGTGATCGATAGTGATGATGACCGTCTCGATGGCTGGATCGTTGAGATTTTCGATGGTGATCAAATGGTCGCCACTACGACTACGGATGCACAAGGCAATTACGAGTTTACAGGCCTTCCAGCCGGTAGCGAATACTCAGTGCGTTTCCTGCATCCAGACACACAGGTTGTGTTCGAAGAGATTACCGACATCAACCTCGAAGTTGCATCGACGCTACCCGAGCAGAACCTGCCGATTGATCCGTCAGGTGTGATCTATGATGCGGTGACCCGCGCGCCTGTTGCAGGCGCAATGGCTACCCTGCTTGACAGCAGCGGCAACCCTCTGCCGGTGGATTGCTATCTTGATCCGTCTCAGCGCAATCAGGTCACAGGCGCAACCGGTGAATATCGCTTTGATATTGTCCCAGGCGCTGCTGCTGCATGCCCTGTTGGCGAGACTGAGTATGTTATTCAGGTTACACCGCCAGCTGGCTACAGTTTCACCTCGACTATCCTGCCGCCGCAAGGAACATCTTTCGATCCAACCGGCCAAGGTGCGCCTGTCAGGATCTCTATGTCGCCAACTGCGCCGACGGATGCGGACCCAGTTTATTACCTCTCATTCCTGCTTCAGAGCGGTGATCCCGATGTCGTGAACAACCACATCGCACTTGATCCGTTCCTCAGCCGTGATGAGCTGGTCGTTGTCAAAACCTCGACCAAGCGTTCGGCAAGCACTGGCGACCTGATCCCTTACGAGATTACGGTTCGCAACCCCGAAGGCGTGCGACGTGCGGATGTTGACGTTGTCGATGTTCTGCCGGCGGGTCTGAAATATGTGCCGGGCTCCGCGCTGGTCAATGGTCAGGCGCAAGAGCCTGAACTGGCCAATGGCAATCGCGAGCTGATCTGGCGTGATCAGGTCATTCCGGCCAACACCACCGTTAGCTATCAGCTGACCTTGGTTGTGGGTGCTGGCGTAACGCAAGGCCAGTCGGTCAATACCGGTCTGGCTGAGAACGGCGCAAACGGCGATGAAATCTCGAACCGCGGTACGGCCACGGTTGTGATTGTCCCAAGCACTGTTTTCGATTGCTCTGAGCTGATCGGACAGGTGTTCGAGGATTACAACGGCAATGGCTATCAAGATGATGGTGAGCCGGGCATTCCATCGGTGCGTCTTGCCACCGTCAAGGGCGAGTTGATCACCACAGATGAGCATGGCCGTTATCACATCGCTTGTGCTGCTGTGCCTGACGCACGCCTTGGCTCGAACTTTGTTCTGAAAGTCGATGAAAGCACTTTGCCGCAAGGCTGGGCGATGACGACTGACAACCCACGTTCGGTCCGCCTGACGCGCGGTAAGATGAGCGAGCTGAACTTCGGTGTAGCAGAAGCCAACACCGTCCAGCTCGACTTGGATGAGCGCGCGTTCAATCCTGATGGATCGATCAGCGCTGGAGCCATGGCGCGTCTGCAATCACTCAAATCGCTTGAGGAAAAAGCGCTCGTTCTGCGTGCGACCTACCGGATCGATGGTTCGGCTGGCTCCGAGCAGGTTCGCCAGCGCCTCGAGACGATCAGGCAATCGCTCAAATCCATTTTCGCAACCGGTTGGGAAGGCTCAGCGCCGGTTATCCAAGTCAACGCCGTTTCGGCAAATAGCAATCAGGGAGGGGAGTAATGACCATGACACTTCCTCAACAACCCTCTCGCAGTATGTTTAAGCCATCTGCCAAATCCGTTGCAGCCCGTCTGATGATCGGCGCGTCCAGCGTCGCTTGTCTTGCGGTTGCCACCCCAGCTGCCGCTGGCGTTATGGCCGATGTTGCATCCTTTGATCAGCTCGCACACGCTGCATCGGTTTCGCCCGATCTGGCCAAGCCAAGCGCGTCTGTCGCAGCAAAGACAAAAGCGATCACAGGCGTTGCCTATACCTTGCAAGAAGTCTTGCAGCCAGTTTTGTCGGTTGGACTGATCGGTTCGGACAAAACTGTTCAGCGCGGAACACCAGCGCGCTTCCTTGGCTATTCCAACTATGCCGCCTTTGTCGAGCGCGCTGAACTGCGCATCTTTGAAGCCGGTTCAGACATTGCTGGTTCGCCGCATGTCGTCATTCCCGCCAATGCTGACGGGGTGATGGAATGGATGCCGACGAATTACGCATCTGACAAGATGGTCGCGGTGTACCGCGTCTATGATGCAGATGGCAGTTTTGACGAGACCGAGGCGCAAGCTCTCAATGTCTTGCCAGCAGCACAGGTCTTCAAACCCCAAGCGGTTTCTCGCCCTGATTTCGGCAGCGTCGATGCGGTGCGCGTGCGCAATATCGATGTCTCGCAAGCCAAGCCTGCGATTGTCGAGGGCACGCTTTCGGCTGACGCCAGCAAGTTGCATGTCGAAGGCCAGCTGGTCACGCATGACGCAGCCAATGGCAATTTCGCAGCTGTGCAACTCGTACCAGCGCATTGCAGCGCGGTAACTGTGGTTGCTCAGCGCGATTGCGGCGAAACGCAGGTCAGCCTGCCCGTCAGCCAGATGGCGCAAAGCGCTGCTTCTGGCGATGGCCTTGCGATCACGGTCAACAATCCGGGAACGAGCGATCAGCTGCCCGTGCAAGAGCGTTCAGCTGACGACCACAGCATCGAAGTGCGCACAGAAGGCGCGCATGTCGATCCGGTTCTCTCGGTTGGCCTTGTCGAAAACGAGCGCGTTGTTGTGCGCGGTGAGCAGTTCACATTCATCGGCTATACCAACTATCCATCGCTAATCAGCAAGGCGGAATTGCGACTGTTTGTCTCAGGCCAAACGCCTGCGACAACGCCCTATGCAGTTGTGCCAATGAATGGCGACAACATTGGCAAATGGACGGTTGATCCGGCTGCGCCGCAAGACATGTTCTATGTGCTTCGCGTCTATGACGAGAAGGGCAAGTTTGACGAAACGCGGCCTGAAGAGCTGACGGTTCTGGACGTTGATCCTGATCCGCAGTCAGCGCCTGCACGTTCAAACTTTGGTTCTGAAGACATGGCGTCTATCCGCACCATCCGCATGCGCGGCGTGTCGAAAGTCACTGTGACCGGCCAGGCCGATCCCGACCGCGACATCGTCCGCGTGGCTGGCCAATATGTGCCGGTCGATGACACAGGCTTTTTCGTCAGCGAGCAAATCGTTCGCGATGGGACACCTTCGATTGCAATCCAGATTGGCGAGGGTGAGAATGTTTCCTTCGCTGCTGTGCGCGATTTGAAAGATACCAACGAGAAATGGTTCGTCGTGGGTCAGGGTGAAGTCACCCTTGGCAAGTCCTTCTCTAAGGGCCCTGCCACGCAGGTAAGCGGCGATACGCTGGCTGAAGGCAGCTTTGCTGCGGGCCGTGCGGCCTTTTATGCCAAGGGCAAGATCGACAGCGACTGGCGGGTTACCGCATCGCTCGACACCGGAGAAGCACTGGTCAAAGACCTGTTTTCCAACCTTGACCGCAAAGATCCGCGCCAGCTTCTGCGTCGTTTGAATTCTGAGCAGTATTATCCCACCTATGGTGACGATTCGACGCTGGTAGAGGATGCGCCTACGCAGGGCCGCTTCTACCTGCGGGTCGACAATGGCATCAGCCAGGCTGTTCTTGGCAACTTTATCGCACAAGCAAACGGTGCAGAGCTGGCTCAGCTTGACCGCGGCCTGTTCGGCGCTCTGCTTGACCTCAATTCTGAAGGCACAACGAGCTTTGGCGAGCGCAAGGCGCAAGTCCTTGGCTTTGCCTCTGATCCGGGCACAGTCCCGGCGCGTGAGGAATTCCGCGGTACTGGCGGCTCGCTCTACTTCCTGCAACGTCAGGATGTGTCGATCGGCTCTGAGCGTGTGCGGATTGAAATTCGTGACCGCGAAACAGGCATTGTGCTGGAAAGCGAAGAGCTGCACCCGCGCGAGGATTATGATTTTGATCCGTTCAATGGCCGCTTGACCCTGCTCAAGCCGCTCTCTTCGACCGCTGATAGCGGACGGACAGTGCGCGATGGCAGTGCATCGGGCAATATCCCTGTGCTGGTCGTTCGCTACGAATACTCGCCAACTTTTGGCGATCTCGATGGCTACACAGTGGGTGGCCGCGGCACAGTCTGGCTGGGTGACAAATTGCGCATTGGCGCAACCGCTCAGCGTGACACTGTCGAGGAAGCTGACCAGACTTTGTTGGGCGCTGACGCTATGCTTCGCCTGACCGCTGGCACTTATGTGAAAGCCGAGTTCGCTCAAACCGAAGGCGTTGGCTTCTCGCAAGCCAATTCAGTCGATGGCGGATTGACCTTCGCTGACATCGCCAACCCCGGTGTTGCAAACCAGGCCGCTCAGGCTTGGCGCACCGAAGTTGCTGTCAATGTCGCTGAGCTTGCTCAAAAGCAAGGCGATCTGGGCCAATTCTCTGCTTTCTATGAGCAGATGGATCAGGGCTTCTCTTCAGCGGGCCGTTTGACACAAACCGACACAACACGTTGGGGCGTGGCTGCCAATATTCCGCTGGGCGATACCGGTAAGCTGGTTGCCAGCTATGACGAGTTCGATGCGGAAGGACGCGGCGGAAACCGCACGGGTGAAATTGATCTCTCCAACCGCTTCACGCTAAGCGGAGGCACTCTGACCGCTTCAGCAGGCGTTCGTCACGAGGATCTGACACCGGGCAATCTGTTCAATTCCACGCAAGATGGTGCTCGCACTGATAGCGCGGTTGAGCTGGAATATCAGCCAGCTGGCAAGAACTGGACGGTTCATGCATTCGGTCAGGCAACGCTTGATAACGATGCAGGTCGCCAGACCAACAATCGCGCAGGCGGCGGACTGACCGCACAGCTGACCGATCGTTTGTCGCTGAAAGGCGAAGTATCAGGCGGTGACGGCGGCCTTGGCGCTGACGTATTGCTCAACCATCGCACAAGTGAAGGTTCGGAATCCTACGTTGGTTACAGCCTGCTGGCTGACCGCACCGACACAGGGCTCGACTCGCAAAACTTCTTCACCGATCGCCGTGGTGGCTCGCTGGTTGTTGGCTCGCGTCAACGCTTTAGCGACAGCCTTTCGGTCTTTGGCGAGAACCGTGTCGGGGTTGGCGGCGAGGCAGCATCGCTTTCCCGCAGCTTTGGCTTGCAGTTCAACCCGACCGAGAAAGTCAGCGTTTCGGGCACGTTCGAGAACGGCCGGATCGATGATCCGCAAACCGGCGAATTCCGCCGCACGGCTGGCTCGCTCTCGTTTGGCTACACCGGCAAGGATTTCCGCGCTGGCACAGCCGTTGAAGTCCGCCGCGAGGATGGCGCGCTGGTTGATCAGACAGTGTGGCTGGTTCGTTCGAACCTGAGCTATGCGGTCAATCCTGACTGGCGCTTTGTTGGCGAGGTCAATCTGGCCCGCGCTGACAATGAAGGCACCAATATTCGCGCAGCTGAATTTACAGAAGCGATTGGCGGCTTTGCCTATCGCCCGATTGACAATGACCGTGTGAACGGCCTCATCCGTCTGCACTATTTCGAGGATCTTGGCCCGGTTGGTCAGATCACCGGCTCTGGTCAGACCGAAAGCCCGAAGCAGGTCAGCACGATCTTTAGCGCAGACTTCAACTTTGACCTGTCAGATCGTCTGACGCTGGGTACGAAATATGGCTATCGCAGCGGACGGGTGTCGCTGGCGCGCAATTCAGATGAGTTCGTTAGCTCGAACGCGCATCTGGGTGTTATTCGCCTCGACTATAACGTGATCCGCGAATGGGATGTGATGGCAGAAGGTCGCGCATTGTGGGCTGATCAGGCAGACGATCTGCGTCTGGGTGCGCTGGCCGGTGTTTACCGCCATGTTGGCGACCATGTGAAAATCGGGGTCGGCTATTCA
This sequence comes from uncultured Porphyrobacter sp., assembly GCA_964543735.1. Lineage (GTDB taxonomy): Bacteria > Pseudomonadota > Alphaproteobacteria > Sphingomonadales > Sphingomonadaceae > Erythrobacter. The sequence goes on along the minus strand of CAZJAG010000055.1, from coordinate 2,939 downwards.
TGGTCGGATTTCTCCGATGATCTCACCGATCAAAGTTATTCCAGCCACGGTCCATTTTTGAACCTGCTGGGACGCTTCTAACTCTGAACATCTGGCAAGTTAGACGGATGGCCCGGTCGCAAGATCGGGCCATTTGCGTTTTGGCCATTGCCAAACCTTGTCTTGCGATATTGACGGCGCGCGCACCGAGTGCTGGGATGAGGTCACGCCCCTTGTGACCATAGGCCCCTTGAGACCATAGGAACGCTGATGCCCTGTCAATTGCCTTCAAAATTTCGTTCATGGCTGTTTGCTCCGGGAGACAGCGAGAAGAAGATGGCAAAGGCCACCACTGGCGCAGCTGACATTGTCATTCTCGATCTGGAAGATGCAGTTGCGCCAGAGAACAAAGCCATGGCGCGCGATATGGTGCGCGAGTTTTTGCTCTCTCAAAAGGGCGGGCACGACCGGATTTGGGTGCGGGTCAACCCGCTCGATGGCGAATACACAAGGGATGATCTGGCCGCTGTGATGAGCGGCAAACCGGGCGGAATTATGCTGCCCAAGATTTACGGGCGGCAAGATATCGAAGAGCTGGACCAGCTGCTGAGCTCTGCCGAAGACGCGAACGGGATCGCGCAAGGGGCAACGCCGGTCATTGCGCTTGCGACTGAAACGGCTGAGGGGATGTTCCACACAGGCGATTATAGCGGAGCGCCGCGTCTGGTCGCGATGACATGGGGCGCTGAAGACCTGGCCGATGCATTGGGCGCGATGTCCAATACCCATCCCGACGGCAGCTTCACCTTCACTTACGAGCTTGCGCGCAGCCTGACATTGCTGGGCGCAGCGGCCGCGCAGATCCCCGCGATTGAGACAATTTGCGCAGATTTCCGCAATCTTGACGCTTTGCGTAAGCGGGCCGAGCAGGTTCGTCGCGAGGGCTATCGCGGAATGTTGGCCATACATCCGGCACAGGTCGACGTGATCAATGAGGCTTTCACACCTTCTGCAGAAGAAGTGGCCGAGGCGCGCGAGATCATCAGCCTGTTCGAAGCCAATCCCGGTGCGGGGACAATCGGATTTAAGGGTAAGATGCTTGACCGCCCACACCTCTCCCGCGCACAAACATTGCTGGCAGGAATTGCAGCAGATTAAAGCAGTGCTTTCTCGTCCCACGGTGACCGCGCGGAATTTGTCCACACCGCCTAATTCGTGCTGACTTCAGGATCGGCCTTGGCATCGCCTTTTGTGAGTGGGCGAATCTGCGCATAACGGCCGCCATGAAATACGAGCGGCGCGTTATTGCTGGTCGCATAGTTCAAGACTTCGCCGACCAATATCACATGATCGCCGCCATCATATTGGTGCCTTGCCTCGCATTCAAATAGCGATGCTGAACCGGGAATGATGGGTGAGCCGTGATTGCCTTTTGTCCAGTCGACCCCTGCAAATTTCTCGATACCCGACTGCGCGAAGCGATTGGCCAAATCCTGCTGATCGGCGCCAAGAACATGCACAGCGAAATGGCCGCTTTTAGCAAAGGCTGGCAGCGAAAGGCTGGTTTTTGATAGCGACCACAAGACTAGCGGCGGATCGATGCTGACCGAATTAAAGCTGGTCGCGGTGACACCAATTGGCGATCCTATCGCGTCCACGCTCGTCACGATTGTGACGCCCGTGGCAAAACTGCCCAAGGCTTCGCGAAAGCTGATTGCTGATGATCCGTCCATAAAGTTGCGTGCTGCTCCTGCAGTGCTTGCGCGCACTCCTAGCAGTAAGCAGGAGCCTCGCAAGCGCCTCTTGGGAATTGCCGGGTTAATTGCATCCCAGTGCGCCGAGCTGATCGGGTGCGGTCTCGGCAAATGTTTCAGCAGAATTGAGGACGTGGCGCGCCGCATTGCAGTCTACCGCGCCGCCCTTCGCCTCGACCCTAATCATAATATCGAGCGCGTGCGAAGCGGGCAGTTCGCGCAATGTGTAGCGCATGAAGTTTACGCTCCATAGACTTGGCGCAGCGACCAATTGGGCCGCTGTTTCGCGCGCTTCTTCGCTGGCAAAGGCTTGCGGAGTGATTTCGGCCAGCATCTCATTGCGACCAAGCATCACCGACATGGCGATATAACGGCGCGCCATTTCCGCGCCATCATCCGCATCGCGGGCCAGCGCGAACATTGCCCGCTGTGTTGGCACATCGCGCCAACCGCGCCTTGCAGCTTGCTGGATGGTCTGCGTCCCTGTTGCCGCATCACCGCTGAGAATTTGCGCATAGGCCAACATACTCAAATGCTCAGCAGGGATCGGACGAATGGCGATAAGCTGGCGGGTTGCCTGCATCGCCTCAACCGGATTGTCCTGATCAACAAATTGCGCCGCTTTGCGGTAAAGCGCGAAGCTGCTGAGCGCATCGGGAACGAAGCGCGCGATATGCGGCGCGTGGCGTGCTTGCCGGTCGAGCTGCGTGGCGATGGCGGCAAGGCCAATCGCTGCGAGGAACACGGTCCAAATGGCCTGTCTCATGCCGCATCTTCCTCGACCAAGCGCGTTGGTAAAAGCAAGAGGAGAAGGGCGAAGGCATAAACGCTCAACATTGCGATATTGCGGAAGGGATAGTCGGTGATCCCTTGCAAGGCTGCGCATCCAGCGATCATTGCACCGCTCCATGCGATCCATCGTATGCGTGAATTTCTCGCTGTGAAGGCCAGCCCGAGGATGCTCAAGATCCATCCCCATGCAAGCGCGATCCCGGGCAAACCGTTCTCGATCGCGACTTCAAGATATTCATTATGCGCACGCCCGGCCTTGCGGTGGCCGAAGTTTTCAAGTGCACGGTCGGCCTGAAAGACCTCGTCAAAGGTTCCGGTGCCTGCGCCCACTGGCCAATATCGGCCAGCGGAATATGCCGCGTCATCCCAGATGAAGCTGCGCGGGTCGCTGTCTGTGTCAAACCGATCAATCGT